>DATLTP010000046.1:0-11820 GCA_035533535.1 Bacillota bacterium | reverse complement strand
CAGCCGACGGCCAGGCCGCTGGCGGTTCCGCCCCAACCGGGGAAGCGCCGGCCACCGGCGCTCCCGCCGCGGATGATGCCCGCGCGGCCGCGATCGCGGCCGCGAAGGCCAAGGCCGCGGCGATGGCTGCGGCCCGCGCGGCAGGCCAGGGCGGCGAAGCCCAAGCCCCTGCGGCCCCTGGCGCGGCTCCGGTCGAGGCTGCCGCGGGTGCGCCCGCCGCGGATGATGCCCGCGCGGCCGCGATCGCGGCCGCGAAGGCGAAGGCTGCGGCTCTGGCCGCGGCTCGCGCGCAGGGCGGTGCTGCCCCGGGGGCCGGCGCTGCGGGGGCGGCCCCCGCTGCTGGCGCCCCCGCCCCGGCTGCCCGTCCCGCGCCTGCGCCCAAGGCGCCGCCGCCACCGCCGCCACTGGATCCGGCGCTTGCGCCCATCAAGGCCTTCCTGGAGAAGACCCTGACGGGCGTGAAGTTCGACGACCGCACCTTCCGCATCATCGGCATCGAGGTTGAGCGCGACCAGCTGCTCGATGTGGCGCAGAAGCTGCGGGACATGCCGGAGACGCGCTGCGACTACCTCGCCTGCCTGTCGGGCGTGGATTATCCCGACGCCATCGAGGTCGTGTACCACCTGGCGAGCACGTCCACCCCGGCCGAAGTGGCCCTGCGGGTGCGGGCGCCGAAGGCGGAGGGCGAATGCCACGTGGAGAGCGTCACCGGGCTGTGGGCCGGCGCGAACTGGCACGAGCGCGAGGCGTTTGACCTGCTGGGTGTGCGATTCGACCACCACCCAGACCTGCGCCGCATCCTGCTGCCCGAGGGCTTCGCGGGCGGCTACCCGCTGCGCAAGGACTTCAAGGACGCGCGCGAGCAGCGGGAGCGCAAGGTGCGAGTCCGCTAAAGCCGGACGGGGCGCAGGCGCGGCCCGCGGCGCGCCCCGGCGGGCACAAGGTTCAAGTCGAGAACGGGTTTGTCCCCGGATGGACCACGGGTTTGTGCCTACAAGGAGGCGCTGGCCATGGCGACGGAGCTGCAGAGCCAGCTGATGACCCTGAACCTCGGCCCGCAGCATCCCAGCACGCACGGCGTGCTGCGTGTCGTCGTCACCCTGGACGGCGAGGAGGTTGTCGAAGCCCAACCGGACATCGGCTACCTGCACAGAAACTTCGAAAAGATCGTCGAGGCCTGGTCGCTGCCGGGCGTCGTGCCCTTCTCCGACCGCAACGACTACCTCGCGGCCATCGCCAACGAGGTCTGCGTCTGCGAGGCCATCGAGACACTGGGCGAGATCGAGCTGCCCGAGCGGGCCAAGTGGCTGCGGGTCCTGTTCTGCGAGCTGCAGCGCATCATCAGCCACGAGCTTTGGTACGGCGCCTTCGGCATGGACCTGGGCGCGTTCACGCCGTTCCTTTACGGCTTCCGGGACCGCGAGACCGGCTACCTGCTCATGGAGAAGGCGACGGGCGCCCGGATGCTGTACGCGTATAACCGCGTCGGCGGCCTGCGCAATGACGTGACGGACGCCTGGCTGAAGGAGCTCGAGGCCTACCTCAACTTCATGGAGAAGGAAGCCTGGCCCGAGTACATGAAGCTCCTGATCGAAAATGAGATCTTCATATATCGCACCAAGGACACCGGCGTGCTGACCCAGGAGCAGGCGATCGCCTGGGGCGCAAGCGGGCCCGTCCTCCGCAGCACTGGCCTGAAGTGGGACCTGCGCAAGAACCGGCCGTACCTCGTGTACGACCAGCTGGACTTCGACGTGCCGACCGGCAAGAACGGCGACAATTATGACCGCGCCTTGGTCCGGATGATGGAGATCAAGGAGAGCATCAAGATCATCCGCCAGGTGATCAAGCGCCTGCCGGACGGTCCTGTGCTCGGGAAGGCCCGCCCCACGGTGCGGCCGCGCCAGGGCGACTACTACGCCCGCCAGGAGTCGCCGCGGGGCGAGGTCGGCGTGTACCTGGTGAGCAACGGCCGTCCCACGGCCTACCGCCTGAAGTGGCGGGCGCCCACGTTCAGCCACCTGCAGTTGGTTCCCATTCTGGGCAAGGGCGTCAAGATCGCCGACCTGATCGCCAGCCTCGGCAGTCTCGATGTCGTGATGGGCGAGGTCGACAGGTAATTTCGCGGATGGTCGGCCACATGCCGGACGCAGCTGGTGCGGTCGGCCGCTGGAACCGGCCGATGCCCCGCCCGGCCCGCAGCCCAGGGATGACGGCTGACCCAGGCCGACCGCTGCATAGGCCCTCGCGGCCCGCGACCCGGCGGGCGCCCGGACGCTGGAATGAGGAGGCTCGCCCG
Organism: Bacillota bacterium; assembly: GCA_035533535.1. Lineage (GTDB taxonomy): Bacteria > Bacillota > Sulfobacillia > RBS10-35 > JAJYVM01 > JAJYVM01. The sequence goes on along the minus strand of DATLTP010000046.1, from coordinate 9,521 downwards.
TGAACGACGTGTTGGCGGCGGTGCTCGAGGCGATCGCGGTGCTCACCTACGTCGCCCTGAACGCCTTCGTGCTGATTTGGCTCGAACGCAAGATCGCCGGCCACATCCAGCGCCGGGTCGGCCCGCTGCGCGTCGGCGGCCCGAGCGGTGCCCTGCAGTCCCTGGCCGATGGCATCAAGCTGTTTTCAAAAGAAGACTTCCGGCCGGGCGGCAAGGACGGCTTCGTCTGGTGGCTGGCGCCCCTGGTCTCGATGACCCCGGCGGTCATGGTCTTCATCGCCATCCCGTTCGGCCAGCACCTGATCATCCAGGACATGAATATCGGCCTGATCTTCATCGCCTCGATCACGTCGTTCGGGCTGCTCGGTGTCTTCATGGCCGGCTGGGGGAGCAACAACAAGTATTCGCTGCTGGGCGCCATGCGCGCCGGCGCCCAGTTGTTTTCCTATGAGATCCCGGCCATCCTCTCGACGATCGGCGTCGTGCTGGCGGCGGGCTCCCTGTCCCTGGAGACCATCGTGGCCAAGCAGTCGGCGCACTGGTTCCTGTTCCCGCAGATCATCGGTTTCATCATTTTCTACATTGCGGCGCTTGCGGAGACCAACCGCACGCCGTTTGACCTGCCCGAGGCCGAGTCCGAGCTGGTTGCCGGCTACTTCACCGAGTACAGCGGAATCCGTTGGGCGATGTTCCCGTTCGCCGAGTACGGGAGCCTGTTCACCAGCTGCGCCCTCGCGACGACGCTGTTCCTTGGCGGTTGGCACGGCCCGCTGTTCCTGCCCGGCTGGATCTGGTTCCTGCTCAAGACCTACATTCTGGTGTTCGTGGCCATGTGGATCCGCTGGACGCTGCCGCGTGTGCGCATCGACCAGTTGATGGACCTGGGCTGGAAGTTCCTCATCCCGCTCTCGCTCGTCAATATCCTGGGCACGGGCGCCTATATCGCCCTCGTGAGGTGATTTGACCATGGGCCTTGCCCGGACCGTCTGGAACACCGTCAAGAGCATGGTGGTTGGACACGCCATCACGGCGCGCGAGCTGACGGCGCGCCCGATCACCATCTTCTATCCCGAAGAGAAGCCGGAGTACCCAACCGGCTCGCGCAGCGTGCCCGTGCTCAAGGTCAACGAGGAGAGCGGCTGGCTCAACTGCACCTCGTGCGGCCTGTGCGAGCGCACCTGCCCACCGACCTGCATCGAGATCGACCAGGCTGTCGACCCGGAGACCAAAAAGAAGAAGCCGTGGCCGCACACCTTCACGCTGGACCTGTCGCACTGCATGGTCTGCAACCTCTGCATCGAAGCGTGTCCGTTTGACGCCCTTGAGATGCTGGACGTCGCTGAGCTCTCGACGTACCAGGTGCAGGACCTGAAGTTCAACAAGGAGCAGCTCATCGATCTCTGGAAGACCGGCAAGGCCATCCGCATCGCGGAGGGCCAGAGCATGCCGGAGATCACGACGTCGGACCCGCGCGGCGGGAGGTGAGCGCGTTGGACTGGCCCCAGGTGATTTTCGTGGCCCTCGCGGTCGGCATCGTGTTTGGCGCCTACCGCGTGGCCACCGCCCAGGTGATCACGCATGCCGCCCTGTACCTGGCGTTCGTACTGAGCCTGGTCGCCGGCATGTTTTACATGCTGCAGGCCGACTTCGTGGCGGCGGTGCAGCTTCTGGTCTACGCCGGCGGCATCATGACCGTCATCATCTTCGCGATCATGCTGTCTGAGCTGTCCGAGCTCAAGGGCGAGGTCCCGCAGAACATCCTGCAGCGCCTGGCCTCCCCGTACTTCGGCCTGCTGCCGCTGCTGGTCGGCATGCTGGTGTTCGCCGTCATCATGCTGGCGGTGCTGCGGGTGCCGTGGCCCGTCGCCCCGCAGGCGGCGCCCGGCGACACCGTGACCCTGATCGGCAACGGGCTGTTCAAGACCTACGCACTGCCGTTTGAGGTCGCCTCGGTGCTGCTGCTGGGCGCCCTGGTTGGCGCCATCGTGCTGACGCGGCGGGAGGCGGGTGAGCGATGAGCGGCGTTCCCCTGCAGGACTTCCTGGTGCTGGCGGGGCTCCTGTTCACCATCGGGCTCTGGACGGCCCTGCGCCGGACGAACCCCATCCAGATCCTGATGGGCATCGAGTTGATGCTGAACGGCGTGAACCTGAACCTCGTGGCGTTCGCGCGGTACATGCCGGCAGCGGACCAGATGCGCGGCATGGTGTTCGCGCTGTTCGTGCTGACGGTGGCCGCCGCGGAAGCCGCGGTGGGCTTGGCCATCATCATCATGGTCGTGCGGCGCCGGGGCGTCGTCGACGTGAACAAGGTCAACCTGCTGCGCGGGTGAGCCAGAGGCCGGTGATTCGTGACGGACGCGCCTGCGCGCGTCCGACCGACCGGTTGCGTTGCGCTGGATGGATGCACGGGTTCCGCCCGTGCATCACGGCTTCGGATGAGAGGTGGTCTCGCGGGTGGTCGGATACGCCTGGATCGTGCCGGCGCTGCCCCTTGCAGCCTACATACTGACCGTGTTCGCCGGGCGCCGCCTCGGGGAGCGCGCCGCCTATTTCGGCGTCGTCGCCCTTGGCATCGCGACCGTGCTCGGCGTCACGATCCTGATTCAGGCGGCGGGCGGCGCGCGGGCCCACGTCAGCGTCCCCTGGCTCCAGATCGGCCCCTACAGCGTGCCGATGGGCTTCACCATCGACCCGCTTTCGGCCGTGATGCTGGGCATGGTGCCGCTGGTCGCGTGGATGATCGAGATTTACTCGATGGGGTACATGCACAAGGACCCCGAGTTCAACCGCTTTTACTGCAATGTGAACCTGTTTGTCACGGCCATGCTGGTCGCCGTCATCGCGGACAACTTCCTGCTGTTCCTGATGGCCTGGGAGATCATGGGCCTTTGCAGCTACCTGCTCATCGGCCACTGGTATAAGGATCCGGGCAATGCCCGGGCGGCCACGAAGGCCTTCCTCGTCACGCGCATCGGTGACGTGGGCCTGATGGCCGGCATCTGGTGGATCTTCTCCGTAACGCACACGTTCCAGTTCGACCAGCTGGCGCCGGCCCTGCACGCGGCCGCCCTGGCGCCCGCGGTCCTGACGGCGATCGTGCTGCTGGTCTTCATGGGCCCCCTCGGCAAGTCCGCTCAGCTGCCGCTGCACATCTGGCTGCCGGACGCCATGGCCGGCCCCACGCCCGTCAGCGCCCTGATCCACGCGGCCACCATGGTGGCCGTCGGCGTGTACCTGGTGGCGCGGACTTATCCCATCTTCCAGCTGGCGCCCTCGGCCCTGGTCTGGGTCGGGTACATCGGCGCCATCACAGCCTTCATGGCGGCCACCATCGCGTGTGTGCAGACGGATATCAAGAAGGTCCTGGCCTATTCGACGGTCAGCCAGCTCGGCTACATGATGCTCGGTATGGGCGTGGCCGGGTCGATGGCGGCTGGCATGTTCCACCTGATCACGCACGCGTTCTTCAAGGGCCTGCTCTTCCTCGGCGCCGGCTCCATCATCCACGCCGTCGAGACGCAGGAGATGCACAAGATGGGCGGCCTCTTCCGCAAGCTGAAGGCCACCTCGATCACCTTCCTGATCGCGTCCCTGGCCCTGGCCGGCATCCCGCCGTTCTCGGGCTACTTCAGCAAGGATCCCATCCTGGCGGCCGCCTACAACTCGCCCTACCCGATCATGTTCTGGCTCGGGCTGCTCGGCGCGTTCCTGACGGCCTACTACATGACGCGGGCGTGCCTGCTGACGTTCTTCGGCAAGCCGCGCGACCAGCACACCTACGACCACGCGCATGAGTCGCCGGCCGTCATGACGGTCCCGCTCTGGGTGATGGCCGTCCCGGCGGCGCTGCTGGGCCTGTTCGTGTCCGGCGGCTTCGGTGGTTTCCTCTCGCCCGGGTACACGCCGGCCGACGGCGGGGCCGGGGCCACGGTCCTGACCCTGTCCTTCCCGCTGCTCGGCGTGCTGGTTGGCGCCCTGATCTACGGAAGCGGGCGCACGGAGTTCCGGGTGGCGGCCATCCGCGCGCTCAAGCCGCTGTACGTGTTCCTGAAGCAGAAGTGGTACTTCGACCAGCTCGGGCTGGCGCTGATGTACATCGTGCTTGGGGTCGCGTGGATCGCGGCCGCCTTCGACCGTTACGTGGTCGATGGCATCGTCAACGGCCTCGGCGCGCTGGCGGGGCTGCTCGGCCGCGCGGGCCGCGTCTTGGCCGACGGCAGCGCCCAGGCTTACATGCTGACGCTCTTGCTTGCGGTGGCGGTCGGCCTGATCGCCCTGCAGCTCATTGGAGGGTAGCGCGGTGCAGGGTTTTCCGTGGCTGTCGACCGCGATCTTCCTGCCCCTGCTCGGGGCACTGGTCACGCTCTTTGTGCCGGAGGCGGCCGCGAAGACGGCGCGCGCCGTCGCGCTGGTCTTCCTCTCGCTGTCGGCGCTCTGCGTGCTGATCATCGCCCTGGGCTTCCACGCCGGGCAGGGCTTCCAGTACGTCGAGCAGGCGCCCTGGATGCCGGCCCTGCACGTGACCTACTTCCTGGCGGTGGACGGGCTGTCGCTGGTGATGCTGGGCCTGACGGCGGTCATCGGCATCATCGCCGCGATCGCCGCCTTCGGGATCACGGACCGGGTCAAGCTGTTCTATACGCTCTTCCTGCTCCTGCAGACGGCGCTGCTCGGCATCTTCTGCGCCGAGGACCTGATCCTGTTCGTCTTCTTCTTCGACGTGATGCTGATTCCGATGTACTTCATCATCGGGATCTGGGGCCATGGCCGGCGCGAGTACTCGGCCCTCAAGTTCCTGATCTTCACCGTGGCTGGCAGCGTCGTCATGCTGGTCGGGATCCTGGCCCTGTACTTCCAGACCGGGCAGCAGACGTTCTCGATCCCGGCCCTGGCGCAACTGGTCACGACCCAGCACGTACCGGTCCAATGGCAGGATTGGATCTTCCTTTTGATCTTCGCGGGGCTGGCCGTCAAGCTGCCCGTGGTGCCCCTGCACACGTGGCTGCCCGACGCGCACGTGGATGCCCCGACGGCAGGGTCCGTTGTGCTGGCCGCGGTCATGCTGAAGGTCGGCGCCTACGGCTTTATCCGCGTCTCCCACTACCTGTTGCCGGCGGCGGCATCGCACTTCGCGGCCTTCATCGCCGTGCTCGGCGTGATCAACATCGTGTACGGCGCCCTGGCGGCGACGGCGCAGCACGACTTCAAGAAGCTGGTCGCCTATTCGTCGGTCAGCCATATGGGCTTTGTGCTGCTGGGCATCGCGGCCGGCACGCAGCTTGCGGTGACCGGGGCCATCTTCGAAATGGTTTCGCATGGCCTCGTCGCCGGTATGCTCTTCCTGCTGGTCGGCGTGTTCTATGACCGCACGCACACGCGTGAGATGACGCGGTTTGGCGGAATGTACACGACGCTCGGGACTGGCGGCGGCATCCTCGGCTTTGCGGGGATGGCCAACCTCGGGCTGCCGGCCCTGTCCGGGTTCATTGGCGAGTTCTTCGTGCTCGCTGGCACGTTCACCGTCTTCCGGATCGCCGTGTTCTGGGCGATCCTCGGCATCGTGCTGATCGCGGGCTACAACCTCTGGATGATGCAGAAGATCCTGATGGGCCCGGAGAAGGAAGAGTGGAAGGGCCTGCCCCGCATCACGCGGCGCGAGCTTGTGACCCTGGTGCCGCTGATGGCCTTCTGCATCCTGCTCGGGCTCTTCCCGGCATCGATCATCCACGTCCTGCACGGTCCCGTGCAGCAGTTCGTGGCGCACCTGGGAGTGAAGTAGGCATGCCGGTTGACTTCGGTTCCGTGGGACCGGAGATCGTCCTCGCCAGCACCGGGATGCTGCTCATCCTGCTGACGGCCTTCATCGCGAAGGAGCGCCAGCGGCCGCTCGGCTACCTGGGCATTCTCGGCATCGTGGTGGCGCTCGCCCTTACCTGGGCGGACGCCGGCGGCAGCGGCACCGCCCTGGCGGGCATGGTGCGGCTCGACCCGGTTTCAACCTTCTTCCGCGTCACGTTCTTGGCGGCCGCACTGGTGGTGGCCCTGACGGGCCTCGACTTCGTTCAGTCCCGGGGGGTCAGCATCGGGGAGTTCTACGCCCTGCTTTTGCTGGCGACGACCGGCGCCATCTTCATGGCCATCGCCTGGGACATTGTGATGCTGTACATCGGGCTGGAGTTGCTCTCGATACTCTCCTATGTCCTGGCGGGCTTCTTCCGCGAGGACCCCAAGAGCAACGAGGCCGGCATCAAGTACTTCCTTAACGGGGCCCTGGCCTCGGCGGTCCTATTGTTCGGGCTGTCGCTCGTTTACGGTCTGACTGGCACAACCAGCATTCCTGGCATCGCGGCGGGACTCGGCACGGCCCTGCACGGCCAGATGGCGCCGGTGGCGCTGCTGGCGCTCGGCTTCGTGCTGGGCGCGCTCGCCTTCAAGATCGCGGCGGTTCCCTTCCACCTCTGGGCGCCGGACACGTACGAGGGCGCGCCCACCCCGTTCGCGGGCTTCCTTGCCGCCGTCTCCGAGGGCGCGGGCATGGCTGCCATAATCCGCATCGTCTTCACCGGGATGGCGCCCCTTTCGTCCAGCTTCGGCATCTGGATCGCCGTGCTCGCCGCCCTCACGATGACGGTCGGCAACGTGACGGCCCTTTGGCAGAACAACTTCAAGCGCCTGATGGCGTATTCGTCCGTGGCCCAGGTCGGGTATATCCTGGTCGGCCTGGCCGTCGTGACCCAGCAGGGGCTGTCCGCGGTCCTGTTCTACCTGTTCGCCTACCTGTTCATGACGCTCGGCGTATTTGCGATCATCGCCGCGCTGTCCGTACAGGGCCAGGGCGACGACATCGCCGACTACGCGGGCCTCGGCCAGCGGAGTCCGTGGCTGGCAGGCCTCCTCACGCTGTTCCTGGCCTCCCTGGTCGGCATCCCGACCACGGCGGGCTTCATGGGCAAGCTTGGGCTCTTCTCGGCCTCGGTCAACGGCGGCTACACGTGGCTGGCCCTGTTCCTGGCCGTCAACTCGGCCATCTCCGTCGGGTACTACTGGAACGTCGTCCGCAACATGTGGCTGCGGCCGGCGCCAGAGGGCGCTCCGGCGAGGGTCAAGCGGCCCAGCGCGGTCATGGGCGTTGGCCTTGCCGTGGCGGCGGTGGGGGTCGTGGCCATCGGCATCCTGCCCAACGCGTTCTATGTCTTCGCCCACTGGGCGAGCTTCGTGCCGGGCCACTGAGGGAAACCCCCGTCCAACCTAAGCGGCGTCGCCCTCGGGCGACGCCGCTTTTTGTTATTCGCTAACATTCGTGTTTTTCAGCAAAAGTCTTCGACAGCGCAAGGAATCCTCGGGGCCGGGTCTAACCCTTAGACCGCTACCTGTAGCGTATAAGGTGCAGTTGGTACGCTACCTGTGGGGATAAGTCTGGGGATAAGTGCCTCAACCCCACCTGGCAGAAGGGTCCGCGGGAGGCGAGGATCGGTGCGGTGTCCCGAATGCGGCCACAGCGAGAGCAAGGTGCTCGATTCGCGCCCGACGGAGGATGGCGCCGTCATCCGCCGCCGCCGCGAGTGCCTGCGCTGCGAGGCACGCTTCACGACCTATGAGAAGGTCGAGGTGCGCCCGTTCGTGGTCGTGAAGAAAGACGGGCGGCGCGACGCCTTCTCCTCCGACAAGGTGCTGCGGGGGCTCATGGTGGCCTGCGAAAAGCGTCCGGTGCCCACCGAGGAGCTGGAGCGGATCGTCCGGGAAGTGGAGCGCGACCTCCGTGCCCGCTTCGACCGCGAGGTGCCCAGCCGCGAGATCGGCGAGGCGGTCATGGCGCGCCTGCAGGGCCTCGACCAGGTGGCCTACGTGCGCTTCGCGTCGGTTTACCGGCAGTTTCAGGACCTGGAGCGGTTTCGCGAGGAGCTGGAGCGGCTCCTCAGCCAGGGGCGGGGTGACTAGCTGCCCGGTTGATGGCGAACGTCAGTTCGCTCTATCATGGGCTTACGCACTCGGGCTTTGGCGGCAGGGACGGCGCCAGCGCGGGGGAGCGGCGGTTGGGGACGTGCATGGAGGCACTCACAGAAGGGGGTGCGCTTGTTGGAGCTTTCGGGCATCCGGAAAGACGTCTTCATGGATCGATATGCGCGCAAGGATGAAGACGGCAAGGCAGTCGAGTCGGCGCCAGAGCAGATGTGGGACCGCGTGGCCGCGGCCATCGCCGAAGTCGAGGACCCGGCGGTGCGCGGGGAGTGGACCACCCGCTTCCGCCAGGCCCTGGACGGGTTCAAGTTCGTGCCCGGCGGCCGCATCCTGGCGGGCGCCGGTACGGGCCAAAAGGTCACGTTCTACAACTGCCTGCCGCCGGACCAGCCGGTACTCACCCCTGACGGCGAGGTGCCCATTGCTGAGATCGACGTGCGCGACTACGTGATCACGGGCCAGGGGCGGGCCCGGATCGTCACGCGTGTTTTCGCGCGCGAGGCGGACGAGCCCATGTATCGGATCATGGTCGCAGGCGGCGGCCTGCTGCGCCTGACTGGCAACCATCCGGTGCTGGCGCGGCGCAGCGGCGGCGACGCGGCGGCCTGGGTGCGCGCGGCTGAGCTGACCGAGGGGGACCTGGTTGGCGGCCTCGACGGCGGCGCCGGGCCCGCCTGGCATGTGAGCAAGGACGAGCCGGTGGGCTGGTCGCCGCGCGGCGGCTCTCAGGTGCTCGTGCGCGAGCGCCGCGAGACCTACCGCGGCGTGGCGTGGCGCGCCATCGAGTCGGTGGAGAGCCTGCCGTACTGCGGCACCGTCTACGACCTCGAGGTGGAGGAGGACCACTCCTTCCTCTCATCCGGTGTGATCGTCTCCAACTGCTACGTCATCCCGTCGCCGGAGGACAGCCGGCGGGGGATCATGGACAGCGTCGGCCTGATGGTGGAGATCATGAGCCGCGGCGGCGGCGTGGGCGTCAACCTCTCCAGCCTGCGCCCGCGCGGCAGCTACGTGCGGGGCGTCAACGGCACGGCCAGCGGCCCTGTGTCCTGGGGCGAGGTGTACAGCACCGCCACGGGGGCCGTGATCCAGGGCGGCTGCTTTGGCCCGGACGTCCGCATCGCCACGGATCGCGGCCTGATCCCTGCCGCGGAGCTGGCGGACCGGCTTGAGGCCGGCGAACCCATGCAGGCCCTGACGCACGAGGGCCCGCGCCCGCTGACCTGGGCCTTCCGCAACGGCGTCAAGCCGCTCCTGCGCGTGACCACGGCGCGCGGGTTCCAGGTCGACGTCACCCCCGACCACAAGATGGGGGTGCTGCGTGACGGCCGCCTGGCCACGGTGCCCATGCGCGAGCTCGGCGTGGGCGACGAGGTGCTCACGTTCCTGGGTGAGGCCGTGGACGCGCCACTCGTGGAGTTGCGCCCTGTGCACTACGAGCGCGACCAGTACGGATCGGCTCTTAACGATCAAATCTACTTCCCTGACCGACTCACTCCGGGTCTCGCATACGTCCTGGGTTATCTCTACGCTGATGGAAATGTTCACACCATGCGGAGG
>DATLTP010000045.1:0-5786 GCA_035533535.1 Bacillota bacterium | reverse complement strand
GAGGGCGGACAGCGGCTCGTCGGCCACCAGGAGCTCCGGTCCCACGGCCAGGGCCCGGGCGATCGCGATGCGCTGACGTTGGCCGCCGCTGAACTCGCCTGGGAACTTGCCCGCATCGGCTGCGGCCAGTCCGACCTGGCCCAGCAGCTCGGCCACCCGCGCCGCGTGCTGGGCGGGCGGAACCAGCGCGTGCACCGCCAGCACCTCGCCCAGGGCGTCCCCCACACGCTGGCGGGGGTTCAGGGACGAGAACGGATCCTGGAAGACCATCTGCAGCCGGCGGCGGTAGGGGAGCCAGCCCGTATGGTCCAGGCCCGTCAGGTCGCTGCCTGCGTAGAGGACCTGCCCTTTGTCCGGCCGGAGCAGCCCGACCAGGCAGCGGGCCAGGGTGGACTTGCCGCATCCGGACTCCCCGACCAGACCCAGGGTCTGGCCCCGGCGGAGCGTGAGGGAGACATCGCGCAGGGCGTGGACCCGCAGGGCCGGCCGGCCCCGGAGGCGGTCCATGACGTGGTGCGGCAGCTCGAAGGACTTGGCGAGACCGCGCACCTCCATCAGGACCTCGCCCTCAGCGGATGAGATGGAGCCCATGGGCCTCACCGTCCTTCCGCACCTCCATCGCGTCGGCCAGCCGGCAGCGGCTCATGTGGTCCGGTCCCACTGCCACCACCGGGATCTCACCCGCCCGGCAGTCATCGGTGGCCCACTGGCAGCGGGGGGCGAACGGGCAACCGGCCGGCAGCGCCGCCAGGTCGGGGGGCATGCCCTCGATCGGCTCAAGCGGCTGCCTGGTTGCGCTGATCGGCGGCATCGAGCGCAGCAGCCCGACGGTGTAGGGATGCCGGGGGGCGCGCAGCAGCGAGGCGGCGGGCCCGCTCTCCACGACCTGGCCGCCATACATGACGGCGACACGGTCCGCGATGTCGGCCACCACGCCGAGATCGTGGGTGACCAGGAGCAGCGCCATGCCGAGCCGCTGCTGCAGGTCCTTGAGCAGTCGGAGGATCTGCGCCTGGATGGTCACGTCCAGGGCTGTGGTCGGCTCGTCGGCGATGAGGAGGTCCGGGCCGCGCGCCAGGGCGATGGCGATCATCACGCGCTGCCGCTGCCCGCCTGACAGCTGGTGCGGGTAATCGCGCAACCGCCGCTGGGCGTCGGCCAGGCCCACCTGGCGGAGCAGCTCGGTGGCCCGCTCCCGCGCCTGCTGCCGCGGTAGGCCACGGCCCCAGGTCTCGCAGATCTGCTGCTCGACGGTGAGCATGGGGTGCAGGGCGGTCATCGGATCCTGAAAGATCATGCTGATGCCGGTTCCCCGGATCCGGTCGATGGCCGATTCGGGCAGCGTGACGAGGTCGTCGCCGCCATAGATCACAGAGCCGCCGGTGATCCGGCCAGGCGCCGGGACAAGGCGCAGGATGGCCCGGCAGGTCATGGTCTTGCCTGAACCCGATTCCCCGACCAGGGCGAAGGTCTCACCCGGGCGGACCTCGATGGAGACGTGGCGGACGGCCCGCACGACGCCCCGGGGCGTCGGGATCTCGACCGAGAGGTCGGCCACGGTCAGCACCGGATCCCGGGCGGCAGCCCGCAGCGGGTTCACTGGCCCCGCACCCGCAGGAGGTCGGAGGCGCCGTCGCCCAGCAGCGTGAAGGTCAAGCCGGCGAACAGGCAGGCCAGGCCTGGCATCGTGGCAATCCACCAGGCCTGGAAGAGGAAGGTCTCGCCCTCGGACATCATCAGGCCCCACTCGGGCGTGGGCGGAGAGACGCCAAGGCCCAGAAAGCCCAGCGCCGCGGCGGTGAGGATGTTGAGCGTGATGCTGGATACGGCGAAGACCAGGGCCGGCGGAATGGCGTTGGGGAGCAGGTGGCGGAAGAGGATGCGGCTCCGGCTGTACCCCAGGAGGCGCGTGGCGTCGGCGTATTCCATCTGGCGCTGGACCAGGATCTCGCCACGCACGAGGCGGGCGAAGCCGACCCAGCCGCCGATGGTCAGGGCCACGACGACGTTGGCCGTTCCCCCGCCCACGAAGGCGACGAAGGCGATGACCAGGACCAGGAACGGGAAGGCGATGATCACGTCCACGACCCGCATGATCAGGGCGTCGGCCAGCCCCCCGGCATAGCCGGCGATGGCCCCCAGGGCCGACCCGAGCAGGAATGGGAACAGGGTGCCGAGCAGGCCGATCTCCAGGTCGATCCGCGTGGCCGCCAGGACCCTGGAGAAGACGTCCCGGCCGTAGTTGTCCGTCCCGAGCAGGTGCTGGGCGCTCGGCGGCAGCAGGGCCTGGCTGAAGCTCTGCGCCAGGGGCGGGTACGGGGCGATGCGGCCCGCTGCGACCGCCACCACCACGAGGACGGCCAGCATCACCAGACCGGCCGCCAGCGACGGCTGCAGGCGCCGCCGCCGGGGTGCCGGGGATGATGCGACCGCTTCGGCCACAGCCATTGCGCGAGCCCCCCTAGTCCACCGTCACCCGCGGGTCAAGGACCGAGTAGGTCAGGTCGGTCAGCAGGTTGATCACGATGGTTCCGGCCGCGAAGATGAAGGTCAGCGACTGGACCACCTGGTAGTCGCGGGCAAAGATCGACTGTTCCATCCACGTGCCGAGGCCGGGCAGGGCGAACACCGTCTCGGTGACCACGGCGCCGCCGATGGCGAACGACAGCTGCAGGCCGACGATCGTGACGATGGAGACGAGGGCGGCCCGCAGCACGTGCCGGTAAAGGATCACCCGCCGCGGCAGCCCCTTGGCGCGGGCGAAGTCCACGAAGGTGCGGCCCAGCGCGTCCAGGATGGCCGCCCGCAGGTTGCGGGCCAGCAGGGCCGCAAACGACAGCGACAGGGTCAGCGCGGGCAGGAACAGGTGGACCAGGTGGTCAGCGAAGCTCTCGCCGAATCCGGTGGCGGGCAGCCAGTGCAGCTTGACCGAGAAGACCAGCAGCAGGAGCAGGCCGATCCAGAATGTCGGCGACACCAGGGGGATCGTTGTCACCACCCGGACCAGCTGGTCGGGCCACCCATCGCGGTGCAGCGCCGCCGCAAAGGCCAGCGGCACCGCGATAAGAATGCCCAGCACCATGCTGTAGACCACGAGAAACCCGGTGACCTCGGCTCTGGGTCCCATCAGCTCCATCACGGGCGTCCTGTAGATGATCGACGTGCCCAGGTTGCCTGTGGCCAGGTGCTGGACGTAGAGCAGGTACTGCGCCAGCAGCGGCTGGTCGAGGCCCAGCTGGTGGCGGAACGCCGCGATGGCGGCGTCGCTCGCCTTGTCGCCCAGCACCATCGCCGCGGGGTCACCCGGCAGCAGCTTCAGCAGGAAGAAGCTGACGATGGTGACGAGGACCAGGACCGGGATCATCTGGACGATACGCCTTGCGGCGTATTGCAGCTGCTTCACGGCTGGACGGTCACGTTGGCGAACAGCCACGGGCCGGTCGTCATCTGGACGAAGCCGCTCACCTTCTTGGACAGGGCCACCGTGTACGGGGCGTAGTACAGCGGAATGATGGGCAGGTCGTTCATGGCCATCTGCTGGATCTGGTTATAGATCTGCTGGCGCTTGGCCGTGTCCAGGGTCGTTTCGCCCTGCGTGATCAGGGCGTCCATGGCGGCCGAGTGGTACTGGCTGTGGTAAGACTCCGACTGCGTGAAGCCAAGCGCGTAGGTGGTCAGCTCGTCGGGGTCGGGGATGTCGTTCGTCCAGCCCGTGATGTCGACCTGGAAGTCATCCTGGCGGTAGCGGGCGGTCGCGGCCGCCGGGTCGAGCAGCTCCAATTGCGGGTTGATTCCGAGCTGAGTCCAGTCGGACTTCAGCTCCACCGCCGTCTGCTGCTGCACCTGGCTACCGCTGCGGACCAGCAGGGAGAGCGTGGTGCCGGCCGGCACGCCGGACTGGGCGAACAGGGCCTTCGCCTTGGCGAGGTCAAAGGAGTAACCCGTCTGGCTCGCGTTGTAAAAGAGCGTGGTCTCCGGCAGGAACGAGTTGGCCGGCTTGGCGTTGCCGAACACGATCGTCTTGATCAGGCCCTGGTAGTCAATGGCGTCGGCCAGCGCCTGGCGAAACTGCACGCTGGCCGTCGGGCCCTGCTTCGTGTTCAGGCTGAGCAGGGCGACGGCCGTGGACGGATCGAGCAACACGTTGAGGTTGGAGGCGGCGCGAAGCTGATCCAACTGGGCGAAGGCCGGCGCATCGATCCCATCAACCTGGCCGGACTGGATCTGGATGGCGCGGGTGTTGTCGTCCGGAACGTACGGCAGGTCGACCTCCGCTGTCTTCGGGAGTCCAGCCTGCCAGTAGTGGGAGTTGGCCTTCAGCACGATCTTCTGGCCCTGCACCCACTGCGCGACGTAGTACGGACCGGTCCCCATCGGGCTCTTGGAGATCGTGGCCTGCGTGGCGCTTTTGAAGGTGGCGGCCGACATGATGGCGCTTGAGAAGAGGGAGACGTCAGCCAGGAAGGGCGCCCAGGGTTGCGCGAGGGTGATCACGACGGTGGATGCGTCGGGGGCCGCGATGCTCTTCACCGGCGCCAGCGCCCACTGCCACGGCCCGTTGGTGTCGTGGGCCCGCTGCAGGGACCACACCACGTCGGCCGACGTCATGGCCTGGCCGTTGGAGAACTTCACCCCGGAGCGGAGGTGGAAGGTCCAGGTCAGCCCGTCGGACGAGGTGTCCCAGCTGGTGGCCAGGTCCGGCACGTAGCCGTCGCCCTTCTGGTTGAGGCCCACCAGCGTCTCGTAGACGTTGGCGAGCGGCCAGATGTCGGCGTTGGCGTCCTGGGTCACGGGGTCGAGGTTGTCGGCCGGGGTGTTCACTGCGTAAGTGAAGACGGACTTGCCGCCCGATGACCCAGCCGTGCTGGCCGCGGGCTGGGCCGCCCCGCCACACGCGCTCAGCAGAAGCACCGCCGCGATCGACGCCAGGAGCACTCGACGACTACCGGTCCCTCTCACGGGCGATCACCCTCCCCGATCGGCTCCGACGCCGCTCCGCCCGGCGGCGGAATTGGGAGCGGAAGTTCTTGCAAAAGGGTCTGGGTTCCTGCTAATCGGAACCCTGCCAACTGGAAATGTGCGTCCCATCACTCGTTCGAGGGATGGGGCGGCAGGAATCCTCCCCGACCGGACGAATCTGGCGGCGTCGCCACATTCCGGAAGGGGGACGCCCATGCGCATCCTGGTCACGGGGTTCGAACCGTTCGGCGGGTCGAGCGTGAATCCGTCGGGCGAGATCGCCAAGCTGATGAATGGCCGCGAGGTGGGCGGCGTCGCCACCGTGGGCCGCGTGCTGCCGGTGCGCTGGTATGTGGCCATTCAGACCGTGCTCGACCACATCGCCGGCTGCCGGCCCGACGCCGTCATCATGTTCGGCCAAGCGGGCCGCCGTGCCGCCATGGCGATCGAGCGAATTGGCATCAACGTTTGCGAGGGCAAGGACAACTCGGGCGAGGAGGGGGCCGGGCGGCCGATCGCCGCGGGTGGGCCGGACGGCATCTTCTCGCGCCTGCCAGTGCGGGACGTTGTGGCGGCCATGCGCGCCGCCGGCGTCCCGGCCGAGATCTCCAACTCGGCGGGGACCTACCTATGCAACCACATTGCGTACGGGGCGCCCCAGGCTCTGCTGGCATCGGGCAGCACGCTCCCGGCCGGCTTCATTCACACGCCCATGCTCCCCGAGCAGCTGGTCCACCTCGAAGAGTCCGCAGGCGCCCGCGGTGCCATGGGCCGCTCGTGTCTACCGCTGGATTGGATGGTGCGCGCGGCCGAGGCGGCGGTGCTGG
>DATLTP010000044.1:0-4343 GCA_035533535.1 Bacillota bacterium | reverse complement strand
AGCGCCTGTTGGTCGGCAGCCACCCGGCCTTCTGGGACGACCTGCTGGCGACCCTGCGCCGGCTGGGCGCCCTCGGCCGGACCATGCCCGTCACCGACATGGACATCACCCGCCGCTTCATCGGCGAGGGCCTGGGCGTGTCCTTCCTACCGGCCTCGGCGGTGGCGGCCGACCTGGGCTCTGGCAGGCTCGCGGCCGTGCCGACCCCGGGCCTGGAGGCGCCCAGCTCCGAGGTGTATGCGGTGCGGGCGGCGCCCCCCCGGCGCGGGGCGGGGCTGGCGGAGGGGCCCGCCAGCCCCGAGGGGGTCGAGGCCCTGCTGGCCGCCCTGCGCGGCGACCGCGGCCCGGGCTAGCGCAGCACGCCGCTGCCCGCCCAACTGGAGAGGGCGAAGACGGCCTGGGGCAGCACGCCCAGCAGGAGGCACCCCGCCGCGGACAGCGCCAGGGCCAGGCCCGTCGCGCCGGAGCCGGCGATGGCCCCGCGGCCGGCGGGGACCGCATCCAGCCACATGGTGCGGGCCACCGACCAGTAGTACCCGACCGAGATGGCGCTGTTCACGGCGATGGCCACCGCCACCCAGACCAGGTGGCCGTTCACGGCCGCGCCGATCAGCCCGAGCTTGCCCATGAATCCGGCGGTGGCCGGGATACCGACGTAAGAGGCGAGAAAGAAGGTCAGCGCCGCTGCGAGGATGGGCGCGCGCCGGCCGAGGCCCGCGTAGTCCGCGACCAGATCGCCCTGCCCGCGCGCCGAGAGCGCCACGACCACCGCGAAGCACCCGAGGGTGGTGAACAGGTAGGCGACCAGATAGAAGAGGGTGGAGCCCACCCCGGCCGCCGTGGCCACCGCCACGCCCGCCAGGACGTAGCCGACCTGCGCCACGGAGGAGTAGGCGAGCATGCGCTTCACGTTCTTCTGCCACAGGGCGGTCACGTTGCCCACCGTCATCGTGACCACGGCGAGCACCCCGAGCCAGAGGCCCCACTGCGCCGCCAGCGGCTCCATGCCGCTGGAGACCAGCCGGAGGATGGCCGCGAACCCGGCGGTCTCCGCCACCACCATCAGGTAGGCGGTGACCGGCGTCGGCGCCCCCTCGTAGGCATCGGGCGCCCAGAGGTGGAACGGGGCGGCGGCGATCTTGAAGGCCAGGCCCGCCAGGACCAGGCCCAGGGCCAGCCAGACCACGCCGGCGTAGGCCGTGGCCAGGGCGCCCGGCAGGGCGACCGCGATGGCCGCCAGCCCGGTCTGGCCCGTCAGCCCGTAGAGCAGGGAGAGCCCGAAGACCAGGACCGCGGAGGCCAGCGCCCCGTTGAGCAGGTACTTCAGGCCGGCCTCGTGGGAGCGCGGGTCGTCGCGCAGGAAGGCCGCCAGCACGTAGGACGAGACCGAGAGCAGCTCGAGCCCGACCCAGAGGTCGACGATGTCTGCCGAGGCCGCCAGCACCATCGCGCCCGTGGTCGCGAAGCAGAGCAGGGCCAGGAATTCCAGCAGGTCCTTGCCGCGCGCGGCGATGAAGTCGAGGGAGAAGAGCACGACCAGGGCCGCCGCCAACAGAAAGAGCAGCCGGAAGAACATGGTCAGCCCGTCGAGCGCCACCATGCCGCCGAGCACGACATTCCCCTGGCGCGGCAGGGCGAGGGCTGCGGCCCCCGCGCCAGCCATCGCCGCCAGGGTGAACCAGGCAAACCAGCGCTGCGCGCCGCTGGGCACGAAGGGGTCGCAGACCAGCAGCAGCGTGCCGCAGGCCGCCAGGATGATCTCGGGCCACACGGCGCTGAAGGCCAAGGACTAGCCGCCCCCCAGCCGGGCCGCGATCTGCGCGGCCGGCCCGTTGATCAGCGACATGAGCACGGAGGGCGCGACGCCGAGGAGCACCACGCCGGCCATCAGGGGCACCAGAGTGACGAGTTCACGTGTCTTGACCGCGGGCAGACCGCTCCACTCGGGGCGCACCGGCCCCATGACCACACGGCGCATCAGGATCAGATTGAAGGCGGCGACCAGCACCAGGCCGCCGGCCGCCCAGAACGCGATGGCGCGGTAAGTACCGAAGACGCCGGCCAGGGTGAAGAACTCCCCGACGAAGCCCGACAGCGTCGGCAGCCCCAGGTTGGCCAGGGCGGCGAAGGCGAGGATCACGCCGGCCAGCGGCAGCGTCGTGTACATGCCACCGAGCCGCCCGAGTTCGCGGGTGTGGCAGCGGTCGTAGAAGACGCCGACCATCAGGAAGAGCAGGGCCGAGATCATGCCGTGGCTGACCATCACGAAGATGGCGCCGTCGATCCCCAGCGGCGTGCCGATCGCCGCGCCCAGGAGGACAAAGCCCATGTGGCTCACCGACGAATAGGCCACGAGCTTCTTGAAGTCGTGCTGCGCCATCGCCGCCAGCGCCGCGTAGATGATGTTCACCGCGCCCAGCACGGCCAGCGCCGGGGCCAGGGTGTGGGCGGCCGCCGGCAGCAGCGGCAGGGCGATGCGCAGCAGCCCGTACCCGCCGATCTTCAGCAGCACCGCGGCCAGGACCACGGAGATGGGCGTCGGCGCCTCCACGTGCGCGTCGGGGAGCCAGGTGTGCAGGGGCACCATCGGCAGCTTGATGGCGAAGCCGAGGAAGATGCCGGCGAAGATCCAGAGCTGCGCGCCGCGGCCGATGTTCTCCTGGACCAGCGGGCCGAGGTCGGGGATGGCGAAGGTCGAGGAGCCCGTCAGCAGGTACATGGCCAGGATGGCCACGAGCATCAGCACGCTGCCGGTGAAGGTGTAGATCAGGAACTTCAGCGCGGCGTACTCGCGCCGGGCGCCCCCCCAGATGCCGATCAGGAAGTACATCGGCACCAGCACGACATCGAAGAAGAAGACGAACAGGATCAGGTCCTGGGCCGTGAAGACACCGAGGATGCCCGTCTGCATGATCAGAAACCACACGAAGTATTCCTTGACCCGCTCCTCGATCCCGTAGGAGGCCACCACCGCGAGCAGCCCCACGACCGCGGACAGGGCCAGCAGCGCCAGGCTGAGGCCGTCCACGCCGAGGAAGTACTGGATGTGCCAGGCGGGGATCCAGGAGACCCGCGCCACGAACTGCAGCCCGCCCTGGCCGTAGTGGTAGGCCGCGAGCAGCCAGACCACCAGGAGCACGGGCAGGGCGGCAAAGGCGGTGGCCACGCTGCGCAGCAGCCGCCGGTCGCCGCCGGGCAGCAGGCCGAGCACCACGGCGCCGCACAGGGGCGCCGCGACGAGCAGGGTCAACAGCGGAAGGCTCCCGCCCTCACCCAATGCGGACGCCCCCCATCCACTGCAGCGCGACCAGCCCGATGGCCGCCGCCACGGCGAGGGTCAGCATATAGGCCTGGGCGTTGCCCGTGGAGAGCCCGCGGCAGAGCCGGCCGACCCAGACCGTGCCGGCGCCGATCAGGTTGACCAGGCCGTCGACCACGTAGCGGTCGAAGGCGCCGACCACCAGGCTGGGGGCGAGGCCCAGCCCGTACTTGACCCCGTCGCTGGCGCGGTCGAAGTACCAGAGTTCCTTGAACAGGATCCACGGCGCGCGGACCAGCGGCGAGCGCAGCAGCCCGGCGCGCCAGGCCAGCGGCGCCGAATAGACCAGATAGCCGGTGAGGACCCCGGCCAGGGCCAAAAGCAGCGGCACGTATTCGATCACGCCGATGCCGGGCGCGGCCGGCGCCTGCAGCCAGCGCCGGATGAGCACACCGGCGAAGCCGAGCAGGGCCGCCGGGATGGCCAGCAGGATCAGCGGCAGGGTCATCACGGCCGGCGACTCGTGGGCGTGCTCGAAGACGTGGGCGTCGCGCGGCTCCCCCAGGAAGGTCAGCCAGTAGGCACGGGTCATATAGTAGGCGGTCAGGAACGCGCCGGCCGTCCCCAGCAGCCAAAGGTAGCGGTCCGGCGAGGCGTAGGCCGCGGCGAGGATCGCGTCCTTGCTGAAGAAGCCGGAGAACGGCCAGATCGCGGCCAGGGCCAGGGTGCCGACCGCGAAGGTGATCGCCGTGGTGCGCTGCTTGCGCCACAGCCCGCCCATGCGGTGCATGTTCTGGGTGCCCGCGGCGTGGATCACGCTGCCGGAGCCGAGGAAGAGCAGCGCCTTGAAGAAGGCGTGCGCCAGCAGGTGGAAGATGCCCGCCGCCATCGCGCCCACGCCGAGGGAGAGCATCATGTAGCCGAGCTGGCTGATCGTGGAGTAGGCCAGCGTCTTCTTGATGTCGGTCTGGACGCAGGCGATGGTCGCCGGGATGAAGGCCGAGAGCGCCCCCACCAGCGCCACCACGAACAGCGCGTGCGGCGCGAGCTGGAAGAGCGCGTAGGTGCGCGCGACCAGGAACAC
>DATLTP010000043.1:0-2556 GCA_035533535.1 Bacillota bacterium | reverse complement strand
GACCCCGGCTACCTGCCCGCCTTCGATTCGGGCGGCCTGAACACCGGTCAGAGCTTCAGCGTGACCTTCCCCAACCCGGGCAGCTTCACCTACCACTCGCAAACCGACGTGGCCAACTACTTCACCGATGCCGGCTGCGGCTGCGTGGCGCCGAATTACTCCTTCCACGGGCGCATCAACGTCACCCCGTAGAGGGTGCAAAGAGGCCCCAGGTCCATCATGGGCCCGGGGCCTCTTTAGCTCGGCAGGGCGTGGTGGTCCAGCGAGTCCATGCTGGTTGCCCCCACCAGGGAACTGCGCATCCGTGCCAGCTTACTGAGACTATCGGCAGGCCCGCCCGGCGGCTGTAGAGCCGGCAGGCGGTTTGGGACAAATGGCGGCCGGGCGGGCCCCCCAATGTCCCATACAATCGAAGCCGGATGGCCGAACTGCTGTACCAGACCGACGCCTACCTGCGTGAGTTCGACGCACACGTGGCGAGGGTGGACGGCGCGGCAGTGTACCTCGACCGCACCGCCTTCTATCCCACTGGCGGCGGCCAGCCGCACGACCTGGGCATGCTCGCCGGCGTGCCCATCGTCGAAGTCCGCAAGGACGGTGACGACGTGCGACACGTACTGGACGGCCCGCCGCCCATCCAAGGCGCGGCCGTCCATGGCGAGATCGATTGGGAGCGAAGGCACCAGCTCATGCGCACCCACACCGCGCTGCACATTCTGTGTGGCGTGATCTGGCGTGACTTCGGGGCGCACGTCACCGGGGGCAACATGGAGCCATTGAAGGCCCGCATGGACTTCGAGCTGGAGAGCATGAGCGCCGAATTCGGCGAACGGGTGGAGGCGCTGGCCAATGCGGAGATCGCCGCCGCGCGGCCAATCACGGCGCGCATCCTGCCGCGCCAGGAGGCATTCCGGATTCCCGACCTGATCCGCACCAAGATCAACCTGCTGCCGGAGGGCATCAGTTGCGTGCGGGTGGTCGAGATCGAAGGCCTGGACCTGCAGGCGGATGGCGGCACGCACGTGGCGACCACGCGGGAAGTTGGCAGGATCGCCGTCACTGGCCACGAGAGCAAGGGCCGCGGCAACAAGCGCCTGCGTATCGCCGTCCTATAGGCTGACGTGCCTGCTCCGCTCGATCTGCTCCGGACAGTGTCCTATTTTCGGCCACTGCCCGAGCCCGATCTGCTGCGGCTCCAGAGTCGCGCCATTCACCAGCAGTTCTCGCGCGGCCGGATCATCATGCTCGAGCACGATCCTTGCCCCGGGATGTACCTAATCGAGGGCGGCCGGGTGAAGCTATTTCGCACCTCCGCCGACGGGCGCGAGCAGGTGCTGCTGCTGGTCGGCCCGGGCGGCGTGTTCAACGACGTGCCGGTGTTTGGCGGCGGCTCCAATGCGGCGGCGGCGGCCGCCCTGGAGCGGACCTCGCTGTACCTGATCCCTTCGGAGCATGTGCTGGCGGCCATGAAGGCCCATCCCGACGCGGCGCTGGCAGTCGCCAAGGAGTTCGCCGGCCAGCTCCGGGCGCTGGCCGGTCTGGTCGAGGACCTGTCGTTCCGGCACGTCACGAGCCGGGTGGCCAAACTGCTGCTGGACTACGCCGAGGCGCCTTCCGGCGGGCCCACGGCTCAGCGCCCGCGCCTCACCCAGCAGGAGATCGCCGCCATCGTTGGCTCGGTGCGGGAGGTCGTTGGTCGATCGCTGGCGGCGCTCGAGCGCGAAGGCGCCATCCGCATCGATCGCGCCCGCATCGTGGTGGCCGATCGCGACGCCCTGCGGAGAATGGCCTGAGGTGCTGGACGAGCCCGCTAAGCTGATCGCCGAGCTGACCTCCGCCGTCGAAGAGGAGCTGGAGGAGGTCCGCGCTTCGGAGGCCGCGCGGCGCATACCCGTGCACGGCGGCCGTTATGTGGGCCAGGCTGGCGCGGACTGGCTGTACACATTTGGGCTGCAGTACCCCATGACGTTGCCGGACGACGTTCCGCTGCGCATCACGCTGGCCTCTGGCGAGGCCTACCCGGGGCAGCTTATGTCGGCCACGGCCTTCGAGGTCACCCTGGCCTGCGGCGTGAAACTGCCCGAGAAGATCGGCGCGGCCACCCTCAGCCTGGATTCCACCTTCATTCTCGAGCAACTGCTGCGGCGTCTGTCGGAGCTCGACCCGACTGAGTGTGACTTGCCGCTGGCGCTGTTCGGCTTCCGGCCGCCCCGTGTGTCCGGCGCCACGGAGCCGCTCGATAATGGCGACGCCAACGAGTTCCAGCTCGAAGCCGTGCGGGCTGTCTTGGGGCGAGACATCACGTACGTTTGGGGACCGCCCGGCACGGGCAAGACGACGGCCCTGGCGCTGATTGCCGAGGCTCTGGTGCGCCGGGGCCTGCGGGTGCTGGCCGTGGCGACCACCAATATCGCCGTGGATAACGCCGTGCTCAAGGTGGCCGAGCGGCTGCGGGAAGCGGGAGCGGTGGCCCGCTTCGGCACGCCTCACCTGCCCGCGTTACGGGATCCGTTTGGAGCGCGGTCCTCCGAGCGCGGCTCCCTGCTGCACACCATG
>DATLTP010000042.1:0-3662 GCA_035533535.1 Bacillota bacterium | reverse complement strand
TGAACGCGGCCGAGGTTGCCCTGGCCGCTGCCCCCGTAAAGCGCCGCGTCGCTGTTCAGCGCCTCGCGCCAGGCCCCGCCGGCGGGCAGCCCCAGCCGGTAGCCATGGCGCGGGACCGGCGTGAAGTTGAAGATCGCGAGCGCCACCTCGCCCTCGCCGCAGCCATGCCGCAGGAAGGCGATCACGCTCTGGTCCGCGTCGGAGCAGTCCACCCACTCGAAGCCGGCAGGCTCGAAGTCGAGGCCGTGCAGGGCCGCCAGGGACCGGTAGGCCGCGTTGAGGTCGGCGACCCAGCGCATGAGGCCGGCGTGGGAGGGCTCGCCCAGGAGGTGCCAGTCCAGGCTGCGGTCGTGCGACCACTCCCGCCGCTGGCCGAACTCGTCGCCCATGAAGAGCAGCTTCTTGCCTGGCTCGGTGAACTGCAGCCCCAGCAGCAGCCGCAGGTTGGCGAACTTCTGCCAGTCGTCGCCCGGCATCTTGCCCAGGAGCGAGCCCTTGCCGTGCACCACCTCGTCGTGCGAGAGCGGCAGCATGAAGTTCTCCGTGTGGGCGTAAAGGGCGCGGAAGCTGAGCAGGTTGTGGCGGTACTTGCGGTAGATGGGGTCGGTGGCGAAGTAGGCCAGGCGGTCGTGCATCCAGCCCAGGTCCCACTTCATGCCGAAGCCGAGGCCGCCCAGGTGCGTGGGCCGCGACACCAGCGGCCAGGCTGTCGACTCCTCGGCCACGGTCTGCGTGTCGGGGTGGGCGCGGTAGAGCCCTTCGTTCATCCGCCGCAGGAACCGGATGGCCGCCAGGTTCTCACGGCCGCCGTGCTCGTTGCGGACCCACTCCCCGGGGCGGCGCGAGTAGTCGAGGTAGAGCATGGACGCCACGCCGTCCACCCGCAGGGCATCCGCGTGGTAGAGGTCGAGCCAGAAGCGGGCCGCGCTGAGGAGAAAGCTTCTGACCTCGTGCCGGCCGTAGTTGAATATGTATGTGTCCCAGTCGGGGTGGTGCCCCTGGCGCGGGTCCGCATGCTCATAGAGGTGCGTGCCGTCGAAGTAGGCCAGGCCGTGCCCGTCCACCGAGAAGTGCGAGGGCACCCAGTCCAGGATGACCCCGAGCCCCCGCTGGTGCATGTGGTCCACCAGGTACATCAAGTCCTGGGGAGAGCCGTAGCGCGAGGTCGGCGCGAAGTAGCCCGTGCTCTGGTACCCCCAGGAGGGGTAGTACGGGTGCTCCATGACCGGCATGATCTCGACGTGGGTGAAGCCCAGAGCAAGCGCGTGGTCGGCCAGGCGCGGCGCCAGCTCGCGGTAGCTGAGGTAGCGCTCGCCCTCCTCCGGCACCCGCATCCAGGACCCCAGGTGCACCTCGTAGACCG
The DNA here is from genome assembly GCA_035533535.1 of Bacillota bacterium. GTDB lineage: Bacteria > Bacillota > Sulfobacillia > RBS10-35 > JAJYVM01 > JAJYVM01. The sequence continues at coordinate 2,299 of DATLTP010000042.1, read as the reverse complement.
ACCATGGGGCATCCAGGGCGTTCGCCGCGGCCCGCTCCGCCATCCAGGCCTGATCGCCCCAGGCGTAGTCCAGCCGCGCCACCACCGAGGCCGTGAGCGGCGGCACCTCGTGCCGGAAGCCGAAGGGGTCCGCTTTGTCGTCCAGACTGGGCCCCTTTTTGGGCGTGATGCGGTACTTGTAAAGCGCCCCGGTCCCGACCCCGGGGATGAACCCCTCCCAGAGCCCGGACTCGCCGCGGGCCCGCAACGGGTGCAGGTCCCCCCGCCACGCGGACCAGTCGCCGATCACGGCCACCGCGGCCGCCGTGGGCGCCCATACGGCGAAGTGGGTGCCGGCCCCCCCGTCGACCCTCATGGGGTGGGCGCCCAGCTTGTCGTAGAGCTGCTCGTGGCTGCCCTCGGCGAAGAGGTGGAGGTCGTCCGAACTGAGGAGGCCGACGTCGTATCTCACACGGGCTCAAACAGTTCGTCGAGGCGGCAGGAGAAGCCGGGCAACACGGGATCGGCGACGACGGCGTCCGGGCCACCAAGCGTGCGGGGCTGCTCGCCCGGCGCGTGACGCGTCAGGGTCTCTTCCACGGGGTCAAGGACCCAAACGGAGCGAACGCCTGCGCCGAGATATTCCGTAACCTTGCGCTTCAGGTCGGGCTCGGAGGGGTCGTCGACCTCGACGGCAAGATCCGGGGGCACCTTCGAAAAGCCGCTGGTATCACCCAGCTGCGCGACACGCTCGGCGGACCAGTACGCGACATCGACGCCGCGGAGCGTTTCCCGGGGCTGCCGGCGCACGTAAATGCCTGTCTCCCCCGCAAGCACCTGCCCGATGCCCTGCGTGCGCACAAACGTGTCGAGGACGACGGTCACCCGCGTCACCACGCGGTTGTGGCGCCAGCTGGCCGGGCTCATGATCACCAGCTCCCCGTCCTCGATCTCATACCGCCACCCGGCGGGGAGCCGGACCAACTCGTCGGCAGTCCAGGGCTTCTTGGTGGAGACGGCCATGGCCAGAGTGTAGCACGCGGCGAATTGGGGGCGCTTGCGCGCCCCCAAGCCGGTGCTGTCGGGCTGGCTAATGCCGATCGGGAGATCTCACGGTCAGCGAGAACGCGTGCGTGGTCCCGTCGTCCAGCACGATGGTCAGCTGGGCCGTGCCACTGCTGACCCCCTGGTCGCCCAGCTTGAGGTCGTACTGGTACCGGCCCCCCACCTCGCGGAAGGCGTCGCCCTGGTTCAGGTGCCTCTGGGGCACGGCCGGATTGCCGTTCACCAGCAGGGTCGCCTTCGCACCGCGCACGGGCCGGCCCTGCGCATCCAGCAGCATGAAGGTGACGGGCAGGGTCTGGCGGGCGTCCACGCTGTCGTGACGGTCGAACGGCGGCAGCAGCCCCACGAAGATGTACTCCACGTGCTGGGTCAGGATGGCGCTGCAGCCCTGGAAGTCCGTATCGCCGCCATAGGTGGCCGTGATGGCCTGCGGGCCCGCCGGCAGGTTGTCGGTGGTCAGGGTCGCCGTGCCGGTGGCGCTGAGGCTCGCCGTGCCCAGAGTCGAGCTGCCGTCGGTGAACGTCACGGTTCCGGTCGGAGCCCCAGCACCGGGCGCGGTGAGCGCCACGGTGGCCGTGAACGTCACCGGCTGGCACAGGATCGAAACGTCAGGCCCGGAGGGTACGTACACGGACCTGCTGACCGTGTCGGGGCCGCTGTCGCCGGAGCCGGCACAGACACCGCCCAAGCGGTCCGCGGGCCGCCGCGGCTGGTCGCCGCAGTCCCTGGGACCATGCCGCGGGTCGCAGTTCGTCGCGACCGACGCCGCCTGGGAGGTCAGGGTCAGGGATGTGGCGGCGGGGCCGACCGCCTGCGTCAGCCCGGCGTCTGAGCCCTTGAAGCTGCTGTCGCCCGAGTAGGTGGCCGTGATGGCGTGGTTGCCCGGGGCCGTGTACGTCACCTGGCAGGTGGCCTGGCCCGCCGTGACGGGCTGGCTGGCGCAGGCCGCGATGGGCGTGCCGCCGTCCGCGAAGGCCACGCTGCCCCCGTCCGGCGGCGGGGTCACGGTGGCCGTATAAGTCACCACCTGCCCGACGACCGAGGCGCTGTCGCTTGAGGTGAGGGCTGTCGCCGTGCCCGCCGCCTCCACCGTCAGGGTGAAAGCGATCGTCGCGTCAGGCGCGACCCCGTTGGTGGCCGTCAGGGTGAGCGGATAGGCGCTGGCCGTGCCCGCCACGGGGACCCCCGCAAGGGTCGCCGTGCCGTCGCCGTGGTCGACGAAGGTCACGCCGGCCGGCAGGGTGCCGGTCTCGGC
>DATLTP010000041.1:0-2264 GCA_035533535.1 Bacillota bacterium | reverse complement strand
ACTGCGCTGGGCCAACTCGAAGAGCGCCTTCGTGCCATAGCGACCCTTGGTGGAGATGTACAAGGCCGGGCTCCCTCCGCGTGGCGTGCTAATTCCCTGCATTCGCCTGTGATTGGAACAAATGTACCCCAGGCGCAGGGGATTGTCAAATGGCGCGTCGGGGTAGTGCCAGGCGGCTTGGCCGGCGCGGGCCGGCGGTCGCGCCGCCCATGCCCGCCCGTCGCCGCCATCACCGGTAGGAATCCGGCGAGTGGCGCCACAACCGGGCCTGATCGGGGTCGTGCCCGAAGAAGACCTGCGCGCCCGTGTCGGCGATGATCTGCCGTAGCCGCAGGATGCTTGCGGCGCCCGCAGCCGGATCGGCCATGGCGCCCATGTGCGCCGGGTCAAAGGTCTCCGTCGTGTAGGAGGCGTCCACGGTCAGCAGGATCGGGCCGTCCCGGCGCGTCGAGACGAGCAGCGACATGTGGCCCGGCGAGTGGCCGGGCGTGAATATGGCCCGCACCCCGGGGATGATCTCCGCGTCGCCATCCAGCAAGCGTACACCGCGCCCGAAGGCGCACCACGGCCCGGCCTGGCCGCGCGCCACCGCCGCGTGCTCAGCAGCCTGCAGCACGAACGTGTGGTCGGGGAACAGCCGGTTGGCGCCGGCGTGGTCGAAGTGCAGGTGCGTGTTCACCACGAAGTCGATGTCGGCCGGCTGGACGTTGATCTCGGCCAGCCGGGCGGTGACCACATCGGCGGCCGTCATGATCGGCAAGAGCCGGTCGCCGGGGAAGATCCGCCCGCCATCCGCGCATTCGGGCGGCATGCCTGTGTCGACGAGCACAGTCGCGTCGGAGGAGCGCAGCAGGTACGCCCAGGTCGGACCCTGGATGCGCCGGCTCGAGTTCTTTGGCCGGTCGGGGAACACGACCGATTCGTGCAGGTCGCACGACCCGCACGGCAAGATGAAGAGCGAGACGTCCGCTGAAGACACGGGCACCGCCCCCTCCTCGCTGGCAGCCGATGGCAGGCCGTTTCTGCGAGGCGCGGATGCAGTCCTGCCAGGGTGGGCTTCGATGGGCCAGGCCTGGATCTTGGCCTCGAGCTGGGTCTCGGCCCGGGGCCAAGCCCGGGCAAAGCGCCGTGACGCATTGGCGTGAGCCGCACCGCACGGTGGATGCCGTCGCCGATCTCCATCCCCGGCCCGCCCGCCCTCAGGCCAGGTGGCCGCTGCCGCCGGCCGCTCCGTGCGCGGCGGACCTCCAGCCAGGCCGGCCTTCAGCCGATTTCGCGGTACTTCGGGTAGAAGCGGGCCACACAGAACACGAACGCCGCGGTGATGGCCCCCGCTATGCCGATGGTCAGCGGGGCGCCGATGTCGTCCGCCAGGGCGCCGATGGGCACCACGCTGACCTGGCGCACCGATTGGAGCACCATGTAGGCCCCCATGACCCGCCCATACATCGCCCGGTCGGTGTGCTGCATGACCATGGTGCTGTTCAGCGCCATGTACGAGTCGCCGCAGAAGCCGACGATCAGCAGGGCCAGGATGACCCCCGGCATGAAGTGCCCGGCCGCCGACAGGGTGAAGAGCACCAGCGACAGGCCGAATCCGATGCCGAGGATGCCCTGCAGCGCCGCCTTGCCGCCGCGGTCGCTCTCATGGGCGATCGCCAGGCTCCCGACCAGACCGCCGACGCCGACCACCGTCAGCAGCACGCCGAGGCCCGTCGCCCCGATGTGCAGCGTATTGAGGGCGAACACGGGCATCAGGTTCTGATACGGCAGCCCGATGGCGAGCGGTATGAACCCGAGCCCCATCAGCGCCAGCAGGGCGGGCCGCCCGAACAGGTAGCGGAAGCCGCTCGTGAAGTCCTGGCTCATCTTCGCCGAGCGCCCCTCGGGCTCGCCGACGACCCGGAAGCGCAGCACCGTGGCCATGACGTAGATGTAGCAGAGGCCAATGATGAAGAAGACGCCCGTCAGGCCCACCAGCGGCAGGGCGATCAGGACGCCGGCGATCGACGGACCGACCAGGCGCGTCATGTTCATGCCAGCGTTGTTCAGGGCGATGGCGTTGGCCATCTCGCGCTCGTCCGGCACCGTGGCGGGGATCAGCGCCTGGCGAACCGGCGTGTTGATGGAGAAGCCGATGCCCTGCAAGAAGCCCAAGACCACCAGCCACCAGATCGTCACCTCATGCCGCCAGACGAGGTAGGCGAGCAGCATGGCGGTCACGGCCATGAAGGCGTTGCTCCAGAACATGATGGTCCGCTTGG
>DATLTP010000040.1:0-2484 GCA_035533535.1 Bacillota bacterium | reverse complement strand
GAGGAGCAGGCCCTCGCCGTTCTCGCGCACCGAGGGATAGCGCTCCCCGTGCATGTCGGTGGGCGGGTACACCAGCAGCTGGCGAACAATGTGCGGCGCCCCGCCATCGCGCGCGAGCAGGCAGACCACCGCCGCGAGGTTGGCGCCGGCGCTGTCACCGGCCACGGCCAGCCGGGCCGCATCCGCGTGGAGTGCACTCGCGTGGGCAGCCGCCCAGGTCGTCGCGGCCATGGCGTCCTCGACGGCGGCCGGGAACTTGTGCTCGGGCGCCAGGCGGTACTCCACCGATAGCACGGCGCAGCCCGAGGCGTTCGCCAGGGAACGGCACATGGTCTCATTGTCCTTCACACTGCCGAGGACCCAGCCGCCGCCGTGGAAGTAGACGATCAGGGGTAGCTCACCTGCATGCGATGGCCGGTAAAGCCGCGCGGCAAGGCCGCCGGCGTTGACATCCTCGGCCGCTGCGATGGGGGGCGGGGGAGGGGCGAACTGGGCCATCAGCCCCGACTGGGCGCGGGCCTGCACGGGGTCCATCTCGGAAAGACCGCGGCCGCCCATCAGCTTCATCTGTCCCAGCAGGCCTGCAAGGGTGGGGTCAAGGGGCATCGGCGCCACCTCCAAGCCCAGTTTACCTCCGCATGGCTGCCCCGAAGGCGTGGGCAGCAGAAGCGGGGACGGCCGAGGTGCCAAGCCAAAAGCCGCAGATCATGCCGTCATAGCGGCGCGCACCCCAGGGTTTTCCCGTCGGGGCGGCCGGGAGGAGTCCTGGCCGCTTGCGGCGCATGAAAGGGGCCATGGACAGTCCCCTGGCCGGCGTCCGCGTGCTCGACCTCACCCGCCTGCTGCCGGGGGCCTATTGCACGCTGCGGCTGGCGGGTCTCGGCGCTGACGTCATCAAGGTCGAGGAGCCCGGCCGCGGCGACTACCTGCGCGACATCCTGCCCGAGCTGTTCACCCTCGTGAACCGGGGTAAGCGCAGCATCGAGCTGGACCTGAAGACCCCGGCCGGAGCCGCGACGCTGCGCTCTTTCGCTGCCGGAGCGGACGTCCTTGTCGAGTCCTTCCGGCCGGGCACACTGGAGCGTTTGGTGGGGGACCCCCGCGCCGGCAATCCGCGGCTGATCCTCTGCTCGCTGAGCGGGTACGGTGCGGACGGGCCTTACCGGGACTGGCCGGGGCACGACGTGAACTACCTCTCCATCGCGGGCTACCTGGGCCTGCAGCGACGGGCAGGGGAGGATCCCGTGCTACCGGTTACCCCGCTGGCGGACATGCTTGGCGGCATGGAAGCCGCCATGGCCGTCCTGGGGGCCCTGCTGTCCCCCGAGCGTGGCGCCACATTGCGCCTCTCGCTGTTCGAGGCGGCGAGGACGATCATGCTGCTGCCCCTGGGGGAAATGGCGGCTTCCGGGGCTGGGCCGGAGCCCAGCGGCGGCCTTCTGACCGGTGGCCATCCGGGGTATGGCGTCTACCGCACCGCTGACGGCCGCCACCTGGGGTTGGGCGCACTGGAGCCGAAGTTCTGGGAGGCGCTCTGCACGGGCCTGGGGCGGACAGATCTGATCGCGCTGCGTGACCAGGATGCCGTGGCGTGCAATCAGGCGCTTCGATCCGTCATCGCGGCCCAACCGCTGGCGCACTGGGTGGGCAGGCTGCCCTCCGAAGCCTGTGCCACGCCGGTGCTGACCATTGAAGAGGCATTGCAGGATCCGCAGGTGCGGGCGATGGGGCTTCTCGACGTCGCCCTGGGATCTGCGCCCACGCTCGGCCAACACACCGAAGAGCTTCTCCGGGAGCTCGGACTTTGAGAGGGGACCAATCCTTGCGCCTCCGCAGCATGCTGTTCGCACCCGCAAGCCATGAGCGCCATGCGGCCAAGGCCCTTTCGGGCGAGGCCGGCGCCGACGCGGTGATCCTGGACCTGGAGGACGCGGTGCGGGTTGAGGATAAGGCTGCCGCCCGCGCCCGAATCCGGAGCCTGCTGACCGGTCGGGCTGGGGGGCCCCCCGCTTGGGTGCGGATCAACGGGATGACCACCGAGTTCGCGTACGAGGACCTGGTCGCGGTGGTCGGCCAGGGACTGGCCGGGATCGTGCTGCCGAAGGTCGAGAGCGGGACCGAGGTGGCGACGGCCGACTGGCTGGTCGGGCACCTGGAGGGGTTAACTGGACTACCGCGCGGCACGGTTGCCCTGATGCCGAGCGTGGAGACCGCAAAGGGCCTGATCGCCGTGCCCACGCTGGCATCCTTGCCGCGCGCCCGCCAGATCATGTTCGGGGCGTTGGACTTCTCGCTTGACGTGGGCTCGACTCCGGCCGCCGGCCGGGAGGGTCTGCTGTGGGCCAGGTCGCAATTGGCCATCGCGTGCCGGGCGGCCGGCCTGCTGCCGCCGATCGATACAGTCTATCCCGACCTGCAGAACGAGGCCGGCATCGCAGAGGAGGCTGCGCAGGCGCGGCGGCTGGGCTTCGGTGGCAAGGCCTG
>DATLTP010000039.1:0-21610 GCA_035533535.1 Bacillota bacterium | reverse complement strand
CGACAGGAGGCAGTCGCTTGCGGCGAGCGTGGTCCCATCTCGCAGTCCTGACGCTGGCCGCCGTGCTCGCGCTCGCGGGATGCGGAAGCCGGCCCGGCAGTCCCGTGCAAGCCGCTCCCCCACCCCCCGCCGCCGGGCCCGGCCACGGCTTGGCGTTCCTGGATGCCAGCCGCGGCTGGGCCCTGGTCGACTGCGGCAACGGAACGTCGACGGTCCCTGGAACCCCGGCCTGCCGCCTCGTCACGACCGCGGATGGGGGTAAGACGTGGACCCAGGCGGCCACCGGCCTCCCCGCCTCCGCGCGCCTGCAGTTCTTCAACGCCCAGGACGGCTTCGCCACCGTCGACGGCGGCACGTGCGCGCACGGCCTCTGCCCCGCATACGTCCTGGGGACCACGGACGGCGGGAGGACCTGGACGACCCGGTACTCAGGCCCGGTCGAGCTGGCCAGCATCGATTTCTCAAGTCCGACTGCGGGCTGGTCCATCGTCGACGGCGGGCTCGACCAGAGCACGGACGGCGGCCTGCACTGGCATGAGTCGGTGGCTGCGGCCCAGGCCATCGGCACCGCGTGCACGATGGACTTCGTCCGCTTCTCCACCTCGGAGGCGGGCATGGCCGGCGGCGGCAGCAGCGGCGGACCCTGTCTGGCCACCACTTCCGATGGCGGCGCAACCTGGAAGCTGGCGGACGGCAAGCCGATCCGGACTGGGCTTCAGGCGCTGAATCTGCAGGGCGTAACCGCGGCGTGTGCCGCGGCGGACGCCAGCCCCGGCTGGCTCCACGTCACCTGCGATCCCGCGAGCCCAGGCGCGATGGCGGTGCTGCGCACAGGGGACGGTGGGGCGACCTGGACGTACGCCTGGGGCGTCGCAGCCTGCCTGATGGGCTGCAGGAGCGACAACGCGGGGATGCAGCCGCTCTTCTTCCTGGACGCCAGCACGGTCTGGCGCCTGGCCCCGCGCGGCGCGCAGCGAACGACCGACGAGGCCGCAACCTGGACGGGCGGCCAGCCGCTCTGCGCCGACCCCGGCTGCCAGGTCAACCTCGCCTTCGTCACGGCCGACAGGGGCTGGGCCGTGGTGGCCGACGGCCAGAGCCTTGACACAACGGCCGACGGCGGCCGCACATGGACCCGACAGTGGCCCGAGCCGTAGCCGCGGGGTGGTCGCGGCGGGCGGGCGCCCTGCAGGTAGAGGGGCCGAAGGGCCAAGGGGCCGAAGGGCCAAGGGGCCGAAGGGCCAAGGGGCCGAAGGGCCAAGGGGCGGAGGGGCCAAGGGGCGGAGGGGCCAAGGGGCGGAGGGGCCAAGGGGCGGAGGGGCCAAGCCGAGAGGCCGAAGGGCCAAGGGCCCGGCACTGGACTCGGGCTTAGCCGGCGGCGTAGCCTACAGGGGGAGGGAACCGCCATGCGCGAGGTGCGGCGGGCGCTCATCGACATGGCGCTCCGCCGGCAGCGCCCAGGGACTGGCACGGCCCTCGCCGTCATGCGGAGGAGGCAGGCGCGCGTGCGCTACTGGGACGCGAGCGCGGCGCTATCCGGGCTGGCGTGGTGCGTGTGCGGCGCCGTCGCAGCGCGGCTGTACATGCCGGAGCGCACGACGGCAGACCTCGACATCCTGGTGCACGCGCGCGACCTGGCCGCCTGCGAAGGGCGCCTGGCGGCGTCGGGCTGGACGCTGACCGGCCGCCTCGCCATCGGGTGCAGCCACTGGGAGGCCACCGACGGCGCCGCCCTCGACCTGCTCGCATGCGCGGACGGCTGGGTGGATGGCGCTCTGGCGCAGGCTCCAAGCCATCGCGACCCGCAGGGCCTGCCGACCCTGCCGCTGCCCTTCCTGGTGCTCATGAAGCTGGACGCCTCGCGCAGCCAGGACGTAGGCGACCTCGCCCGCATGCTGGGACAGGCGGATGCCGCCGCCCTGGCCGCCGTGCGCGCGGAGATCCAGCGCTGGCGGCCCGAGGATGCGGAGGACCTGGAGTCCCTGATCCACCTTGGCCGCCTGGAGCTGGGCTTGGACCAGGCCTGAACCCGTGAGTCGGCTGGGGATCGGGCGCCTACGTGCCTCGACCCGGCTCGGGCCGGGAGCACAGCGCTATGCGGCCCGAGCCCCCGCCATGGCCGCGGCGAACGGCCATCCCCCGCTCCCGCAGTATCCAACCCCGGAGCGCCACCGCTGCCCATTTTGGCGGGCCAGGCGCATGCCTGGCCCGTCACGGACCATGCGCCCAGCGCGGCCTGCACGGGGAGCCGCCCGTCACATCTGCAGGCGCCGCAACCAATCTGCAAACATCGGCTCCACAAATGCGTATTTCCCGCGCTCAACCCGCCGCACCAGGGCGGAATCGGTCAGCGCGGCAAGCGCGCGGCGAACGGGGGTCCCGGCCTGGTCGCGGTAAGGCGGAGCGCCGGCGGCGAGTCGCATCAGCACCTCCTGCGCCGCCGGCGGGCTGGCGCAGCTCCGGTAGGTCTCGTCGTACGTCGCCGCCAGATCCTCGAGGACGGCCGCATAGGCCAACTCCAACAGCGCAGCCTCCGGGATGCCTGGCTGCAGCGAGCCCACCATCAGCACCTTGTTGGCAACGACCATCGTGCAGTGAGGGTGACCACCGGTTCGCTCCACCAGGGCGCGGCAGAACTCGGCGCTGACCGCCCGGCCCGCCTCCCGGTAGCGGTCGTGGAGGTAGCCCACCCAAGCTTCGGCCGGCACCCCGGGCAACGGCCGGACGATAGCAAACTTGAAGAACGGGGTATGGGGCCGGGTGAACTGCTGCTCCAGGAGCCCCGCCTGCGAGCCCAGGAAGAGATAGACGGCCTGCTGGTGACGCTGGAGGATGGAGCGCATGAAGCCGTATAGGTCGGCACGAATCGCCGTCGCCGTCTGAAACTCGTCGAAGGCGACCACGATCCGCCGGCCGAGGCGCTGCGCCAGACCTTCGCCAGCTTCCAGGGCCTCCTCCAGCGTCGGCGCCGCCGTCCGGAACCGCAGGGCAAACTCCAAACCCGCGTCTGTCTTGGTGCTCAGCTGCATGAGGCTTGCAGCCGTGGCCGCGGCGCCTCTGAGCCGCTCCAGCGTGCGGTGCAGGCCCGTCTCGTTCTGGAGGACCGCGTCGGTCAGGGCCTCCGCCAGCCGCGCCTCGGAAGGGTGCCGCAGGAGGTCGACGAACGCGGTCAGCCATCCGTCGCCAGAAAGACGCCGGAGCGCCTCGCGAACCACGGAGGTCTTGCCTGTCCGCCGCGGCGAGCTGATTGCCAAGCTCTCGCCCAGTCCCGCCCGGGCCACGATGTCCGCCAGGAACGGCTCGCGCCCCACCAGGTCCTGCGGGCCCACCTCGCGACCGATCGGAAACCACCACGGTGAAGGGTTCATGAGTTCGTACTAACAAAAAGGGACTATCATCATCCCTTTTTGTCAGTACCCCCGGAACCACAGAAAAGGCCGGGCGCGCAATGCGCCCGGCCCCCAACGTATCCTGCGTTATTAGCCCGAATGCGGGGCGGCCAGCGGGTGGTTCGGGTCCTCCTCACCGGGCAGCCGCACCCCGTCCGCCAGCACCGTCACCCGTGACGGCGTGACCTCCAGGAATCCGCCCGTCAGGCCCATGCGCACCTCTTGGCCGTCCGGCTGGCGCACCATCAGCACGCTGTCGCGCAGGGTCGTGATCAGCGGCGCGTGCTCGGGCAGGATGCCCAGCTCGCCCTCCGTGCCCCGGGCCAGCACGAACGTGGCCGGTCCACTGAACGCGGCCCGCTCGGGCGTGACCACCTCGACCTGAATGCTCTTGCCGGATGCCATTACAGGGTCGCGGCCTTCTTGACCGCGTCCTCGATGGTGCCGACCATGTAGAACGCCATCTCCGGCAGCTCGTCGTGCTTGCCGTCCAGGATCTCGCGGAAGCCGCGCACCGTCTCCTTGACCGCCACGTACACGCCGGGCGTGCCCGTGAAGGCCTCGGCCACGAACATCGGCTGGGTCAGGAAGCGCTCGATCTTGCGGGCGCGCGACACGGTGAGCCTATCCTCGTCGTTGAGCTCGTCCATGCCCAGGATGGCGATGATGTCCTGCAGCTCACGGTTCCTCTGCAGCACCTGCTGCACGCCGCGCGCCACGTTATAGTGCTCCTCGCCGACAACCCGCGGATCCAGGATGCGCGAGGTCGAGGCCAGGGGGTCCACGGCGGGATACAGGCCCTTGTCGGCCAGGCTGCGCTCCAGGTTCGTGGTGGCGTCCAGGTGGGCAAACGTCGTGGCCGGCGCCGGGTCCGTGTAGTCGTCGGCGGGGACGTAGATGGCCTGGACCGAGGTGACCGAGCCCGACTTCGTGGACGTGATCCGCTCCTGCAGCGCGCCGACGTCGGTGGCCAGCACGGGCTGGTAGCCGACGGCCGATGGCATGCGGCCCAACAGGGCCGACACCTCGGAGCCGGCCTGGATGAAGCGGAAGATGTTATCGATGAACAGCAGCACGTCGCGCTTCTCGACGTCGCGGAAGTACTCGGCCATGGTCAGGCCGGTCAGGGCCACGCGCATGCGCGCCCCCGGCGGCTCATTCATCTGGCCGTAGACGAGGGCGGTCTTGTCCAGAACCCCGGACTCGTGCATCTCGCCATAGAGCTGCGTGCCCTCGCGCGTGCGCTCGCCGACGCCGGCGAACACCGCGAAACCGCCGTGCTCGGAGGCGATGTTGTGGATCAGCTCAGTCAGGAAGATGGTCTTGCCGGTGCCGGCGCCGCCGAACAGGCCGATCTTTCCGCCCTTGGGGTACGGGGTCAGGAGGTCGGCGACCTTGATGCCCGTCTCCAGGATCTCGATCGAGGTGGCCTGATCGACGAGCGAGGGCGCCGGGCGGTGGATCGGCGAGCGCTCCTCGGTGGCGACCGGGCCGTGGCCGTCGATGGTGTTCCCGAGGACGTCGAAGATGCGGCCGAGGACGGCCTGGCCGACGGGAACGGAGATCGGCGCGCCGGTGTCCTGGACCTCCATGCCGCGCACGACGCCGTCGGTCGAGCGCATGGCCACGCACTTGACGTGGTTGTCGCCCAGGTGGTGGAGGACCTCGGCGATGATGTCGATCTTCTGAGCCTTGGTCGCCGCGCCGTTGCCGGTTGAGGTCCCGTCGGAGGACGGGATCTCGCCCTGGATGCGCACGGCGTTATAGATGGCGGGCAGCTGGCCCGGCGGGAACTCGACGTCCACGACCGGCCCGATGACCTGGACGACGCGACCGACACTGGGCATGGGTGCTCTGTTCCCCTTTCGCGCGGGCGCGCACTTCGCGCGCCCTCCACGATCGTTTCGAAGCGGGCTAACCGGTCAGGGCGTTCGCGCCGCCCACGATCTCGGCGATCTCCTTCGTGATGGCCGCCTGGCGCACGCGGTTTCGCACCAGCGTCAGGTGGTCGATGACCTCGCGGGCGTTCTTGCTGGCGTTGTCCATCGCCGCCATGCGGGCGCCGTGCTCGGAGGCCTTGGCCTCCAGCAGGGCCCGGAACACCAGCGTGTACACGTAGTGCGGCAGAAGGCGCGTCAGCACCGCCGCCGCGTCGGGCTCAAAGATGTACGGACGGCCGCGGCTTGCGTTGCCGCCGCCCTGGCTCAGCGGCAGGAGGGGCGTGACCGTCGGCCGCGACTGGATGGCGTTCAGGAACTGGGCGTAGCCAAGGGAGATCTCATCGGCTTCCCCCTGGCGATAGATGCGCATGACCTCGTCGCCGATCCTCCGCGCCAGATCCCAGGTCGCGTCGTCGCCGATGGCCACGAACTCGGCCAGGATCGGGTAGCCGCGCTTACGGAAGTGGTCGCGGCCCTTGCGGCCGACGGCCACCAGCGAGGCGTTGGGCCGGCCGCGCAGGAAGGCTTCCCCCGCGCGGATGATGTTGGCGTTGTAGGCGCCTGCCAGGCCCCGGTCGGCCGTGACGAGCAGGATCGCGCTCGTCCGGACGGTGCGGTGGTCCAGCAGCGGGTGGCTGAAATCCTCGACGTTGCCCGACACGTTGGCCAGCACGTCCCGCATCTTCTGGGCATAAGGACGTGCCGCCTGGGCCCGCTCCTGCGAACGGCGCAGCTTGCTGGCCGACACCATCTTCATGGCGGCCGTCACGCGCTCCATGTTCTGCACGGAGCGGATGCGGCGGCGGATATCCTGCAGGCTTTGGGCCATTACGCCTGAAAGCCTTTCTTGAACGTCTCGATCGCGGCGCGCAGGGCCTTCTCGTTGTCCTCGCTCAGGCGGCCCTCAGTCCTGATGGCCTCCAGCACCTTGGGCGCGTCGGCCTTCAGCGAACCGAGCAGCCCGCGCTCGAAGGCCTGCACCCGCTCCACCGGCACATCGTCCAGGAAGCCCTGGGTGCCGGCGAAAAGGGCCGGGACCATTTCCTCCAGGGGCAGGGGCGCGTACTGGGGCTGCTTGAGCAGCTCGACCATGCGCTCGCCGCGGGCCAGGCGGGACTGCGTGACGCGGTCGAGGTCGGAGCCGAACTGGGAGAATGCGGCCAGCTCACGGTACTGGGCCAGGTCCAGGCGCAGGCCGCGGCTGGCCTGGCGCATGGCCCGGGTCTGGGCGTCGGAGCCGACGCGCGAGACCGAGAGGCCGACGTTGACGGCCGGGCGCACGCCCGCATAGAACAGGTCGGTCTCCAGGAAGATCTGGCCGTCCGTGATGGAGATGACGTTGGTCGGGATGTACGCCGAGACGTCTCCGGCCTGGGTTTCGATGATCGGCAGGGCCGTGAGCGAGCCGGCGCCGAGCTCATCGTTGAGCTTGGCGGCGCGCTCCAGCAGGCGGGAGTGGAGGTAGAAGACATCGCCCGGGTAGGCCTCGCGTCCCGGCGGCCGGCGCAGCAGCAGCGACATGGCGCGGTAGGCCACGGCGTGCTTGCTGAGGTCGTCGTAGATCAGCAGGGCGTGCTTGCCGTTATACATGAAGTGCTCGCCGATGGCGCAGCCGGAATACGGGGCCAGGTACTGCAGGGGCGCCGGGTCCACGGCGCTGGCCGAGACCACGATCGAATACTCCATGGCGCCGTTGTCTTCGAGCGTGCGGATGATCTGCGCGATCGTCGAGGCCTTCTGGCCGATACCGACGTAGATGCAGATCATGTTCTCGCCTTTTTGGTTCAGGATCGTGTCGATCGCCATGGCGGTCTTGCCCGTCTGGCGGTCGCCGATGATCAGCTCGCGCTGGCCGCGGCCGATGGGGAACATCGAGTCGATGACCTTGAGGCCGGTGTGCACCGGCTCCTTCACGTTCTGGCGCTGGATGACGCCGGGGGCCAGGAACTCGACCGGCCGGTAGGCGCTGGCCGTGATGGGGCCCTTGCCGTCAATGGGCTGGCCCAGGGCGTTCACCACGCGGCCGACCATTGCGTCGCCCACCGGCACCTCGACGATGCGGCCGGTGCGCTTGACGCTGTCGCCTTCCTTGATCCCGACGTCCGAGCCGAGGAGGACGCAGCCGATGCTCTCCTCCTCCAGGTTCAGGGCCATGCCGAAGACACCGCCGGGGAACTCGAGCAGCTCGCCGACCATGGCGTCGCGCAGGCCGAAGACGGATGCGATGCCGTCGCCCACCTTGAGGACAACGCCCCGCTCGCTCATCTCGGTCTGGACTTCGTACTTCTCGATCTGCTGGCGCAGGATCGCGCTGATCTCTTCTGGGCGGATGCTCACTCTCGCCACGCCTCCTCGCTCCCGGCTACGGGAGCCATGGGGCTCGAACTATGCCCTGAGCTTCTTGCTCAGGGCCTCCAACTGGCCCATGGTCGTGCCGTCGATCACCCGGTCGCCCAGAATGATGCGGGCACCGCCCAAAAGCTCCGGACGCACGTCGGCCACCAGCTTCACGGGGTGGCCCGCCCAGCGGCTTGCCGACTTCTCCAGGGCAGCCAACTCGTCGGGGAGCAGGGGCCGAGCAGCCTCCACGCGGCCGCGGCTGGTTCCGGCAGCGTCCTCGGCCAGGACGCGGTAAGCCTGCAAAATCTCCGAGAAGAAGCCGAAACGGCGCTTCTCCAGCAGCAGGAGCAAAAACCGCAGCGTCAGCGCATGGACCCTGGGACCAAAGGCCTCGCGCAGGACATCCTGCTTCGGCTCCAGCCCCACGGCCGGATGGTTCAGGAATGCCGTGACGTCGGGACTGCTGGCCAGAAGATCCGCCGTGGCCTCCAGGTCGGCCATGACGGCGTCAGCCGCCCCGGCCTCCGTCGCCGCGGCATAGAGGGCGCGCGCGTACGGGCGGGCGACGCTCATGGCCGCGCCTGCCCCAGCTCGCCGATGAACTCCTGGACGAGCTCCTTGTCGGCCGTCTCGTTCATGCGGACGCGGACCAGCTTCGTTGTGGCGGCGATCACGAGGTCGGCCACCTCGCTGCGCAGCTCGGCCAGAGCGGCGTCGCGCTCGCGCACGATCTCCTCGGCCACGCTCTGGCGCTGGCGCTCGGCCTGGGCCCGCGCCTCCTCCAGCAGCTGGCGCGCCTGGTCGGCGGCGACGCGCTGGGCGCGGTCGATCACTCCTTGCGCCTCGGCGCGGGCGCTCTGCAGCTCGGCCAGGTGCTGCTCCTTGAGCCGCACGGCCTCCTCGCGCTGGTCCTCGGCATCGCTCAGGGCCTTGGCCACGCGTTCACGACGCTGGGCCAGCACCTTGAGGATGGCCGGGTAGACGGCCAGGCGCAGCAGTACCAGCAGGATGAGGAAATTGATGATCTGGGCCAGCAGCGTCGAGTCGAGGCCAAGGCCCATGCGATGCAGCCTCCTATTAAGCCGGGGTCGGCGTCCCCGGAACCGTCGGGGCAGGCCGTCGGCCCGCCCCGCAAAACCCGGTTCTCGCTTAGCGAATAACGAAGCCTGCGAGGACGACGACGATCAGCGGCAGGGCCTCGATCAGGCCGACGCTGATGTACGTGTTGGTCATGATCTGACCGGCGGCTTCCGGCTGGCGCGAAATCCCCTCGATGGCCCGGCTGGTGACGGCCGAGTCTCCGAGAGCGGCGCCCAATCCGGCCAGCCCGAGAACGAACGCGGCACCCAGGATGTGAGCTACGGCAGCGGTCAAGCGGTTCCCCTCCTTCCTTCGAACTGGCGCTGCACGGGAGAAACCCGTGCGCCATCTCTAGAAACGGGCATTAGCCATGGGCCGCGTGGTGCTCCTCGTCGGCCTCGAGCGCCTGGCGCACGTAGGCCAGCGAGAGCACCATGAAGATGAACGCCTGGATCACGCCGACGAAGATGCTGAAGGCGAGCCAGACGACGTGGGGGATGAAGCCCAGGAACAAGAATGTGCGCAGGTTCAGCAACTGCAGCAGCACGACGATCATGAGCTCGCCGGCGAAGATGTTGCCGAACAGACGCATTGAAAGGGTGATGGGCTTCGCCAGCTCCTCGATGAGGGTGATGGGCATCATGGCGTAGCCCAGCGCCCCGCCGGGGTGCGTGAACCGCTTCAGGTACCTGATGCCCTTCTCCCCGAAGCCCGAGCCCTGCACCAGGATGAACACGACGGCCGCCAGGCCCAGGTTCGTGTTCAGGGTGTTGGTCGGCGAGTTCAGGCCCGGCACGATGCCGAGCAGGTTGGAGAACAGGATGAAGATGAACAGCGTCGTGAGGAACATCAGCAGGAAGCGGCCGCGGCCCGTGCTCGTCTCCTCGACGCCGATGAAGCCAGCGACGAAGTCGATGATCATTTCGAAGAGGTTGCCAAGGCCGCGCGGGTCCTCCACGGAGGCGGCGCGGGCGGCGAAGATGCCGACGATGAGGACGAGGGCCATGACGATCCATGTATCGACCAGGGTTGTTCCGCAAAGACTCATGCTACCCAGGTGCCAGGTATTATCGCAGGTCATGCCCTCACCCCTTGCCTCCCCACGCGCACCAGCGACCAGATGAGCGGGAGCAGCGCCGTCGCCGCCGCCCAGGCCAGGTTGGCCTGCGGCAGGAGGCGGGCGGCCAGCGCAAACGCGGCCATGGCGAACCCGAGGCGCACAATGCTGCCGATTTGCACGGCGCGCAGGGCGCCGACGGGACCGAGCCGGGGCATCTGGCGGATCCCGATCAGCAGGGTGGCCGCGTAGACGCCGCCGACCAGAAGGCCGACAGCCGCCCCGAGCACGCCGCCAGGGCTGCCCGAGATGCCGGCGCCGAGCAGCGTGAGCGCGCAGACCGCACCAAGCACCAACCCGCCGCGCACGCTAGTCCCTCCCGATCTGCCGGATCCAGCGCACGAAGGACCATACCCCGGTGCCGAGCCCGACGAAGAATCCGATCACGGTGAACAGGGGGTCCGTGCCAAGGCGACCGTCCAAGCGCTGCCCGCCGTAAATGGCGAGGGCCATGACGATCGCCGTCGTGAGTCCGAGGCTCCCGGCGAGCGCGAGGGCGTCCCACTGCTTCCTGTTGCCGCGATTCAAGCCAAAACGCCCTCACACGCCGCGGCAGGGCCCGCCCCCAGGCCGCGGACATAGTAGCATGCGCTGTCGACACAAATCAATTCGCCGGAAGGGCTAATTCCGAGCGATTCGCTGCGGGTTGCTGGGGCCCCTGCCGGTCTCTCTCAGGCCGTGAGAAACCGCCGCAGCCCGGCCACGATGCGTTCGGCGGCGTGGCCGTCGCCAAACGGGTTCTCGGCCCCGGCGCAGCGCTGGTAGGCCGCCGGATCACGCAGCAGACGCGCCACGCTGTCGAAGACGGCGCCCCGCTCCGTCCCCGCCAGGACGACGGTGCCCGCCTGCACGGCCTCGGGCCGCTCGGTCTTGTTGCGCGTGCAGACGACGGGCTTGTGCAGGGCGGGCGCCTCCTCCTGCAGTCCGCCGGAGTCGGTGACGATGAGGTGGCTCCCGGCCATGATCGCCACCCAGTCGGGGTACTCCGGCGGCGGGATCAGGCTGACGCGCGGCTCGCCGCCCAAGAGCTCGCGGACGACGGGCCCGACATTGGGATTGGGATGCACCGACCAGAGGAGTTCCACATCCGGGAAGGCCCGCACGATATCGCGCATCGCGAGCACCACCTCGCGGAGGGGCGCGCCGAAGGACTCGCGGCGGTGAACCTCAACCGCGATCCGGCGGGCTCGCGCAGGCTTGGGTGTGGCGGCGCATCGCGCCGCCACTTCCAAAACGGCGTCGACGGCCGTGTTCCCCGTGACCAAGACCCGCTCCGCCGGCACGCCCTCTTTCAGGAGGTTACACCGCGATGCCGGCGTGGGCGCGAAGTAGATGTCGCACAGCAGGTCGGCGACGCGGCGGTTGACCTCCTCGGGGAACGGCTCCCGCTTGTCGCCCGTGCGCAGGCCGGCCTCGACGTGGCCCACGGGGATGCCGGCGTAAAACGCGGCCAGGGCGCCGGCCATCGTGGTCGAGGTGTCGCCGTGCACCAGCACGACGTCCGGCCGCTCCTGGCGCAGGACCTCGGCGCAGCCCACCAGGGCGCGGGCCATCAGCCGCTCCAGGCTCTGGTCGGGCGTCATCAGGTCGAGGTCGTGGTCAGGTGTGATGCCGAAAACGGCCAGGGTGGAGTCCAGCAGCTCGCGGTGCTGGGCGGTCACGATCACCAGGGGCTGCATGTCGCCGGACTTTTGCAGGGCGTGGACCACGGGGGCCATCTTGATGGCTTCCGGCCGGGTGCCGAACAGGCAGGCGACCCGCCAGGTCATCAGCGCGCTTTGCCGCCCGGCTTCGTCGCCGCGACCTCCATGGCGCCCGCGTGGGCCAGGATGCCGGCGCGGCGGCCCACAAACCAAAGCGAGCTGATGACGAAGGCCAGCAGCAGGGCGCCGGGCAGCCACCCGAGGTGGTTGAGGGCGATGGCCGAGATGGCGAGCCAGCCGCTCACGATGTAGATGACCAGCACGGTGTCGCGCTGGCTCCAGCCGAGCGCCAGCAGGCGGTGGTGCAGGTGGTCGCGGTCGGCGGCGCCGATGGGGCGCCTGTCGCGGAAGCGGCGGAAGATGGCGAACCCGGTGTCGAACACGGGCAGGCCGAGGGCGATGACCGGCACCGACAGGGCGATGGCCGTGGGGCCCTTGAGGGCGCCCTCCACGGAGACGGCGGCCAGGGCGTAGCCCAAAAACAGGGCGCCCGTGTCGCCCATGATGATGCTGGCTGGCGACCAGTTCCAGGGCAGGAAGCCGAGGCTGGTGCCAAGGACCATGGCGGCCAGCAGGGCCGCCGGCACGATCTGGCCCATCTCCAGCGAGGTCAGCAGCAGGGCGCCCGAGGCGATGGCGACGACACCGGCGGCCAGACCGTCCAGGCCGTCGATCAGGTTGATCACGGTCGAGACGCAGAAGATCCAGGCCACGGTCCCCGGCAGGCCCCAGAAGTACAGGTCGATGTAGCCGTGGTTGAACGGATTGTTGATGTACTCGATGCGGACGCCCATGGAGACGGCCAGGATGGCGGCCCCGAGCTGGCCCAGCATCTTGATGGCGGGGCGCAGGCCGCGGCCCTCGGCGTCGCCGAGGCGGCCGAGCTTGAGGCGGCCGGCCTTGGCGAGGTCGTCGACCAGGCCGACGAGAACAGTGGCGGCGGCGCCGGCGAGCAGGCCCGCCGAGTCGCCCTGGAGCTGGCCCCAGCCGAAGCGCCAGAAGCCGATGGCGAACGCGGCAAAGAGCGCCACGCCGCCCAGGGTGGCGACGGGCCGCACGTGCACGCTGCGGGGCCCGGGCTTGTCGACGACGCCTGTGCGGACACAGAGCGCGCGCACCGCGGGCGTCAGGCCCAGAGAGAGCAGCATGCAGACCACCAGAGCCCACGCGACCACGTTCACGAGTGACCCACGCCGCCTTTACTTTGTTGTGAATTTATCGTGAAAACAAGCTTAACCGCCGCAAAGTCGGGATCATTGTAGCCACGCCTGTTTGCGGGTGTCAAACACCGATGGGCCGCAATTCGGCGCATGGTTGGAATTCTTGGTAAACATGCGGTCGGGGAGCGGTGACGCGTGGGTGACGACCCCCTCAACCATCACAGTCTACGCGAGCCGGGCGGGCGATACTGGGGGTTGCGCCACGGAAGTCGTTCAACGGGTCACGTGGGGTCAGGTGGCGTCGCGGCGCCGCAGCTCGGCCAGCCAGGCCAGCGCGGGTCCGCCGTGGCACGCGGTCTGCAGGAACGCCTCGCAGATGGCGGCCGCGGCCTCCGGATCATGGCCGCGCGGGGATAGGCAAAGGATATTCGCGTCGCACTCGGCCCGCGCCGACCGGGCCTCGCCCACGCGCCGGCACCACGCGGCTCGGGCGCCCGCCACGCGGTTGGCGGCGATGCAGGCGGCTGGCGCCGGCTGGGCGGCCACGACGCCGAAGTCGGCGTCGCCCCGGCCCACGGCCGCTCCGGCGGCGGTGGCGGCGGCAAAGGCGCCTGGGTGGACGAAGCGGCCACCGGTGCGGTCCAGGAGGATGACATTGGGCCGGTTGCGCAGGCTGCGGGCGAGCGCGTCCGCCAGCTGCGCGCCGGTGGCGTCCGAGGCCACTGCGAACCGCAGCGGGCTGTGGTCGGCGATCTGGTGGGCGAGGGCCTGGTCGATCTGGGCCAGCACCTCGTCATAGGCCTCCTGGCCGCGGCCGAACGGGTCGAAGACGTCGCCCATGGGGTCGAGGGTCTCGACGCGGGCGGCCACGGCAGGGAAGCGGGTGCGCAGCACCTCCGCCTGCATGCGCGTCATGGCGAAGATGCGGTCGGCGGCATGGGCGTCGGCCGGATCGAGCTGGTGGGCGCGGTGCTTTTGCAGGAGCGGGCCCAGGCCGTGGGCCTGCACGGCGGCCACGGCTTCCGGTGTGGCGGGGTCGCCCTCGGCGGCGGAGAGGCCTGCGGAGAGGACGGCGATGTCCGGCCGGCCCGCCTGCAGGAGCCGGGACCGCGCCATCGCGGCGGCCATCGGGCTGCGGCAGGTGTTGCCCGAGCAGACCAGCAGCCAGATCATCGCAGGCCCCGCGCCCAGGCGGCAGCCAGCGGGCTGGCCTGAGTGCCGCCGATCATCGCGCGTTCACGCGGGGTCCACTTCCACCTTGCGCAGACGCGGCCCTGCGCAGGCGGTCCATGACGGCGCGGTCCAGCCCGACCTCCGGCAGGATCTCGGCGGCGATCAGGCTGGGATGGTCGCGGTCCAAGCGGCGCAGGGACTCGAACACCCGCTGGGCGTGGGCGGCGCCGTCGGCTGCGGGCCCGAGGCGGGCGAGCCCCGGCCGGCCTGGCGGCAGGCGTGTAGCCGTCTCGTCGGTCACGAGGGCAGCGGCCCTTGGGTCTTCGGTCAACATGGCGATGATGGCGTCGGCGTCCGCCAGGACGACCGGAGCCCGCGGCGCATAGTGGCGGTAGCGGGTGCCCGGGGAGCGGCGCGCGTCGCCGCCGACCAGGAGGTCAGGCGCCAGGCGGCGGAGGGTCTCCAGGGGCAGGCCACCCAGGCGCAGCACCCGCGGCGGCGCCTGCGTCGCGTCGACCACGGTGGACTCCACCCCGACCTCGGCCGGACCGCCGTCCAGGACGGCGTCGATGCGGCCGTCCAGGTCTTCGAGCACCGCGGCGGCTGTCGTCGGGCTGGGCCGGCCCGAGCGGTTGGCCGACGGCGCGGCCACGGGGCAGCCCGCCGCCGCGATCAGCGCACGCGCGAGGTCATGGGCGGGCACCCGCACGGCCACCGTGTCCAGGCCCGCAGTGGCCAGGTCGCAGACGGCGCCCGGCCGGCGGCGCATCACCAGCGTCAGCGGGGCCGGCCAAAGGGCAGCCAGGGGGCTGTCGCCCTCCGCGATGGTGCCCAGGTCCGCGGCAGCCGCCAGGTGAACGATCAGCGGGTTGTCGGCCGGACGGCCCTTCGCCGCGAAGATGCGCGCCACGGCCTGCGGGTTCGTGGCGTCGCCGCCGAGGCCGTAGACGGTCTCGGTCGGGAAGGCCACCAGGCCGCCAGCCCGCAGGATGGCGGCGGCACGGGCCACATCGGCGGGCTGCAGACGGAGGGTGGTCATGCGGCACACCCGCCGTTACCAGGGTGAAGTCGCCGGGCCATCATGGCCGCACCCCGCGCACGACTTGCGGCACGCCTGCCGGCCAGGCGGCTGGCCAGGGGACGGGCCACGTCAGCAGGGGCCATCACGCCCGCACCCCGCGCACGACTTGCGGCACGCCCGCCGGCCAAGCGGCTGGCCAGGGGATGGGCCACGTCAGCAGGGTCATCATGCCCGCACCCGCGCACAACCCGCGGCACGCATGCCGGCCAGGCGGCTGGCCAGGGGACGGGCCCCGTCAGCAGGGGCCATCACGCCCGCACCCCGCGCACGACCCGCGGCACGCCTGCCAGGTCGGGCACACAGGCGACGTCGCGAAAGCCACATCTCCTCAGCGTCTCGGCGACGCCCTCGGCCTCGCCCACCCCAACCTCGCACGCCAGCAGGCCGCCGCGCCGCAGCCACTGGCGCGTGCCCTCGGCGAGCGGGGTGTAGACGTCGTCCACCTCGGGCACCAGGGCCCGCTTGGGCTCATACAGACGGACTTCCGGCTCCAGCGCCGCCCAATCCGCGGACGTGACGTAAGGCGGGTTACTCAGGACCAGATCGAGCCGCCCTTCCAATTCGGACGGCAGGCCGGCCCGCCAGAGGTCACCGGGGATCGGCACCACCCGCTCCCCCACGCCATGGCGGACGGCGTTCTCGGAGCACACCTCCAGGGCCGCCCCCGAGATGTCGACGGCCCAGATCCGGGCGGCAGGCGCGTGCACCGCCAGGGCGATGGCAATGCAGCCGCTGCCCGTGCCCATGTCCACCACCTCGGCCGGACGGTCGCCGATGAACCGCAGGCCCTCGGTCACCAGCAACTCGGTCTCCGGGCGCGGGATGAGGACGGCCGGCCCCACCGCAAACGGCAAGCCGAAGAACTCGCGCTCCCCGGTGATGTAGGCGAAGGGCTCCCGAGCCTCGCGCTGCGCCACGGCCGCGGCGAAACGGGCCGCCACGTCGGGGGCCAGCTCATCGGTGTCGCCCGGCAGGGCCGCCGCGGCGCCGCCGCCAGCAGCCCAGCGCAGCAGCAGCCGCGCCTCGCGGACGGGCCCCTCCACCCCGGCGTCCCTCAGCTGGGTGGCGGCCTCCGCCAGCGCCGCACGGGCCAGCGAGGCCCCAGCGGCACCGCCGTCTGACCAGCGCAGCGGCAGGCCGCCGCCGGCCGGCAGGCTTCGCCGCCCGTCACCTGTGCGCACGCTAGTCGCCGCTGCGGCCGCCGGCCGCCGTGGCCTCCTCGGCGTGCTGCAGCAGCCTGGACTGGTCGACCGCCACCAGGGCGTCGATCACCTCGTCGAGCTCGCCGTCCAGGATGAGGCGGAGCTTATAGAGCGTGAGGTCGATGCGCTCCTCGCTCAGACGGTTCTGGGGGAAGTTGTAGGTGCGGATGCGCTCGCTGCGCTCGCCGCTGCCCACCTGCGACCGCCGCTCCGTGGCGATCTCGTTCGCCTGCTCGTGCTGGTAGAGGTCCAGGAGCCGCGCCCGCAGGATCATCATCGCCCGCGCCTTGTTCTTGCCCTGGCTGCGCTCATCCTGGCAGCTGACGATGATCCCGGACGGCTTGTGGGTGATGCGGATGGCCGACTCCGTCTTGTTGACGTGCTGGCCGCCGGCGCCGCTTGCCCGGTAGGTGTCGATCTCCAGGTCGTCCGGCTTGATGTCCACCTCGACCTCGTCCGCCTCGGCCAGCACCGCCACCGTGGCGGTCGAGGTGTGAATGCGCCCGCTCGACTCCGTCTCCGGGACCCGCTGCACGCGGTGGACCCCGCTCTCGTACTTCAGGCGGCTGAAGGCGCCCTCGCCCTCGATCGACATGATGAGCTCCTTGAAGCCGCCGATGCCCGTCTCGTTGCTGTCCAGGACCTCGGTCTTCCAGCCGCGGCGCTCGGCGTAGCGCATGTACATCCGCGCCAGGTCGGCCGCGAACAGGGCCGCTTCCTCGCCGCCGGCGCCCGCGCGGATCTCCAGGATGACGTTCCGCTCGTCGCGGGAGTCGTGCGGCAAAAGGAGCACCCGCAGCCTGGCCTCCAGCTCAGCAGCCTCGGCCTCGCCGCGGGACAGCTCCGCCTGGACCCAGGCGCGCGTCTCGGCGTCGCCCTCGCCCAGCATGGCGCGCGCCGCCTCCATGTCGGCCTCGACCTGGCGCAGGGCCACACAGGCCTCGACGATGGGCTCCAGCCGCTTGCGTTCCTTCAGGACCTCGCGGTAGCGCGCCTGATCCGCGAGCAGGCCGGGATCCGCCAGGTGGCGGTCCAGCTCGCCAAACCGGGACTGCACGCCCGCGAGCGTCTGCAACAGGGCGGACACGCCGCTTCACTCCCAAATTGGGTGCGGCCGCGTACGCGGCCGCACGGACAAATCCTCAGACTAAGACCGCAGCCAGCGCGGCCAGGGCCACCTCGAGCTGCGCGTCATCCGGCTCCCGCGTCGTCAGCCGCTGCAGCAGGAGGCCCGGCGCCATCAGCGGGCTCCTGGCCGATGCTGTCGCCCGCAGCACCTCATACCCGAGGCCCGCCAGCACGGGCAGCAGCACAACCCGCAGCATCACGCGCTCCCAGAGCACGGGCCAGCCAAACACGGCGAAGAGCGCGATCGAGACCAGCACCACGAACAGCAGAAAGCTTGTGCCGCAGCGCGGGTGCAGCCGCGAGAACCGGCGGGCGGCCGCCACCGTCAGCGGGCCGCCGCTCTCCAGGGCGTGGATCGCCTTGTGCTCGGCGCCGTGGTAGGCCAGCACGCGCTGGATGTCGCGGCTGGCCGCGATCACGGCCAGGTAGCCGAGCAGGAGCGCCGCGCGCACGCCGCCCTCGACCACGTTCAGGGCCACGGAATTGGGGACATGCGGCCGCGCCAAGTTGGCGAGCCAGGTCGGCAACACGAAGAACAGGCCGATCGCGAAGGCCATGGCCGCCATGACCGACAGGTTCAGCTCGGCGCGGCCGATCTTCTCATCGTCGGGAGCGGCCAGCTCGGCGGCGCGCAGCATGCTCTGAATGCCGATCACCAGCGACTCCCCCAGCACGGCGACGCCGCGCACAATGGGCAGGCGCAGAAGGGGCGAGCGCGTGGTGATGGCGGGACGGGGCTCGGTCAGCACGCTGATCTGGCCGTCGGGCCTGCGCACAGCCAGGGCGAAGGCCGCCGGGCCCCGCATCATGACGCCTTCGATGACGGCCTGGCCACCGTAGCGGATGCCGGCTGCGGGATCCGGGTCATGCCGCGGGAGCGCGCCGGCCTCGCTCCGCAGGGCGATCTACTCCTTGCCCGGAGCCGCCGCCGCCGCCGTGCTCGCGTTGGCGTACCTGCGGCGGAAGCGCTCCACCCGCCCGCCCGTGTCCACGATGCGCTGCTTGCCTGTGTAGAACGGGTGGCAGTGGGCGCAGATGTCGACGCGGATGTTTTCCTTGGTGGAGCCCATCTCATAGGTGGCGCCACAGGCGCAGGTGACCTTTGTGCGATGATACTCCGGATGGATCTTCGCCTTCACTGCACTCACACTCCATAGGCGGTACGCCGTCTTTGCGGCACCCGCAAGGACTTATTATACCACCCTGTCAACTGGCGGAAGCCCGGGCGGGCCGGGGCGCGCGGGCCTAGCTGATCAGCCGGGCCTCGCGCTTGATCAGTTCCAGGAACGACTCATTGTTCTTGGTCTTGGACAGCCGGTCCATGACCAGCTCGAGCACGGCGGCCGGGTCCATGTTGGCCGTGGTGCGGCGGAACAGCCACATGACCTCCAGCTCGTCCGGGGTGAGCAGCAGCTCCTCCCGGCGGGTGCTGGAGCGCTTGATGTCGATGGCGGGGAACAGGCGGCGCTCCCAGAGCTTTCTGTCCAGGTGCAACTCCATGTTACCGGTGCCCTTGAACTCCTCGTAGATGACGTCGTCCATGCGGCTGCCCGTGTCGATCAGGGCGGTGGCCAGGATCGTGAGGCTGCCACCCTCTTCGATGTTGCGGGCGGCGCCGAAGAAGCGCTTCGGCTTGTGGAGCGAGGCCGGGTCGAGACCGCCGGACAGCGTGCGGCCCGAGGGCGGCGTGACCAGGTTGTAGGCGCGGCCGAGCCGGGTGATGGAATCCAGGAGAATGACGACGTCCATCTTGTGCTCAACCAGGCGCTTGGCGCGCTCCAGCACCATCTCGGCCAGCTTGACGTGGGCCTCGGGCTGGTTGTCGAAGGTGGAAGCCAGAACCTCGCCGTCCACCGACCGCTCCATGTCGGTGACCTCTTCAGGCCGCTCGTCGATGAGCAGGACGATGATGTGCGCGTCGGGGTAGTTCTTGGAGATGGAGTTGGCCATCCTCTTGAGCAGCATGGTCTTGCCCGCCTTGGGCGGGGAGACGATCATGCCGCGCTGGCCCATGCCGATCGGCGTCACCAGGTCGACGATGCGGGCGGACATCTCGATGGGCGTCGTCTCGAGGGTGAAGCGCCGGGTGGGGAAGATCGGGGTCAGCGAATCAAAGGGCAGGCGCTGGTTGGCCTCCTCCAGCGAGACGCCGTTGATGCGCTCGATATGGATCAGGCCGAAGTAGCGCTCGCTCTCCTTGGGCGGGCGGGCCTGGCCGGCGACATGGTCGCCGGTGCGCAGGTCAAAACGCCGGATCTGCGACGGGGAGACGTAAATATCCTCGTTGCTCGGTAGGTAGTTGATGGGGCGCATGAACCCGAAGTTTTCCGGCATGACGTCCAGGATGCCCTGGGCGTAGATGAGGCCGTCCTTCTCGGTCCGGGCCTTCAAGATCTCCATGATCAGCTCGCGTTTTCTCATCGAGCTGTATCCGCCGATCTCCAGGTCCCGGGCCAGCGTGTAGAGCTCACGCAGGGTCATGGCTTCGAGCTCGCTCACCTCGAGCGGGGCACTTTTACTCACGGCAACCTCCTTGCAGGCTGGGTGGAAGCATGGGACAGGGGAAAAGAGTCACGCCGAGATAGGGCCTGGCACCGTGGCCGGCAGAGCGCGATCATGGGCATTCCGGGGTCAATGGGAGCGGCGGCTCGTGTCAATCTTCACCCTGTGGGTACGAGGTGGGGTCCACGACGGCATTTGGGGCCCGCGGCAACGGAATTGCGGAACTTGCGGGAGCAGGCCCGGGCGGTAACTCTCCGCGGTAGCACGCATATTCGCGGTGCGCCGTTTGAATCCTTCCCCGAATCGCGGTTTCCCAGTCAGAACTCAGTCGCCGGACGACGCCTGCAGCCCGTACCAGGATACGCTTGCGGTGCCCGTCGTGTTATCGGTGGCCACCACCGCGGCGTTGCGCGGGCCGCTGAGGCCGACCGAGACGCCCGTCGGCAGGGGCAGCGCGGTCTGCGGCTGGCCGCTGGCGTCCAGGCCCACGACATACGTGGCCATGGCGTTTTGGGCCAGAACGGCCAAGCCGCCGTCCGCTCGGAAGGCCGCGGCCACGGCCTGGAGCGGCGCACCCGCCTCCTGCAGGCTGATGGCCCAGCGCTCGGCGCCCGTGCTGGTGGCCACGTCGATCAGGCCGCCGGCCGTGCCGGCATTGTAGAGCAGAACCTGGCGGTCGCCCGGGCCGACGGCCAGGCCGTTGCCGCCGCCGCCGGGCAGGGCCCGGTTCCAGAGGGCCGTGCCGTCGCTCTTGAACATGTACAGGGTGTTGTCGCCGCCGCGGGTGGCCACGGCCAGCCACGCGGCGTCGCGTGCGGGGGCCACGGCGCGGCTTGGGCCGCTGCAGCCGCCGGGGCAAAGGGCCGCCACCTTGCCGGACGGCGAGACCACGCTGACCTGCGTGCCATCATCGATGACCAGCTGGTCATTGGCGGTGAACTGCAAAGACGCGGGGCCAGCGATCTGAATGGAATGGGCATGGGCGGGCGCATCCGCGGGCGACGTGTCGATCAGCCAGACGACGCCGGCACCATCATCAGCGACGGCCACACGCGAGCCGTCAGCGGAGCCGGCGGCCGTGATGGGCCCGGTCGCGGCTTTTTGCCAGAGCAGATCGCCGCTGGCATCGTACGCGGCAATGGTGCCGCTGGCGTCTGTCGGCGCGGGGCCGCGGACCACCAAGCCGTCGCGCAGGGCAAAGGCCACGCCGCCGGCTGCTGCCTTCCAGAGGGAGCTGCCGTCGCGGCCAAGCACCGAGAGGCCGTCGGGACCAAGCACCGCGGCGCCGCTGCCGTCAGGCGCCAGGGAGAGCTGAATGGGGGCGTCGTACGTCTTCTGCCATAGCGGAGCTGGCGCGGTCACCGGGGCCGGGAGGGTGGTCACGTCGACCACGACCGGCTGGGCGTCGCCCGATTCGTCGACCGTCGCGCCCTGCACGCTGCAAGCAGCGAGGAACGGGAGCAGGACGCAGGCGGCAATGAAGTTCAGATAAAGCCGCCGACGCCGCGGTCGCAAATCTGCTGCCATCCCTTCCGGTCCAACGCGACTGGACCAATTATAGCCACCCCCCGAGGGCGCAGATCGATTTGGGCATCGTTGTAACTCAACCGTAAAGACTCGCTGAGAAACGCTAAACCCCGGCCCTCTCATCGAGGACCGGGGTTCGCGCGGGTCAAGAGTGTTCCGGCAGCGGCCGACTCTCCCGGGCAGTCGCCCGCCCAGTACCATAGGCGCTGGAGGGTGGCACGGCCGTGTTCGGGATGGGAACGGGTGGATCCCCTCCGCCATAGCCACC
>DATLTP010000038.1:0-17604 GCA_035533535.1 Bacillota bacterium | reverse complement strand
TGCAGATTGCCCAGGTACTCCATAAACGCCGGCACGGTGCGGCAGCCGCTCTTGGCCACCAGGGGCTGAATGCGGGGCAGGGGCGTCGCTGCCGCAGCCTGGACCGGCGTCAGGACCTTGCGGGCGCGCGCGGCCCAGGCCGGTCCCATCTCTCCGTGCCTGGCAAGCACCGGCGTGACGGCCGTGGCCAAGCTGGCCAGGAACTCATTCGGTGGGCTCCAGTCGACCCTGACCTGCACGGTGTTCGACCTCCATCGAACTGATATGAGTTCGATAATGATCGAACTAACGCCACCCGTCAAGACACGTGGGGCAATGTGCGGGCATGTAGCTGGCTGCCTGCGGCGGCCTGAATAATGGGGTCTCCACCCGGCGCCCGCCGAGCCCCGGCCCCCGGCCCGGGAACCGTCCGGACCGGCCGGCGCGCAAGCGACGGCCACCAGAGCCGCGCTTGGCGGCTTTATTGCCCTGCAAGGCTGCGCCCAGGTAGAATGAGCCCTGAGGCGGACCATGGCCCGGGCCTTTGACCGCGCTGCAGAGAGCCGGGGGTGCTGCGACCCGGCGCGCGGGTCCCGGGGCTTCCACCGCCTGCGCCATAGCGACTTACCATGAGCGATAAATGCGGGTGGCACCGCGGGCAGGGCCCGCCCCGTTCTGGGGGCGGGCCTTTTGCATGTCAGGGGGAGCGTGCCGTGCTGGATCCCGAGATCATCCGGACGCAGCCCGAGGCCGTGCGCGACGCCGTGCGCAAGAAGGGGGCGGCGCTGGACGTCGAGCGGCTGATCGCCGTCGACGGCGAGTGGCGCCAGCTCACCTTCACGGCGGACGAGCTGCGGGCCCGGCGCAACAAGCTGGGCAAGGCCGGGCCCTCGAGCCGGGAGGAGGGCGCGCGGGTCAAGGAGGAGCTGCGCGAAGTCGAGGAACGTCTGCGCGCGGCGGAGCAGGAGCGGGCGGGCCTGCTTTTGCAGGTGCCCGCGATCCCCGCGCCGGATGTGCCGGTCGGCCCTGACGCCTCCGCGAACGTGCCCGTCAAGTACTGGGGCACGCTGCCGACCTTCGACTTCCGCGTTCGCGACCATGTGGAGCTCCTTTTGGGGCTGGGGGCGCTGGAGACCGAGCGCACGGCGGCCTTTGCCGGCTCGCGCGCCTACACGCTGCGCAACGCCGGCGTGCTGCTCGAGCAGGCGGTCTTCCGGATGGCCATCGACCTGATCATGCCGAAGGGGTTCGACCTGCTCGAGGTGCCGACGCTCATCGGGCCGCGGCCGTTCTTCGGCACGGGCCACTTCCCTGACAACGAAGGCCAGACGTACGAGGTGGAGGGGCGCTTCCTCGCCGGCACGGCGGAGGTGCCGCTCCTCGGGCTGCACCTGGACCAGATCATCGCCGAGGCGGACCTGCCGGTCCGCCATCTCGGGCTATCGGCGTGCTACCGGCGTGAGGCGGGGGCGGCGGGCCGCGACACCCGCGGCCTTTACCGCGTGCACGAGTTCCGCAAGCTGGAGCAGTTCGTGGTCTGCGCGGCCGACCCCGAGCTCTCGGACCGAATCCACTACGAGCTGCTTGCGAACTCGGAAGCCCTGATGCAGGCCCTGGAGCTGCCTTACCGCGTGGTGGCCAACTCCACGGGCGACATGGGGCTCGGCAAGGTGCGCATGCATGACATCGAGACCTGGATGCCGGGGCGCGGGGACTACGGGGAGACGCACTCCTGCTCGTCCCTGCACGACTGGCAGGCGCGGCGGGCCGGGATCCGCTACCGCGACGGGCAGGGGCGCGTGCGGTACGCATTCACGCTCAACAACACGGCGGCCGCGTCGCCCCGCATCCTGATCCCCTTGGTGGAGACCCACCAGCAGCCCGATGGCAGCGTGCGGGTCCCGGCGGCCCTGCGGCCTTATCTCGGCGGGACGGACGTGTTCCACCCGGTCTGACCCGAGCCGTGTGACGGATACGACTCTGGCGGCAGGATCCGGGGGAGCGGGAGCGAACGGACGCCAGCACCGGGGGGGAGCGCCTGTTGCGGGTACGCAGACTGGCGGAAGCGGCCTTGGTGGCCGCCCTCTACGCAATTCTGACCTGGGCGCTGGCGCCCCTCAGCTATGGGCCCATCCAGTTCCGCCTCGCCGAGGTTCTCAAGGGCATCCTGCCGTTCCGCAAGGGCCTCGTCCCTGCCTTCGTCGTCGGCGTGCTGCTCAGTAACCTCCTCAGTCCCTACGGCGGGGCATGGGAGCTCATCTTCATGCCCCTGGCCAACCTGGTCGGTGCGCTGGCCTGTGTGTGGCTGAGCCGGCGGAGCGCGTACCTCGGCGCGGCGGTCTATGCGGTCATCGTGGCGGCGGCGGTGGCGCTCTTGCTGCACGAGACGGCTCACCTGCCGTGGCTCGTGGCGTTTCCGCCGCTGCTGCTCAGCGAGGGCGTCCTGATCGTCGGGGGCGTGCCCCTGATGGGTCTGGTACAGCGCCGCCTGGCGCCAGAGTGAAAGCAAGCGGCGCCCCCTTGGTGGGGGCGCCGCCCTGGATGTGGGTTGGTGGAGATGACGGGACTTGAACCCGTGGCCTCCGCGATGCGAACGCGGCGCTCTCCCAACTGAGCTACATCCCCAGCGGACCGCAGGAGAATTGTGCGCTGTGACGGCTCCAAAAGTCAATGGCCGCACCGGTTTCTCCGGTGTGGCGGGAGGCCAGGTGGCTCTACCGGTTTGCCCGGTGCAGCGCGAGGTTAGGTGGCTGTACCGGTTTGCCCGGTGTGGCGCGACTTCAACAGAGAGGAGGCGCGCCGGGTCCGCGGCGTCCGAGCAACCCGAAAGGTGGCGAGGCGTTGACGGCACAGAGTGGAGCGATCGCGTACGTGTGCCTCGGATGCGGCAGCGAGGGCCTTCTGCGCGAGGAGGCGGCGCCCGGCGGGCGGGCGCGCTGCCCGCAGTGCGGGCGGGCCATCGAGGTCGAGTCCTCCGAGCGGGCGGCCCTGCCGGCTGAGTCGGCGGAGGGGTTGCTCCCGACGCTCTGACGGCGCTCTCCTTCCCGGGGGCCGGGTGCGGCGCAAACGCCGCCCCGGCCCTTTTTTTTGCCCGGGGCCCGCAGGAGGTGGGGTAATGGTGGCGTACTGACCCCCTAGAGTGGGTCAGTGTGGGGCGAAGTGGGGGACCGGGCCGCGTGTTCATGGGCGAGTACCGTCATGCACTGGACGACAAGGGCCGGCTCACGCTTCCCTCGCGCCTGCGCGAGGGCCTCGGCCAGCCGTTTGTCGCCACGCGCGGCTTCGAGAACTGCATTTTCCTCTATCCGCTGCCGGAATGGGAGGCCCTCGAAGCGCGGATCCGCGCCCTGCCCTTCAATCAGGCCAACGCGCGGGCGTTTGCCAGGATCTTCTTCGCCGGGGCGGCGGAATGCCGCCCGGATGGTCAGGGCAGGGTGCTGCTCCCACCATCGCTGCGCGAGTACGCGAAGATCGCCCGCGACACCGTCGTGCTGGGCGTCTCCAGCCGGGTGGAGGTCTGGGCGGAGGCCGAGTGGGCGTCCTACGCGCAGTCGGCCTCCGCCGACTACGCAGCCCTGGCCGAGCAGCTGCAGGGGCTGCAGTCATGATGCAGGCGCATCTGCCCGTCATGGTGGACGAGGTCGTGCAGTGGCTGCAGCCGCGCGCGGGCGGCCTCTTCGTCGATGCCACCGTGGGCTTTGGCGGCCATGCCGCCGCCGTTCTCGAGGCCAGTGGACCGGATGGAAGGCTGATTGGCATCGATCAGGATCCAGTCGCCCTGTCGGCGGCGGCGGAACGGTTGCAGCCGTTTGGCGAGCGAGTCCAGCTGCTGCATGGTAACTTCGCCGACTTAAGCGAGCTGCTCGCAGGCGCCCGGCCAAACGGCATCCTCTTCGACGTGGGCGTGAGCTCCGTTCAGCTGGACACGCCCGAGCGGGGCTTCTCCTACCGGGAGGACGGTCCGCTCGACATGCGCATGGACACCACCCAGACCCGGACAGCCGCTGACTTGGTGAATGGGCTGCCCGAAGCCGAGCTCGCTCGGATCATCGCCGAATATGGCGAGGAGCGCTGGGCCAAGCGGATTGCCAACTTCGTGGTCAACCGGCGGCCGGTGAAGTCGACGGCCCACCTGGTGAGCATCATCCGGGCGGCGGTACCCGGCAGGGGCCCAGATCACCCCGCCCGCCGCACCTTTCAGGCGCTGCGGATCGCAGTCAACGGCGAGCTGGAGGCCCTCGAGAGCGGGTTGCGCGCGGCTGCCGCCGCGCTTGCCCCCGGGGGCCGGCTGGTGGCCATCTCCTTTCACTCCCTGGAGGACCGCATCGTCAAGAACTTCTTCCGCACCCTCGATGGTGCGCATGTGCTGACCAAGAAGCCCGTCCGGCCAAGCGCCGCCGAAGAGGCGGCGAACCGACGCTCCCGCAGCGCCCGGCTTCGCGCCCTGGAGGTGTGCTAATATGGCCGTTACGCGAGAATCGCTGGCGCCCCAGCTCAATCGTCCCAGCAGCCCGCAGCCGCAGAGGCGCCCATCCACGCGGATGTCCCGCGTCGCCTTCACCGAGGGGCTCACCGCCATCCTGATCAGCGGCGGGCTGCTCCTGGGGGCCGCCTACGCGGCCGCGGCCGTGACCCAGGCCGGCTACCAGTTGGACCATGCCCAGCACGTGCTGGCCACGGCGCAGGACGCCGAGCACCGCCTGGAGGTGCAGGTGGCCACGCTGCAGGCGCCCGACCGCATCGCGGCCGTCGCCACGACGCAGCTGGGGATGCGGGCCCCTTCCACCTTCGATACCGTGCAGCTCGCCCCCGTGCAGGATGTGCCCGCACCGGCGACCCACGCCGCCGTCATCGCCATCGCCCCGGTCGCGCCCACCCCCGGCTCCGTTCGCGCCGTGTGGAACGCACTTTCAGCGTTTGTGGCGCACGTGCGATAACGAGGGAAGGGAAGCCTGCGCGCATCGCATAACAATGGGCGGTGCCCACGCGCGGGAAGGCTCCCCCTCGCCCCAGCCGGTGGAGCGCATGACTGGAGGCGGAGGAAGCCTGATGGATCGAGGTGGCGAGGGCGGCATGCGTTCGCTGCGTGAGCTTTTGGCCGGTGTTGGCGGGGCCGAGGTCCGGGGCGACCTGTCCGTGCAGGTCGCCGGTCTGGCCTACGACTCGCGGCGGGTGGCCCCGGGCGACCTGTTCGCCACGTGGCAGGGATTTGAGAAGGACGGCCACGGGTTCGTGCCCGAGGCGGTCAGCCGCGGGGCCGTGGCGTGCCTGGTCGAGAGGCGCGGCACCGTCCCCCCGCAGGCCGTGGAGGTCTTCGTGCCCGACAGCCGCCACGCCCTCTCGCGGGTGGCGGCCAACTATTATGGCCACCCGACCCGCAACCTCCACCTGGTCGGCGTGACGGGCACCAAGGGCAAGACGACGACGACCTACCTCTGCCGTGAGGTCCTCTCGGTCCTTGGGTCGGTGGGGTTGATCGGCACCGTGCAGACCATCATCGGCGGCGAGCCGCGGGTGGCCCCCGGCGCCCACCTCACGACGCCCGAAGCCCCGGACCTGCATGCGGCATTCGCCGAGATGGTGCAGCGGGGCGACCGCTACTGCGTCATCGAGGCCTCCTCGCTGGCGCTGGCGCGCCACCGTGTCGACGACTGCGACTTCAAGACGGCAGTTTTCACCAACCTGGCCCACGACCACATCGGCGGCAAGGAGCACCCCGACGCCGCGAGCTATCGGGCGGCCAAGGAGCGCCTGTTCTGGCTGCTCGACCCCGCGGGCCAGGCTGTGGTCAATGCCGACGACCCGGCGGCGCCGTACATGATCCGGGCCACCAAGGGCCAGGTCACGACCTACGGGTTCCAGGCAGGGGCTGAGATTCGCGCCGAGGCCGTCGAGATCGACCCGAACGGGGCCTCGTTCACCCTGGTCCACGGCCAAGCCCGGCGGCTGGTGCGGCTGCGCCTGACGGGCCGCTTCAACGTGTATAACGCGCTGGCCGCCTATGCGGTCGGGATGACGGTGGGCGTCGACCCTGAGGCCGCCTGTGCCGCCCTGGAGCGCGTGGCCGGCGTCCCCGGCCGCTTCCAGGTGGTGCCGAGCCTATTGCCGTTCAGCGTCATCGTCGACTACGCACATACCCCGGACAGCCTGCAGAACGTCCTGGGCACCGCGCGCGAATTCGCGCGCGGACGAGTGATCGCGGTGTTCGGGGCCGGGGGGGACCGCGACCGGAGCAAGCGCCCCCAGATGGGCGCCATCGCCGCCGCCGCGGCCGACCTCGTGATCCTGACCTCCGACAACCCGCGCAGCGAGGACCCCGAGGCCATCCTCGCCGATATCGCGGCCGGTATTGCGCGCCCACCCTCGGGTGGGCTGCTGTCCATCGCCGACCGCCGCCGGGCGATCGAGACGGCGGTTGCCGAGGCCCGGGAAGGCGATGTGATCATCATCGCCGGCAAAGGGCATGAGACCTACCAGATCTTTGCCGACCGGACCATCGACTTCGACGACCGCAAGGTTGCGGCCGAGGCCCTGCTCGGCCGCTCGCAGGCTGGCGCGTAGTGGCAGCCCCCACGGCGGCGGCCTGCGCGCGCATGGGGCACGGCTGCCAGGGGATTCCCGGGAAGGGGTTGGAGCGGCCTTGCGTCTGACCCTTGGCGAACTGGCGAGCCTCGCCTCCGGGCGGGTGGCCGCGGGCGATCCGGGCCTGGTCCTGACGGGGATCGCCGTCGACAGCCGCCGGGTGCGGCCCGGCGACATCTTCTGCGCGCTGCCGGGCGAGCGGACGGACGGGCACCGGTTCATCCTGGACGCGCTCCGGGGCGGCGCAAGCGCGGCGCTGGCCGCCAGCGGACCGGAGTTGGCTCTGCCGGACGGCAAGGCCCTGCTGCTCGTCGACGACCCGATCCAGGCTCTGGGGCGGGCGGCCACCACCTGGATGGCGGGCCTGCGCCCACGGCTGCGGGTGATCGGGATCACGGGCAGCGTGGGGAAGACAACGACCCGCACCCTGACCGCCGCCGCCGTGGCCACGCGGATGGGGGTGCTCGAACCCGAGGGCAACTACAACACGGAGATCGGCCTGCCCATCACGTGCCTGGAGGCCGGGCCGCAGCACGCGGCCGCGGTGCTGGAGCTGGCCATGCGCGGCCCGGGCCAGATCGCCCGCCTGGCGGAGATCTGCCGGCCGGAAATCGGGGCGCTGACCCTGATCGGGCCGAGTCACCTCGAGGCGCTCGGCAGCATGGAGGCCATCGCCGCCGCCAAGGAGGAGCTGGTGGCCGCGCTGCCCGCGCATGGGGTGGCCATCCTGAACACGGACGACCCCTGGCAGCGAGCCATGGCCCCGCGCGCCAGGGCGCCGGTGCAGTGGTACGGGTTTGGGCCGGAGGTCGACATCCGCGCGACCGACGTCGAGCTGCTGCAGGGCGAGGGTAGCCGCTTCCGCCTCCACCTGCCCGGCCAGCGTCCCGTCAGCGTCCGCCTGCGTCTGGCCGGCCGCCACCTGGTGGCCAACGCGCTGGCCGCCGCCGGCGCCGCCTCGGCGCTGGGGGTGCCGGCCGACGCGGTGGCGGAGGGCCTGGGCCGCGCCGAGCCGCCGCACGACCGGCTGGAGATCCGGCGCATCGGGTCCTACACGCTGGTCGGCGACGCCTACAACGCGAGCCCCGCCTCGTCGGCTGCGGCCCTGGAGGTGCTGGGCGAGCTGGCGGCGCCCGGCAGGGCCCTGATCCTCTTCGGCGACATGCTGGAGCTGGGCCCGCTTGCGGAGTCGGGCCACCGCGAGGTGGGGCGGCTGATCGCGCGGTCGCCGGCCCGGGCCATGGCGACGGTCGGCTCCGCGGCTGAGGCCTGGGTGCGGCCGGAGGCCGGGCTCCCCGGACGGGCCTGCGCCTCGCCCGAAGAGGCCGCGGACTGGGCCTTGCGCGAGCTGGCGCCCGGAGACACGGTTCTGGTCAAGGGGTCCCGCGGCATGCAAATGGAGCGGGCCCTCCAGTGGCTGCAGGCGGAGCTGGCGGCTGCCGAGGCGCGAGCCCGCGTGAATGAGTAGGGCGGGGGCGGGGGCGCCCGCGACCGAGGCCGACAAAGGGGATTTGCAGCCGTGACCGCCACCCTCGTCGGCCGGGTGCTGTTGGCTGGAGTCGCCGCGGCCATCGTCGCGGCGCTGATTGTGCCTGCGGGCATCTCCTGGCTGCGGAGCCTGGGCTTCCGCCAGAGCGTGCGCCAGCAGGGCCCGGAAAGCCACCTCAAGAAGGCCGGCACGCCCACCATGGGCGGCCTGCTCTTCCTGCCGGTGGCCGCCCTTGCCGCGCTTGCGCTCTTCCCCAGGGACAGCGCCCTCTACCTCGTGCTCGTCATCTCGCTTGGCCATGGGGCGCTGGGCTTTGTCGACGACTACCGCAAGGCGGCGCTGGGCCGGCCGCTTGGGCTGAAGGCTCGCGAGAAGCTGGTGGGGCAGACCCTGCTCGGCCTCATCCTGGCGTTGGCGGCGCTCGGCCCGCTCCATTCCGGGTCGTGGGTGGCCGTGCCCTTCACGGGGGTGCGGGTCGTGCTGGCGCCGGCCCTCTACGCCGTGTTTGTCGTGTTCGTCGTCATCGCGACGACCAATGCGACCAACCTGACGGACGGGGCCGACGGGCTGCTGGCCACCACGGCGCTGCCGCCGCTGGCCGGGTTCGGCCTGCTGGCCGCCGAAGCCGGGGAGCCGGCCGCGGCCGGGGCCATGCTGGCGCTGGCGGGGGCCCTGATCGGATTCTTGCGCGTCAACCGCCACCCGGCCAAGGTCATCATGGGCGACACCGGGTCGATGGCCATCGGCGGCGCCCTGGCGGCCGTCGCGGTCCTGATCCACGCCGAGCTGTGGCTGATCTGGATCGGGGGGCTCTTCGTCATCGAGGATCTCTCGGTCATGGTCCAGGTGTATTGGTTCCGGCGCAGTGGCCGGCGCGTGCTACGCATGTCGCCCCTGCACCACCACTTTGAGCTGGGCGGCTGGAGCGAGCCAACGCTGGTGCGGCGGTTCGCCATGGCGAGCCTGGTGCTGGCGGCCACGGGCGTGGCGGCGGCCCTCACGCTGGCACAGGGGGCGGCCCTCCGATGAGCGGCCGCCCAGCCCCGGGCTTTGCCGGCGACCGGTCGCACGCAGCGCGGGGCGACCCCCGCCCCGCGCGCCCGGCCGGGGCACCGCGCCAGGCGCCGGACTACATGCTGCTGCTCATCCTCGCGGCCCTGGTCTCCATCGGGCTGGTCATGGTCTACTCAGCCTCCTCCGTCGAGGCCACGGTGGCCTACCACGACCCGGCCTACTTTTTCAAGCGCCAGCTGGCCGGACTGGCGGTCGGCGTCCTGGCCATGCTGTTCTGCATGAACTTCCCCTACTGGAACTGGCGGCGCCTGGCGCCAGCCATCCTGGCCATCACCCTCGGCATGCTGGTCCTGGTCCTGATCCCGCATGTGGGGATCCAGGTCCTCGGCGCCCGCCGCTGGCTCGGCTACCACAGCCTGCGCATCCAGCCGTCGGAGGTCGCCAAGTTTTCGATGGTGATCTACTTCGCCGACTGGCTGTCGCGCACGGGACCCCGCCTGCAGCGGCCGAAGACGGGGCTGTTCCCGTACCTGGCCATGGTGGGCCTCGTCGCCGGCCTCATCCTGCTGGAGCCCGACCTCGGCACCGCCGCCGCCGTCGCGGGGACCGCGCTGGTCATGCTGTTCCTGGCCGGCGTGCCCATGTCGCAGCTGGCGGTGACCTTCATCGCCTGCGTGCCGGTCCTGGCGTACGCCATCCTGGGCTCGGCCTACCGCCGCGCCCGGTTCTTTGCCTTCCTGAACCCGCAGGCCGACATCCTCGGCAGCGGCTACCACATCATGCAGGCGCTGTACGCCCTCGGCTCGGGCGGCCTGTTCGGCCTTGGCCTGGGCATGAGCCGGCAAAAGTACTTCTACCTGCCCGAGCGCCACACCGACTTCATTTTCGCCATCCTGGGCGAGGAGCTTGGCCTCATCGGCGGCCTCTTGCTGCTGGGCCTGTTCCTTTTGCTCATCTGGCGGGGCTTCCGCATCGCCGTCGCCGCGCCTGACACCTTCTCCTCGCTGCTGGCCGCCGGTGTGACGACCATCGTCGCCGTGCAGGTGGTGGTCAACGTCGGCGTCGTGACCTCCGTGTTGCCCATCACGGGCATCACGCTGCCGTTCATCAGCTTCGGGAGCAGCTCGCTGGTCTTCATGCTGGCTGGCATGGGCATACTGTGCAACGTGTCGCGGTACGCCCGGCTATGACGGGGTCGAAAAAGCCGTGGCGCCTGCTCGTCACAGGCGGCGGCACCGGCGGGCACATCTACCCGGCCCTGGCCATCGCAAAGAGGGCCGCGGAGCGGTTTCCACCCGTGCAGGTGCTGTACGTCGGCGCGCAGGGGGGCATGGAGGCCAGCATCGTGCCGGAAGCGGGCCTGCGCTTTGAGGGCGTGCCCGTCAGCGGGATCGTGCGCAAGCGACCCCTGCAGGTCGCCGCGGGCCTGCTGCGGCTCGGGGCCGGCGAAGCGCGGGCCCTGGGCCTCCTGCTTGCATTCCGGCCCGACGTGGTCGTCGCCACGGGCGGGTATGCCGCTGGTCCGGTTGGCCTGGCCGCGTGGCTTGCGGGCGCGCCGCTGGTGCTGCAGGAGCAGAACATGGTGCCGGGCGTGACGAACAGACTGCTGAGCCGCGTGGCGGTGGGCGTGGCCGTGCCGCACCCGGACGCGGGGAGGGCCTTCCCCCGCCGGGCGAAGATCTGGGTGGTCGGCAACCCGATCCGGCGCGAGCTGATGCAGGTGGATCGCGCCGAGGCGCGTGCGCGCCTCGGTCTGCCAGTGGAGCCACCGGTGGTCCTGATGGTCGCGGGTAGCCGCGGCTCCGCGGTGTTCGTGCGGCTGCTGCGGGAGATGAGCTGGAGCGGGCCGGCCGAGCTCCTGTTTGTGGCGGGGCGCGCGCACTATGAGGCGGCCAAGGGCCTGACGCCGCGCGTGCTGCCGTACCTGGAGGACGCCGGCCTCGGCTACGCGGCGGCGGACCTGGTCGTGTGCCGAGCCGGCGCCATCACCCTGGCGGAGCTGGCCGCCCTTGGCAAGCCGGCCCTGCTGATCCCGTCGCCGCACGTGACCCATCACCACCAGGAGGCCAACGCAGCCGTCTTCGCGAAAGCGGGTGCGGCCGTGGTCCTGCCCGAAGCCGGGCTGGATGGCCAGCGCCTTGCCGCCGTGGTGGGGGAGCTGCTGGCGGATCCGGGCCGCCTGCAGGCCATGGCGGCGGCCATGCGGGCGATGGCGCGCCCGGACGCGCTCGATGATCTGGTGGAGCGGATCCACGCCCTGGTATGACGGTGGGAGGTTGGGAGCCCTTGAGCGGGGCGGTGCATTTCGTGGGGATCGGCGGCGCTGGGATGAGCGCCCTCGCCCTGCTGGCCCTGGGCGAGGGCCTCAAGGTTTCGGGGTCGGACAGCAAGAGCTCGCCCGTGCTGGAGCGCCTGCAGACCCTGGGGGCCGAGGTGCATGCCGGCCACGACGCCGGCTGGCTGCCCGAGGACACGGCCGAGGTCGTGGTCTCCACGGCCGTGCCGGCCGACAACCCGGAGGTGGCCGCCGCCCGTGCCCGCGGCCTGCCGGTCCTGCACCGCTCCGAGTGGCTGGCCCGGCTGATGGCCGGCAGCCATGGCATCGCCGTCGCCGGCAGCCACGGCAAGTCGACGACCACGGCCATGGTGGCGCTTGGGCTGCTGGACGCGGGCGTTGACCCGACCGTCGTCATCGGGGCTGACCTCCCGGCCATCGGCGGCAACGCCCGCCTGGGCAAGGGCGGCTTCGTGGTGGCCGAGGCCGACGAGAGTGATGGGTCCTTTCTGCGCCTGCAGCCGCGGATCGCCGTCGTCACCAATGTCGACGACGACCACCTCGACCACTACGGCAGCCGCGCGGCCGTGGCCGAGGCCTTTGCGACCTTCGTGCGGCGCCTGCCCGCGGACGGATGCGCCATCCTGTGCGCCGACGACCCCGGCGCCGCCGCCCTGGCTGGTGCGGCGCAGGCCCGTGTCATCCGCTACGGGCTGGACCCCGCCGCTGACGTGCGTGCCACCGACGTGCTGACCCAGGGCTTCGGCTCCCGCTTCCAGGTGCTGGTGCAGGGCGAGGACTTCGGCGAGTGCCTTTTGTCCGTGCCGGGCCGCCACAACGTCGTGAACGCCCTGGCGGCCATCGCCGCGGGCGTGGCCATCGGCCTCGACCCCCGTCAGGTGGCCCGCTCGCTTGCCCCCTTCGGGGGGGTCGGCCGGCGCTTCGAGATCCTCAACCCCGGCGGCGACCCGCTGGTGGTCGACGATTACGCCCACCACCCCACCGAGATCGTGGCCACGCTGGCGGCGGCCCGCGCCGTCTGCCGCGGCCGCCTCTATGCCGCCTTCCAGCCGCACCGCTACTCCCGCACCCAGCTCCTGCTGCACGCCTTCGGACCGGCCTTCCAGGCGGCGGACCAGCTCATCGTGCTGCCGATCTACGCAGCTGGCGAGGCCGCCCTGCCCGGGGTCGACGCCCGCCAGATCGTGGACGCCGTCCAGGCTGCCGGCGGACCGCCCGTGCAGTTCTGCCACGACTTCGCCGCGGCCGAGGAGCAGCTCCGCGGCTGGCTGCAGCCTGGCGACGTCGCCCTGGTCATGGGGGCTGGGGACGTGCGCCGGCTTGGCGAGCGGCTCGCGGCCCCCGCGCCGGCGGCCGCTTCGTGACCCCGCCACCCGTCCTCCACGGCGAAGTGCGCCGCGACGAGCCGCTGGCGGCCCATACGACACTCCGCGTGGGCGGGCCGGCGGCCTGGTACCTGCTGCCAGCAGACGAGGCGGCGCTGATCGCGGCCTGCGCCTGGGCGCGCGAGCAGGGCCTGCCGTGCTGGACCCTCGGCAACGGCAGCAATCTGCTGGTACCCGACGAGGGTGTGGACGGCTGCGTGATCGCCACGCAGCCCGGCTGCCACTGGGTGAAGTGGGAGGCCGGCGGCGTCGCCGCCGGCGCGGGATATCCGACGCAGCGGCTCTTGAACGAGGCGGCGCGGCGTGGCCTGTCGGGGCTGGAGGGCCTGTCCGGCGTGCCGGGCACCGTCGGTGGCGCGGTCGTCATGAACGCGGGCACGGCGGCGGGCGAGACTTCCGCGGTCGTTGTGTCGGTCCGTGTGCTGCTGCCATCGGGCGAGGTGGCGGAGTGGGGGCCGGCTGAGCTGGGCTTCGGCTACCGCAGCAGCCGGCTGCAGGCGGCGGGCCACGTGGCGCTGTCGGCCAGGCTGCGCCTGATCCCGGGCGACCCTGCCGCCATCCGTGCCGACCTGGCCGCGCGGGGCAAGCGGCGGCGCGCGACCCAGCCCATCGAGCTGCCCAATGCGGGCAGCATCTGGACCAACCCGCCGGGCAACCACGCGGGCGCCCTGGTGGAGGCCGCGGGCTGCAAGGGCCTGCGGGTGGGGGATGCGGTGGTCTCGAGCAAGCACGCCAACTTCATCGTGAACGCGGGCGCGGCCAAGACGGCGGACGTGCTGGCAGTCATGCGGATTGTGCGCGCTCGCGTGCGCGAGCGCACTGGGATCGTCCTGGAGCCGGAGATCCGGTGGATGCTGGGCCAGGACGACCTCATGCGGCATCTGGCGGGGTGAGGGCGCGGGTGCGCCCTCGCCCCTCGCCCCGCGGCGGGATGCCATCTCGGCGGTGACGCTGGCCCGCCCGAGCGCCAACCGGAACGTCTCCCGCCGTCGAACCGGCTGAAGCCTTCGCCCAGC
Source organism: Bacillota bacterium (assembly GCA_035533535.1). Lineage (GTDB taxonomy): Bacteria > Bacillota > Sulfobacillia > RBS10-35 > JAJYVM01 > JAJYVM01. Next base: position 3,843 of record DATLTP010000038.1, on the reverse strand, counting down.
GACCCCCGCAATGCGCAATTTGCCGTCGAATCACTGACGTCAGGGGCTGTCTGAGGCCCCCGCAGCGGGCGGTGTTGGCATGCCAGGGGTGCTTGACCGCCTCATCGGCTGGCTCACGGTTGAGGTGCCGCAGGGGCCTGGGGCTGGCGAGGGCCGGCAGCAGGACGCGGGCCACGCCGGGGCCTTCGCCGATGAGGCGCGCGACGAGCGGGAATGGACCAGGGGAAGCGGGGCAGGGCGGCGGCCCGCGCAAACGGCACCGCCGGCTGGACGGGCGCCCAGCAAGGCTCGGGCAGTCGTTCAGCAGGCGCCGGCCAGGGAATGGCTGCCCAGCGGGGGTTGGGTGGACACCCAGCAGGCGGCGGCTGCAGCGCGGCACGGTTCGGCAGGCGAGGAGTCGGCGGCGGCATTGCCGGAGCACCCCGGCCCAGCGTCGCCGCTCAGCCCCGGCAACGGGGCCGCCAGCATCACTCGCCTGCTGGAAGCAGCCTCAGGCATCGGCCAGTCCCTGGCCGACTGGTTCACCCTGGAGGACGACCGGGACCCTGCCAGCCGCCGCCCCGGGGGAACGATCCCCCTCCTGGCCGCCGTGGCGGGCTGCGTCGTCCTGGCTGGAGGGGTGCTGCTCGCCGCCCACGGTTCGCGGGCGCCTGTCCGGCGCTCGGGGCCGGCGGTCCCCAGCGCCGTGGCCATCGCCACCGGCCAGGCCAATATGGCGGCGGCTCAGGCCCAGGCGGCGGCGGCGGATGCGGAGACCGGGAGCCGCACGGTGGCCGACCTCGTGGCGCCAGCCCAGCAGGCCGCTGCTCTCGTGGCTTCGCGGTCGGCGGCCGCGCTGGCCCGCCAGCCCTCCGCACCGGATCCGGGACAGTCCGACGCCCAGTTGCAGGACATCGCGGCCAAGGCCGAGAGCGCGCTGGTGACCATTCGCAGCGATGCGGCGTCGGCCGCGGCGGCGGCCGCAGCCACCGCTCAAGCCAGCGTGGCACCCGCCGCCGGCAAGGCCTCGGCCGCGGCGGCGTCGTCGAGGGCGGCCATGGCCGCCGCCCAGCGGGCCGCCGCCACCATCTCGGCCCTGCTCGCGCCCGCCAAGACCCAGGTTCAGGCGTGGGCGGCCATCCACAGGGCACCGCCGGGCTCGCTCAGCCTGGCCGTCGCGGACCCGCCCGCGGCCTGGGGGATGCATGGTTGCGAGGTGCGGTCGGTGACGGCCGGCGGCGCGGGCCAGCAGCTGGGGTTGGTTGGTTCGGACCGGGGCGCGGGGTCGGTCGGCGACATCATCACCATGATCGTGGATGTCACCGACAGCGGGGCCTCCTGGCCCATCCAGAACTGCGCCGACCTCCAGGCGGGCATGGCCCAGAGCCGCTCCGGCGACCGCATCACCGTGTCCTACGAGCACCGGGTCACGTTCGACGTGGTCCTGGGCATGTGGCAGGCGGGCACCGGCACCGTCGTGCTGGGCGCCGGGGCCGTCTGTCCCGCGCCGATCAGCGGGCGGGGCGCCATGACGCTGAAGATCGCCATCGGCGGTCCGGGCGGCACCCGGCCGGCCGTCACGGTGGCGCTGCAGCCGCAGGGGGCGGCCACCTTCTTTCCTGACGGAACCCTGCGCGCGCTGGGCTATACCCCCGTCCGGTCGGAGTCCGGGACCGGGTTGGTGCCGGGCTCGCAGGCCAGGGTGAACCTCTATCAGCTTCCAGGCGCGGCGATCACGGCCGCCGGCGTGCCGCTGGCCGATGGCGTGCTGACGGTGGTGGGCATTCCAGGCGGGCAGTCGAGCGCCCTGGGGCCGAATGTGTTCCAGCAGGGCAGCAGGCTCTCGGCAGCCGGGGGCGGGTGGACCCTCACGCCGCCCTGCCACTAGTGCGCGCGGGCCTGCTCCTTGCCCCGGACGGCGGACGTGATCAGGCCGATGACGGCCAGCCCCGCCGCCAGGGCGTACGAGGTGTGCAGGCCGCGCAGGAAGGAGATCTGGAAGCCCAGGCCCGGCTGGGCCGTGCCGAGGTCGTTGGCGCCCAGCCCGGAGGCATGGGCGAAGACGGCGGCGGTGAGTCCGATGCCCAGCGCCATGCCAAGGTAGCGCATCATGGCCAGCACGCCGCCCGCGATGCCGCGGCGGCGCCCCGGGGCCGCGCCCATGACCGCGCTGTTGTTGGGGGCCGTGAACAGGCCGTTGCCCGCCCCGAACAGGGCCAGCTCGGCGGCGATGCGCAGGGGCGGGTCGCTGGCGGAGAGGCGCCCGAGCAAGAGCAGGGCGATGATCTGCAGGGCCATGCCGCCTGTGGCCAGCCAGCGGGTGCCCATGCGGTCAGACAGCCGTCCGGCAAAGGGGGCCGTCAGCATCATGACCAGGGGAAAGGCCGTCAGCAGCAGGCCAGCCTGCTCGGGCCGCATGGCGCGCAGGGTCTCCAGGTAGAACGGCATCAGGAACGTCACGGCGAACTGGGCCAGGAAGTTCAGCAGGGTGGCCGTGCTGGCGGCCGCAAAGACGCGGTTGCGGAAGAGGGCGGGGTCGAGCATGGGGAAGCGGTAGCGCAGCTCCCGCAGGGCGAAGGCGAAGAGGCCAAGGCCGCCGAGCACGAAGAGGGCGACCACCGAAGTCGAGCCGAAGCCGATGGTCGGCCCGAGCGAGAGCGCTGACAGGATCCCGAGGAAGGCGACGCCTGCAAAGCCGGCGCCCGGGATGTCGAACGGCTCGGCGACACGGCCCTTGGCCTCGGGCAGGATGCGCGCGCCCCACAGGACGCCGGCAATCCCCACCGGGACGTTGACAAAGAAGATCCACGGCCAGCCGAGGCTGCCGGTCAGGATGCCGCCCAGCGTCGGGCCCAGGGCCAGGCCGAGGGCCACGACCACGCCGTTCAGGCCCAGGGCCTGGCCGAGTTCGCGCTGGGGGAAGGCCTCGGCGATGATGCCCGGCCCGACCGAAAGCAGCATGCCGCCGCCCACGGCCTGCAGCACCCGCCACCCGACCAGCAACCCCAGCGAGTGCGACAACCCGCAGAGCAGCGAGCCGAGGCTGAAGAGCGAGAGGCCGACGAGGTAGATGCGCTTCAGCCCGAGCAGGTCGCCCAGCCGGCCCCAGGTCAGCACGGTCGTGCCGACCACCAGCAGGTAGGCGGTGGCCACCCACTCGACGGCGGTCAGATCGGCGCGCAGGGCCGCCGACATCGCCGGCAGCGCCACGTTGATGATGCTGCCGTCCAGCGGCGTCATGATCGATCCGAACGCCACAGCGGTCAGGATCCACCAGCGCCGGGGGTCGGGGGTGTTTGGCGTCATGGGGCTCATTGTATCGGAGCCACCCCGCGTCCAGGGATCCGGGCGGCCCATGTCGAAGGACCGCTGGCGACTAACGCCAGGAAGGCGGGATCCGGAAATGGCGCGCAGGATTGCGGCACTCTTTACCATTGCGGCCCTTTGGGCCCTATCGGGGGCGGCTTGGGCGGCGACCACGGGCAACCCGCCCACGCCCATGACGCTGAGCGGGAAGGTTGTGATCAGCCGCGGCGCGGGGACGGTGGCCGACGGGCTCACGGTCCACTCCTATATCAATGGCCAGAACGAGGACGGCTCTGTGGGCACTCCGACCAGCAACGCCGCCTTCACCGATCTCCCCGTCGAGCCGCTCGACCCCAGTCTGGTTGGCGATCCGGTCGGCTTCACCGTCGGCGGGCTGGCCGCGACGGGCGTGTTCACGGGGTGCAGCAATGCCACGGCGAACTCGGGGGACCCGATCACCTTCATGGCTGGCGCCATCTGCACGGCCATCATCACGGTCGTGTCGCCGCCCCCGACGACGGTCTCCGTGACCGGGACCTCGGCGGCCACGGCCACCAC
>DATLTP010000037.1:0-3440 GCA_035533535.1 Bacillota bacterium | reverse complement strand
CGACAGGAACCGGATCGCGGCCATACCGCGCACATACGGCTCGGCACCCACCCCCACCAGCCTCCCGCGGGCATGCCTACGCCGCGCTGCGCCCAAGCAGAATGCCGTGCGCGGGCTCGTGCGCCGCGTGTCGCATACCCTGCGACGGGTGATGCGCAGCAATGGCACTGGCCGATGACCTGGCGCGGCGGTTCGGCCTCACGGAGCAGGAGCGCGGCCTGCTGGCGGTGGGCCCAGCGGCCATGGACCGGCGCGAGCGCCGGATCTACCACGCCGCGATCCAGCCGCGGCTGGGCCAGTTCCGTGCGTACCTGGAGGGCGAGCTGGAACGGGGCGATCCTGAGACAGCCAGGCGCTGGGCGACGGCCACGGCTTTCGCGATCGTGGCCCGCGGCCACGCGAGCGTGATCGACCAACTGGTGATCGACATCGTCGGGCGGCGAACCGTCAGCGCCATCATGGACGCGGCCCGCGGCTCCCCCGGCGCCCCGCGGTGAGTCCAGGCCGCGCAGAGGCGCATTGCGCCGGCGGCGCGCTGTATGGTAGCATCAAGTCTCGCAAGGAGAGGTGACCGAGCGGCCGAAGGTAGCTGCCTGCTAAGCAGTTGAGGGCGGAAGCCCTCCGCGGGTTCGAATCCCGCCCTCTCCGCCACGTGCGCCCATAGCTCAGCGGATTAGAGCGACTGACTACGGATCAGTAGGTCGGGGGTTCAAATCCTCCTGGGCGCACCAAACTCCGAAACACTTCCACTCTCATCGGCTGGCGGCCTCGGAGGGCAATCCGGGGCCGTCGTTGTATTATTGGCCGACGTTCATCGATTCTTTACTATTGGTGGACATACTCGGAACGCTTGGCGCACTGTGCCTCTGGAGCCATGAGGAGGGCCACCCGCTTGCGACGCATATGGGGTTGGGTCGCGTTCCTGGTTGTCCTGGTCCTGGTGGGCTTCTTCGTCAGCCGTGGCAAGCCCCGTTCCACCGCCGCGACGGGCGCCCGGCCCGCGGGGCGCGGCGCCGTGACAGCCGTCACCGTGGCCCCAGCCGAGTCCGGCCAGTTGACCGCCGCGCTCTCCCTCACCGGAACCGTCAGCGCCATCAACTCCGTCCAGATCAACCCCCAAACCAGCGGCGTCGTCGCCACGCTGGGCGCCGACGTGGGGCAGAAGGTCACCTCTGGGCAGGTGCTGGCCACGCTGAACGACAGCGGGGTCGCCGAGTCCAACCTGGCGACGGCTCAGGCCCAGCTGGCCCAGGCCCAGCTCCAGCTGAAGCAGGATGAGAATCCCGCCGCGTTCGTCACCTCAACCGCGCTCACGCAGGCTCAACTGGCCGTCCAGGTGGCCGAAGCGACCCTCAAGCAGCAGCAGTACGCCCTGACCGCCGCCCAGCAGGCCGTCGATATCACGGCGCCTGGAGCGGGCGCCGTCGAGGTCGTCAACGTCAATCTGGGCCAGGCCGTCTCCACTGGGCAATCGCTCCTGCAGATCATCGCCCCGAACTCCCCCGTGCTGGTCATGGCGCAGGTTCCGCAGTCGGTGACCGTCGCCACGGGCACCACGGCCAGCATTTGGGTGCCGGCGCTCGGCGTCACGACCGGCGGCACGGTGACGGCCGTCGGCTTGGGTGGCGTGTCTCCGAGCACCACCCTGCCGTCCTCCACGAAGGGCGGCACCGTCTCGACGCCGCCGACCACCGCCGGGTACATCGGGGTGCAGATCACCGTCGGCAACCCCCCGGCCGGGCTGCGTGACGGCATGACGACGCAGGTGAGCCTCACCGTGCCCCAGACGGGGGGCGAGGCGCCCCAGAACGTGCAGGCCTCCGGCACCATTCAGTTCGCCAACGACTGGACCGTGACCGCCCCCTCGGGTGGCTCCATCGGCACCCTCAGCGTCAACCCCGGCGACACGGTGACCGCTGGCCAACTCCTCGGGACCATCGCCTCACCCGCGTTGCAGACGGCCATTGATAAGGCCCAGGCCGCGGTCGCCCAGTCTCAGACGCAGCTGCAGCAGGCCCAGGCCAGCCTGCAGGCCCTGCAGACCCCGCCGCCCGCCGCGCAGGCCACCATCGATGCGCAGCGGCAGGTCGTGGCGGAGATGCAGGCGTCCCTCTCCCTGCGCCAGCAGCAGCTCGCCGAGCTCACCATCGCGGCACCCTTTGACGGCACGATCCAGGCCAGGAACGTCTCGGTGGGGGCCACGGTGAGCCCGGCCACGGCCCTGTTCGCGCTGGTCGGCAGCGGCGTCAACGCGCAGGTGCCCGTGCCCCAGCAGAGCGCCGGCCAGGTCAAGGTCGGCGACGCGGCCACCATCGACGCCCAGGACGGCGGGCCCGCCCTGCCGGGCAAGATCCAGTCGATCTCGCCATCGGCCTCGTCGCAATCCCTGACCTTCACCGCCTACATCGCGCCGGACCAGCCGAGCGCCCGCTTGCTGCCGGGGGCGGCCGTCGGCGTGGAGATCATCACGGCCCAGATCCAGAACGCGACCGTGGTCCCGGCGAGCACGATCCAGACGGTGAACGGCCAGACGTCCGTCTATATCGTGAAGAGCGGCGTCGCGACCCTCGTGCCCGTCCATCTTGGCCCGAGCGGCCTCCTCGGCGGGTCGTCCACCACCATGACTCAGGTCCTCTCCGGGGTGACTCCGGGGGACCAGGTGGTCACCAGCGACACCACTTACCTCGGCAACGGCACCCATGTGATCGTGTCCGGCGGCGCCGGGGCTGCGGGCGGCGGCCAGCGGGCCACCGGCTCAGGCACGGCCGGGCGCGGCCGGGCGGCCACGGCCTCAGCCTCCCCCCGTACGGCGACCGGCTCCTCGTCGGCAGGCGGCCATTGATCTTGCGCATGCGCCCCGCTGCCCCGGCTGAGGGAGGTGCCCGCACGTGGGCCTGACGCGGATCGCCATCCGGCGCCCCGTGACGATGATCATGGTCATCCTGGGCTTGTTGATCATGGGCGCCATCTCCTACACACGCCTGCCGGTGCAGGAGCTGCCGAACGTGACGTTCCCGTTCGTGCTCGTCTCGGTCCAGGTGCCGGGCGCGACGCCGGAGGACATGCTGCAGCAGGTGACGCTGCCCGTCGAGAACGTGGTGTCCGGCGTCGCCGGCATCCAGCAGATGAGCGGCAACTCCTCGTCCGGCAGCTCGACGGTGGCGATCGAATTCGTGACGGGCACCGACACGACGCAGGCGGCCAACAGCGTGTCGCAGGTCGTCAACCGCATCGTGGGCCAGCTGCCCCCCAACGCGAAGACGCCCCAGATCATCTCGGCCAATCCGAACTCGTCGCCCATCATGAACCTGGCCATCGCCGGGGCGCTGCGCCCGGACCAGCTCTACGCCCTGGCGAGCAACGTCCTGCAGCCTGCCCTCCAGCAGGTGCCGGGCGTCGCCTCCGTTGGCGTGCAGGGCGGCCTGATCCCCCAGGTCAAC
>DATLTP010000036.1:0-2324 GCA_035533535.1 Bacillota bacterium | reverse complement strand
AACTGTCACACGCCGCCCGCCGTGAGACCTGCACATTCCACACATCTGCCAGCGATGATGGAGAGGGGCGCGCCCGCGCAGGGATGCGGCCGTCCGCCGCGCCGGGCAACCCTAATGGGGTGCGGCCGAGCGGGCGGAGGGGCGGGGCGCGCCCTTCCCGTTGGCCGCCTGCCCCTCCCGGCCCACCGCGCCCCAAGAGGTGACTTTCGCATGATCTGGCTGGACGGCCAAAACCTCACCCTGGCCGAGTGCCGCATGATCGCCGCCGGCGAGCCCGCCGCCGCATCCCCGGAGGCCATCGCGCACCTGTCCAAGAGCCGCGCCGTGATCGTCGCCGCCCTCGCGCACGACCGCCCGATCTACGGCGTCACGACGGGTTTCGGCCGCTTCGCCGACGTCTCCATCTCGCCCGAGCAAGCCGCCGAGCTGCAGATCAACCTCCTCAGGAGCCACGCCGCCGGCGTCGGCCCACCCCTCCCACAGGACGTCGTCCGCCTCTGCCTCGCCCTCCGCGCCAACTCCCTGCTGAAGGGCCACTCCGGCGTCCGTCCCGAGCTGGTCGAGCTGCTGCTGGCCTGTCTGAACGCCGGCATCGTCCCCGTTGTCCCCTCGCAGGGCTCCCTTGGCGCCAGCGGCGATCTCGCCCCTCTGGCCCACCTCGCCCTCGTCCTGACGGGCCGCGGCGAGGCCACCCTCAACGAAGAGCGCCTCCCAGGCGCCGCGGCCCTCAAGCAGGCCGGCCTGCACCCCCTGGTCCTGGCCCCCAAGGAGGGCCTCGCCCTCATCAACGGCACGCAGGTCATGACCGCCATCGCCGTCCTGGCCCATGGCCGCGCCCACGACCTGCTGCTCCAGGCCGACGCCATCGCCGCCCTGTCCTGCGAAGCCCTGCGCGGTATCCCCAACGCGTACGCCGCCGCCCTGCAGGCCGTCCGCCCCCACCCAGGCCAGCAGGCCGCCGCAGCGAACCTACGCCGCTGCCTCGACGGCAGCCGCCTGACCACCCAGCCCGGCGAGATCCGCGTCCAGGACCCGTACACGCTGCGTTGCATCCCACAGGTCCACGGCGCCGCCCGTGACGCCCTGGCGTACGTGGGCAGCGTCCTGATGACCGAGGTCAACGCCGCCACCGACAACCCGCTGATCTTCCCCGACGCGCCCGCCGGCGAAGACGAGATCCTCTCCGGCGGCAACTTCCACGGCCAGCCCGTGGCCATCGCCGCCGATTGCCTGGCCGTGGCCGTGGGCGGCGTCGGCGCCATGAGCGAGCGCCGCACCGAGCGCCTGGTCAACCCAACCCTGAGCGGCGGCCTGCCCGCCTTCCTGACCGACCGTGCCGGCCTGCGCTCCGGCATGATGCTGGTCCAATACACCGCCGCCGCCCTGGTGGCGGAGAACAAGGTCCTGGCCCACCCGGCGAGCGTGGACTCGATCCCGTCCTCCGCCAACCAGGAGGACCACGTGAGCATGGGCACGATCGCCGCCCGCAAGGCCGGCGCGGTGGTGGCGAACCTGGCCCGGATCCTGGCCGCCGAGCTGCTGTGCGCCGCCCAGGCGGTGGACTTCCTGGACCCGGCCGCGCTTGGCCGAGGTAGTGCCGCGGCCTACGCCGCGGCCCGTCAGATCGTCGGCTTCTTCGATGGTGACCAAGAGCCTGGTCCCGCCATCGAGGCCCTCGCGGCGATGCTCCTGGACGGCGAGATCCTGCGCCGCATCGAGCTGGACTGACGGAACCGCCGCAGCCGCCGAGTCGTCCAACAGCCGAGGCGGGGATGTGGTGCACCGGTTGAAAGCGATGGCCGCCCTGGCGGTAGCGGCCCTGGCCCTCGCGGCTTGCGCCCAAGCTCCCGCAACTCTGGCGGCGGCCACGCAGTCGGCAGTGCCGCCGGCACCGGCGTCCATGCGCGTCACCTCAGCCAAGCCCGCAACGGTGTCCGGCGCCCAAGAGCCGCCCGCCTATACGGCTCTGGCCGTTTCGCCGGCCGCCATCTGGGTCGCTGGCCCTGGCTTCCTCGACAGCTCGTCCGACGGCGGCGCCTCGTGGCAGTCGCAGCCCGTGAGCGGCGTGACCGCCAGCGAAATGACCTTCGTGGACGCCACCCACGGCTGGCTCTACGGCACCATGATCGACTCCTGCAAGACCTCATCGTCCTGCACGTACACGCTGCTTGCCACCACCGACGGCGGCCGCTCGTGGCAGCCGCGGATGACCATGTCGACCGACCAGCTGAGCAATATCGAGTTCGTGGATCCCGCGACCGGCTTCGCCGTGCGCCGTCCGCAAAAGCCCTGCTCCAGTTGTGCCGTGCTGGTCCGCACCACCG
>DATLTP010000035.1:0-5333 GCA_035533535.1 Bacillota bacterium | reverse complement strand
GCCTTGGCCGCGGTCAGCGTGCCGCCGGCGCCCATGGTCTCGCCGGTGGCGAGCACACGCTCCAGCAGTACGGCCGCCTCAGCCCGGTCGATGGCGTCGCTGACGCCGAAGGTACCGTCCGGGTAGCCCTTCATAAAGCTCAACTGGATGGCGACAGCGGCAGCCGGGGCCAGGCCGGCTGGCACGGCGGCGCCGTCGCTGAAGGCGGCGAAGGCGCTGGCGGCCGCGGCTGTGCTGGGTAGTTGAGCCGCGCCTTCGGCAACCTCCAACTGGCCGATGGTGGCGCCGACCTCGATCCGGGTCGCGGGCAGGTCCGGCTCAAACGCTGGGCCGCCCGGGGTCTTGAACTGGCTCATGTACGGGGCGGCGGCGGCGATGTCGGAGGCCGCCCAGTAGCTGGACGGTACGTCGACATAGGCGGTGGCGCCCGTGGCGGGCGCAGCGAGGTTGAATAGGCGAACGATCAGGGCGGCGAACTGGGCCCGGGTCAGTGTGCCGCCGGGGTCGAACTGGCCATGGCCCACGCCCCGCAGGATCTGCAGGCTCGCGAGCTGGCCGATAGCCGCGCTGGCCCAGCCGTAGCCGCCAAGGTCGTCGAAGCCGGGCCCGCCCTGGGTGCCCTGCGTCGCGGCCGGGTTATCGGTGGACGTGGTGCCGGCGCAGGCTGCCGCCAGGCTGGATGGCAGGGACGCGCAGAGGGCCGGAGTCGTTTGGTTATCCCCACTGCAGTTGCTGACGAGGCCCGCCAGGGCCGGCGTCGCTTGCAGGGCGGCCAGGGTCTGCCCGGAGGCCTGACCGATGGCGGCGCAGAGTGCGGCGCTTGAGCCGCCGCCGTGATCGGGTCCGTCGGCAAGGGCCTGCAGCGGCATCGCCAGCGCGATGGCCGCGGCAAGGGCCACGGCACGCGTCCAGGACTTCCAACGCAAACGTGTGCACCCCCATACCGTTTTGCCTGAACCCGGCGGGGGTGACCATCCGGCGAGAGTCGCGATTGCCTGGGACCTTGGTCCCAGGTCGTCTTAGGAAGGACTCCCCGCCACCGCGACCTGGCGGCTGGCCGCATCCGAGGTCCGGCGGATGCCAGAGCTCAGCGAGACGGCCAGGATGCAGGCCAGGGCCACCGGCAGAAGCGGCGCCGCGGGTGCGCCCAGGCGGTCGCCCAGCTGGCCGCCGAGCAGCAGCCCAGCGAAGCCGCATGCGTACGAGATGGTGAACATGCCCGCCGACAGTCGCGGCACCTGATCCGGGGGCACGAGCGTGTGGGGCAGCGCCAGAGAGAGCACGAAGATGGCGCTGGCGGCGCAGCCGAGCAGGCCAGCCGCCGCCACGACCAGGGGCCCCGACGGCACGGTGACCATCAAAACCAGGAAGGTGAGCGTCAGGCCGCCAGCGACCGCGATTGGGCGGGACCGGCCAACCAGCCCCGGCATGGCCGCGATGGCCAGGGAGCCGAAGACCTGAATCAGGTTGAGGCTGGTCAGGGCGGGGGCGACCAGCCCGAGCCGGCCCGTCGCCGTCAGGTAGGTCGGGATGAAGGCGTTGCTCACCTGATACATGGCGGACGAGCAGCCGAGGATCAGGCCGACGCGCCAGGTGTCGCGGCTCTTCCAGTCTGGCAGCCAGGCCGCGCGGACGGGCCTTGCCGCCTCGGCGGGGCCCCAGAGGAGGACGAGTGCAGCCGCGGCGGCGACCGGCAGCGACCAGATGGCCAGCCCGCCGCCCCAGCCGCCCAGGGCGAGGGCAATGGGCCCCGTGGCGGCCACGGCAACAACCTCGGCCACCAGCATGCCGTTGGAATAGACGCCCGTGGCGCGGGCGGCGCCGAGATGCAGGGCGCGGGCACAGAGGGCGACCATGGTTGGCTGGGCCAGAGCGATGCCGACGCCCATGACGATGGTCATGCCGAACAGCACGGGGAGGCTGCCGCCCAGCCCGCGCACGGCCCCGCCGGCCGCCGTCAGGACCAGGCTGATGAAGAGGGCGCGGCGGACGCCCAGTCGGGCGATCAGCAGCGAGCCGATCACGGCCGCGCCTGCAAAGAGCAGGACGGGAAACCCCGTCAGCAGGCCGACGGCCGTGTGCGAAAGCCCCAGTTGGCGGATGATCACGGGCAAAAGGGGCGGGACGGCCAGCAGGGGCGCCCGCAGGGCGAACCCGCCGAGCCAGAGGAGCACGGTCTCGCGGGCGGTGCTCACCGGTGCCGCTCCCCGCTGAACTCGATGCGGGCGCCGCGGTCCAGGGCCAGAGCCTGCGCGTAGACGTAGTGCGCCGCGGCCAGATCCTCGACGGCCAAGCCCAGCGACTTGAACAGGGTGATCTCATCCGCCCGCGTCCGCCCGGGCACGCGGCCCAGCAGGAGCTCCCCCAGCTCGCCAGCGATGTGGTCCTCGCGGATGCGGCCCTCGCGGATCGGGATGCGGATGTCGTCCGCCTCGTTCAGGGCGGACTCCCGGCGGTCGACGAAGAGGCGGGCCATGGCCACGGCGGCGCTGTCCACCTCGCGGGCAGGCGGCCGCGACGCCCCCACGGCGTTGACGTGCGCCCCCGGCTGCAGCCAGGCCCCCTCCAGGATCGGCGCCTCGGCGCCGGTGACCGTGCAGACGATGTCGGCGCCCGCCACGGCCTCGCGGGCCGTTGCGGCCTGGTGAACCCGGTGGCGCTCGGCGAAGGCGCGGGCGTGGGCCGGTGTGCGGCTCCAGACGCGGACCTCACGGATGTCGCGGACGGCGCGCATGGCCTCCAGGTGCACGCGGGCCTGCGTCCCGGCGCCGAGGATGGCCAGGGTGCGGGCTTCGGACCGGGCCAGGGCCCGGGTGGCGACCCCGCTGACTGCCGCCGTGCGGATCTCGGTGATGGCGCCGGCGTCGACGATGGCCAGGAGCCGGCCGTTCTCCGTCTCATGGACCAGGACGGCGCCCTGGTGGGATTCGTAGGGCGTGCCCAGGTTGCCCGGGAAGACCGTGACCACCTTGACGCCGATGGCGCGAGGCTGGCCGAGGTAGGAGGGCATCAGGCCAAGGACGCCGCGCCGGTCCGGTTGCGCCACCACACTGCGCAGCGGCAGCACGGCATCGCCCCGCGTCAGCGTGCCGAGGGTTTCGGCCATGACCTCGATGCACGCGGCCATGGGCAGCAGCTCGGCGACCTCGCGGTGGCCGATCACAAGCGTCTCCAACGGCGACCCCTCCCTCAGGCCAGCAGATTGTCCCAGAAGGCCAGGTACTCCGACCGGGTGAACGGCGCCCGGAAGCCCGCCCGGATGCGGCGCGCCTGCTCTGCCCCGTCGGCCAGGAGGTCGATGGCCGTCATCGCCATCATCTTGGCGGCGCCGAGGTAGGCCAGCTCGGGGTCCATGATCCGGAAGTCCTTGCTGTGAAAGGCGCCGTCGACGGAGCCGATCGAGGGCTGGATCACCGGCATGATGTGGCTCACATCGCCCAGGTCGCCGCTGTGGCTGGCGTGGCCCGCCCGCGCCACCTCGCCCGCCCCGACGAGCGCCGCCGCGTTCTGCTCGAAGATGTCGCTGAGCGCCGGATCCTGGATCTGCGGCAGGTAGCCCGGCAGCTCGATGATGTCCACCTCGGCGCCCAGGGCCATGGCGCCGGCCCGCAGCGACCGGTTGACCTTCACGTTGGCGTCCATGATGGCGGGAACCGTCCGGGCCCGCACGTAGGTCTCCAGACGCACGTCGGCCGGCACGATGTTCACCAGGTCCCCGCCCTTGGTGATGATGGGGTGCACCCGCACGTGGTCCTCGTCGCGGAAGGTGTCGCGCTGCGCGTTCAGGGCCGCCAGCGCCACGTTGGCCGCCGCCAGGGCGTTGACGCCCGCCTCCGGCGCCCCCGCCGCGTGGGCCTCGCGGCCGCGAAAGCGGGCCAGCTTGCCGATGAAGCCGTTGCAGGTCCCCATCAGCGCCACCTTGGCCCCCGGGGCGCGGTTGCCGAGGTGGCACATCATGGCGAGGTCGATGTCGTCCATCAGCCCGAGGCGGATGAACTCCTGCTTGCCGCCAAGGAAGCGAACCTTCCCCTCGCGGCGCAGCCGTTCGCGGTACTCGATCTCCACGTACTCCTCCGCCGGAACGGCCAGAAAGGCCACGTGGCCGCCAAGGGCCGCGGCGGCGCCCGAGCGCCGTAGCCCCACGGCCACCCCGACCATGGCGGCGATCTGCGCGTTGTGGCCACAGGAATGCGCTGCCCCCGTCACGGGGTCCGCGCAGGGGTGCTCCGGGCAGACCAGGGAGTCCAGCTCGCCCAGGACGGCCAGCCGGGGTGCGTCGGCCGCCGCGGTCCCGCCGAGGAGGTCGGCACGCAGGCCGGTGATGGCGAGGCCGCTGCGGAAGGGCAGGTCCAAGCGGCCAAACGCCTCAGCAACCAGCGCCGCCGTGCGCTCCTCCTTGAATCCGAGCTCGGGCTGGCGGAAGATGCGCTCCCCCAGCCCCACGATCTCCTCGCCCGCCGCGTCGATGGCGGCGCAGGCCCGCGCCTTGAGGCTCTCACGGTCCACCGGGCTCGTCCTCCCCGGCCGCACGCCTTCGCCACGGCGGCGGGGGACGCCTGCCATGCGGGGACCCTGGCAGGCTGGCGTCATTCCGTGGAATGGGTTTGGGTCGCGGTCGGCCGTCGTGGCCGCCGCGCGCCCCTGGGGGTTGAGCACCCCCAGAACCCCTGCTGCGCCCTGCGCGCCATGTTGCCATCCAAGCCAACATGGCGCGCAGGGCTTCATCGCGCGATACCCTGCTCCAACTCGCGGGCGTACGCGACACGTTGCGGCCCGTGCATCGGGCCCGGTCGGCCGCGGCGGTGCGGGGGCGTGGGGGCGGCACCAGCCCCGCGTGCACGCTCGACCACGATGGTCGTGTGTCCGCCCTCAGGCGCCAATCACGTCAAGCAGCGACTCCGGGTGCATCGTCAACCGACCGTATGCCGCCGCTGCGCTGCCAGTCAGCATCAAAGCGCTGGAATGACGCAGCCCTGGGTCCCTGGTGGCACCGTGCAAGCTGTACGGGTCCACTTGGTCGGGGCCGGCTGGTCCGTTTGGCCATTTCACTCCGGCCGCCCGGCCAAATATCCTAAACCCAATCAGAATAGGGGGCGATGACGTGCCGTATGCCCAGGATGTCACGCAGCTTATCGGCCGCACCCCGCTCGTCCTGCTCCGGGGCCCCAGCCGCCGCACCGGCGCCACGATCCTCGGCAAGCTGGAATCGTTCAACCCCGGTGGCAGCGTCAAGGACCGGATTGGCCTGGCCATGCTGGACGCGGCGGAAGCGGCCGGCCGGCTGGGACCCAGCACAGTCATCGTCGAGCCGACCAGCGGCAACACCGGCATCG
>DATLTP010000034.1:0-4335 GCA_035533535.1 Bacillota bacterium | reverse complement strand
CGAACGCCGCTTACCCGCTCGCCGTCCCACGCGGCTACGGCCCGAATCAGGCCCGCCGGGGAGTCGAGGACCACGGTCGCCTCCGGTCCGGATTTGGCCAGAACCCCGGTCTCCAGCAGGGCCGTCACCGCGGCGATGACGCCATGGCCGCACATGGTGCTGTAGCCCTCGTTGTGCATGAACAGGATCCCGAGGTCGGCCTCGGGGGTGCACGGCGGCGTGAGGATCGCCCCGTACATGCCGTGGTGGCCGCGGGGCTCATACATCAGCACGCGGCGCACCTCATCGAGGTGCTCGCGCATGTAGCGGCGGCGGTCGAGGATGGTGGCGCCCGGGAGCGGGGGCAGCCCCCCGGTCACGATGCGCAGCGGCTCCCCGCCGCAGTGGGCGTCGA
Organism: Bacillota bacterium; assembly: GCA_035533535.1. Classification (GTDB taxonomy): domain Bacteria; phylum Bacillota; class Sulfobacillia; order RBS10-35; family JAJYVM01; genus JAJYVM01. The sequence goes on along the minus strand of DATLTP010000034.1, from coordinate 3,941 downwards.
CTGTCGTCAGGAGCCGGCGGAAGCGCACGTGGCCTGTCCTCCCGAACCGCAGAGTTCGTGGCGTGACGGCGGATGCCTTTGAGGGCGAACGCCTGGGGGCGGATGGCCATCGGCGCTCGGCAAGGCCGTCGTGGCTCTGCGGCCAAGTGGTCGGAGACGCGGCGCCAATCGACCCGAGCGCCCATGAGGGCCCGGCGGCCGGAGGCGGTGGGAGACCGCCAGCGGTGGCCGGACATTGAGAGGGTTTCCGGGGGCCACAGGCCCTCTCGGTGCGCCGCACGACCCGGCCGGTTGTGCGGGGCGCCCACTCACCGCACGTCAGGACTCCTCGCCCGTGGGACGCGACCGCAGGCGGGAGATGGCCACCTGCGTCCGCCACCAAAGCGGTTCTGCCCGCAGCCAGAGCCTGTACCGCAGTGGCCGCAGGGGGAGGTCGTACTCCCCCTGCAGCACGGTCACCTCGTCATGAAAGCCCCTCTTGAACCGATAAAGGCCGTATCCCGGCACGCCCTCCCGCAGATCCTTCGGGACGCCGGTCATGTCGTACCGTGTGCAGCCGCGCTCGAGCGCGAACCGCATCATGGCCCACTGGACGGCGTAGGGCGCCATGAGGTTGCGCTTGAGGTTCTCGGACGCGCCCCACGCGTAGACCGCCTCGTGGCCGATGACGGTGAGAATGGCACACGCGAGATCGTCACCCTCGTGCTGGGCAAAGAACAGGAAGACCATCCCGGCGCCGTCCAAGCCGTCCCACACCTGCTCGAAGTACCGCGAATTGCGTTCCTTGAACCCGTCGCGGGCACAGGTGACTTCCAGCATGCGGTGAAAGTCGGCCAGGCGTTCCCGGCCCACGCGGGCGACGGTCACGCCCCGCCGTTCGGCCAGGCGGATGTTGTAGCGCGTCTTGCTGTGGAAGCTGGCCAGCAGCGCGTCCGCGTCGCCGCTCGCAGGCAGCGGCACCACGACGCGATACCGCGGCTGCGTGCCCTCGAAACGGCCGCGGCGGTGGCCGATCCGGTAGCCGCGCATGAACAGGACCCGGTGCAGCCGCTGGCTGGCCGGCGCCACATGCGGGTCGATCTTGACGGAAACGGTGCCCAGGCGGCGGCCCAGCTCGCGCAGGGCCCGGGTGGCGGCATCGAGCGCGGCCCCGTCGCTGTAGTCCAGCACGGGACCCCCGGGCAGGTAGAGGAGTGTGCCAAGCAAGGGCGCCCGCCGCGCCAGCGCCGACGCTGCGGCACGGAGGTTGCCCTGGCGGTCTTCGACGGCCACCCGGTAGGGCTGCCAGTGCTGGCGGGCGCGGATCTCGCCCCACTCCCAGCTCTGCAGGAGATTGCCGCTGTCGGCGGCACCGACGAAGGCGTTCCAGCGCCCCCGCTCGCCCGGATCCGTGACCAGCCGCCAGCGCAGGCCGCCGCTCGCATTCACGCGGTAGCCCTATGCTGGGGAACCCACTCGTTACCACCAACGCCGAAGCGCCACGATGGTGGCCGCCAGGGCGCCGCCCCCGGCGGCGACCAGCACGGGCAGGGCGATGCCGGGCACCGCATAGGCCAGCAGGGAGCCTGCGGCGATGACCCCGCCGGAGGCCTCGACGAGGGCCGCCCCGTGCCACCCGATGAGGAGCAGCCCCACGCCGTCAAAGGCGGCTCCCAAGTAGCCCACGGCCAGCGTCCAGGCCCACAGCCCCGGCACCCCCACCGCCGTCAGGCGCACAAGCGCAACGGCCTCGAACGAGAGGACGGTGGCCCACAGCGCCAACCCGACCCCCAGGGTCTGGCGGGCGGCGGGGGCCGTGTCGGCGTCGCAGAGGAGGGGCAGGGTCCAGAGCGTCAGACCCAGCAGCGCCCCCCAGTGGATCAGCGGCCAGATGCGGTCCAGGGCGATGGTCCGGTAGGCCAGGGACTCGGCGGCGGGGTCCAGCAGGATGGGGTGCAGCGCGAGCGAAGCCCCGAAGATCAGGGCCCCCGCGCCGAAGGCGAGGGCCCGGGCTCGGGTGCGCGAGTGGGCAGGCAGTCGCGTCATGGTCACTACGGTGCCCAGAGCCCGCTAAGTTTGAGGCAAAAGGGGGAGCGGTCCGTGAACGAAACTTGGGTCCGCGTCGGGACGGTGCAGGAGGTCGCAGGCCGCGGCTGCTCACTGGTGCTCGCGCCTGGCCGCGCGATCGCCGTCTTTGCCGCCGACGGAGCATTCCACGCCATCGACAACCGCTGCCCGCACATGGGCTTTCCCCTGAACCGCGGCACCCTGCGCGACGGCATCCTCACCTGCCACTGGCACCACGCCCGTTTTGACGTCACCAGCGGCGGCACGCTGGACCCGTTTGCCGACGACACGCCCGCCTTCGACACCGAGGTCCGCGACGGCGTCGTCTGGGTCAACACCCGGCCCCGCAACCAGGACGCCCTGGCCCGCACGTTGCAGCGGATCGACGAGGGCCTGCGCGAGGACATCGGCCTGGTGCTGGCCAAGGGCGCCGTGGCGCTCAGGGCCGCCCAGCCCAACGCCGGTGCCGCCTGGCTGCGTCCCGCGCTGACCGCCGCCGCTGCCTTCGGCTGCCGCCAGCGCTCCGGCGGCTGGGCCTCGGGCATGACCATCCTCGCCGCCATGGCCAACGTGGCCTCCGCCTTGGACGCCGCCGACCAGCCCCTGGCCCTCTATCACGGCCTCGTCCACGTCGCCCAGGACTGCGACGGGCAGGCGCCGCTGGTGCCGCAGCGGGCGCTCTCCGGCTCGCGCGCCACCCTGGCCGAGCTGCAGCGCTGGCTGCGCCGCAGCGTGGCCGTCCGCGACGAGGACGGGGCCCGGCGCATCGTGCTCACCGCATTGGCCCTGGGCGCCGGCCCGGCCGAGCTGGCCGCCATGACCTTCGCCGCCGCCACCGACCACCTCTACCTCTCCGGCGGCCACGCCCTGGATTTCCTCAACAAGGCCTTCGAGCTGCTGGAGCTGATCGGCTGGGACCACGCGGACACCGTCTTGCCCGCGGCCCTGGTCCCCATCTGCCGTGCCACCCGCGCCGAGGAGGCCGCCAGCTGGCGACAGCCCCTCGACCTGGTTGAAATTGTGGAGCACGCCTGGTCGCGCATCGCAGGCGACGGCCAGCTGGCCGCCGCGGTTGCCGCGGCACCGCAGGGGCCGGCCGATGAGCTGGTCCCGGTGCTGCTGGCCGAGGACCCGGGCGCTGCCGCCGATGCCCTCGCCGACGCGCTGGCCAAGGGCCGCGCCCCCGCCGACATCGCCCAGACCCTGGCCTACGCCGCGGCCCTGCGCATGGCGCGCTTCCCCACGAGCAATGAGTTCGGCGACTGGATCGCCGTGCTCCACACGTTCACGTATTGCAACGCCCTGCACCAGGCCCTGCTGCGGGCCCCCACGGCCGAGCTCTGCCGCGGCCTGCTGCATGGCGCCATGGCCATTTACCTCGACCGGTTCCTGAACGTGCCGGCCGCGCGCCTGCCGGAGCCCGACCCGGCCCGGATCAGCTTCCCGCGGGCCTTCTGGGAGCTCCTCGACGCGCAGCAGCAGGTCGAGCCAGCGGCCCTGATGGTGGCCTCGCGGTTGGTCCACACCGATGAGGGAATCATCGCCGCCCTGGGCCACGCGGTCCTGCGCGAAGATGCCGAGTTCCACACCTATCAGACGCTGGAGGCGGCGTGGCGCCAGTATGAGGGTCGCCGCGGCACTGAGGCGGGGCGCCGGATCCTGGTGGCGGCGGCACGGTATATCGCGGCGCATGCCCCGACGCCACGCGCCATGCTGCGAACGGCTGAGATCGCGGAGCGGCTCCACAAGGGGGAGGCGCTCTTCGAGGAGGCTCAGTGAGGGCCGGCGCGCACGCGCCCGCCCCTCCCAAACGCGCCGAGGGGGCGGTGGCCGGTGACGCTGCACCTGCGGGTGGCTGGCCACCGTCGACCAGATCGGCCGAGCCTTCTCCATGA
>DATLTP010000033.1:0-2725 GCA_035533535.1 Bacillota bacterium | reverse complement strand
ATCGTGGGCCGGGTAGGCGGCGGGGTCAAGCAGGGTGGTGACCAGCCGCTGCACCTCGCCCGCATGGGGACGGGCGGGGTCCGTAAGCTGGTAGGTCAGAACCCGCACGAGCTGCCCGTCGCGGCCCTGCCGCCGCGCGGCCTCGGAGGGGTACACCCAGCCGAGCACCGTGCCATCAGGCAGGGTGCGCGCCAGGCGCAGGCCCACCCCAGCAGGGAAGCGCCCAAGCACCCGGGCGCCGCGCGCCTGGGTTCGCGCGAGCATGGCACAGGAATAGAAGCCCGCGTCCATCAAGAGGAGGGCGGTGGATGGCAGGGAGCGGCGCAGGCGCCGCCCGCCCAGGTGCTCGCTCGTGCGGCAGGGCCAGAAGCCGGCGTTCAGCACCGCATGGGTGCCTACCTCCACCAGATAGACCCCGAGCACCTGCGGATAGGCCGCGTCGCCCCGCTGATTGCTGGGCCGGCCAAAGATCCGCGCGTTGGCGGGCGTGTCGGGCACCACTTCCTTGGTGCCGTCCAGGGCCAGCAGGCGCGGACCCCAAAGAAAGGCGCCCGCCGTCTCCGGGGTGGCCAGCGGCTGGGCCACCTGGTGAAACAGCGCCGCCAGCGGCCGGACTCCCAAGCGCGCCCGCCCCTGGCAGATCGCGCTCCGGGGGACCAGCCCCGGATCGGTTGGCGTATGCCAGCGGTGCAAGCCGCCGACCAGTCGCCCATAGGCCACCGCCAAGGCATCCTGGGTGTAGAGGCTCATGGCCAGGACCAGCAAGAGGACCGTCGAGAGCGGCAGCTTCCGCCAGCGCTGCCCAGGGCGGCGAGCGAGCACCACCGCCGCCCCCAGCCACCGCTCCGGCACCGCCTCGCTGAGCACGGCCAAGTGCTCTGCCCGGGGCTGCTCGCGCCAGGCTACCATATCGCCTACGATCAGGCTCATGAGATGACCTCCCACGCCGCGCGTCTACTTACCCATACGTGCGCGCGGCACAGCAGCGATCATCTCATCTTTTTGTTAACTGAACCGTATTGCCCTAGAGGGGGCGATCAAGACGATGACCGTCCGCCATGAGGCGGGCAAGTGGTATGTGGTGTGTTCGTGCGACCTGGGGGACGCGCGGCCTGAGCCCGCCGTTGGTCCAGCGGTGGGGATTGACCTGGGGTGCAATGCGTTCCTGGTCACCTCCGGCGGGGAGCAGGTCGCGCCGCCCCGGTTGTATCGTAAGGCGCAAGCCCACCTGCGTCGGGTGGCCCGGTGCAAGAAGGGCGGCGATCGGCGGTAGAAAGCGGTGCGACTGCCGGCGCGCGCCCGCCAGCACGTCGCCAATCAGCGGCGCGAGTTCCACCACCAGACCGCCCTTGCCCTGGTGCGCCGGCATGGGCTGATCGCGCACGATGCCCTGGCTCCCGCCAACCTGCGCCGTCGTCCCGCCCCCATCCTGGGGGTGAGCGCGGATACCGGAGCCGAGGTGTATCTTCCGAATGGCGCGGCGGCCAAGGCGGGGCTGAACACGAGCATCAGTGATGCCGGCTGGGCGGCGTTCCTGGCGATTCTGACCCACAAGGCTGGAAGCGCCGGCGTGGTCGTGGTCGCCGCGCACCCCGCCCACACGACCCAAACCTGTAGCGGCTGCGGCAGTTTGCCCGCGATCCCCCTGACCCTGGCGGGTCGCCTGCATATCTGCTGCTGTGGTCTGACCCTGGACCGCGATTATATATAATCTGAACGCGGCCAAGACTATCCTGCACCGTGCGCTCGGACGGAGCGTTCAGGCGCCAACGTGGCCCGAACGGGCGGGCGTAGCCTGAAAGGCCGCTGCCTTCAGGCAGCGGAGTCGTCACAAGCGGGTGGGGCGCCGGAGGCTGCCGGGTCTTTGCCTCATCCCGGACCGGACAGGCCGCGCTAGGCGAGGGCGGCCACTGGTTGCCTGGCGGGTTCGGATCGGCTGGGCGTCTGTTCCCAGTCCTCGTCGTTGGGCCAGATTTCATACAGATATTCCGCCACTTCGGTGCGGGTGTCCCCGTAGGGACGTGAGCCCGATGACGAGGACATATAGTTGACCGGCACCTCGGCGAGCACCTTGTTCCATGCCTTGAGGACTGGTTTGGCGCGTTCGTCCGGACCCAGGCGGAGATGGATAAAGGCGCTGCGGCCGGTCGCGCGGGCCTGCTCAAGGGCCTGGCGTACGACGGTTTCGATGCCGACGGCATCGGGGTGGGGAACGGCGATCATGGCGGTCTCTCTTATAGTGTGACGCGGGTGACGTTCAGCGGCGCTTCTCGTCCATTGTACGCCATCGGCGGCGTCTCCGCTAGCGGGGAACGAGACCGACCAAGGCGGGCGGCGAGGTCGGAATGCCGTCCGGCGGTCTCGCGTTGGTGGTTGTTTGCATGATGGTGCGACCGTGACTCCGGACGAACGTTCCTGCGTCGCCTTACCTTGGGCGCGGCCGTGGCTTGCGCGAAGGTACGACGGCTTTGCCGGGGAGGGGAGAGGCCACCGGCAGGAGCACGGATGTCGGTGCGAGAGTGACCCGAAGGGCCACGCGATCCCTCACACCTTCGCGTAAACTTCCAGTTGTCTCATACCGCCTGGCGCGGGACTGTTTCGCCGGCTACCAGGATCGCTACCTGTTTGACGCGCGTGTCCAGCCGAATTGCCTTTCCCGAGGGTGCCGCCGGCAGTTCCCGCCCGCGGATCGAGGGCGATCGCGGCTCGCCAGTCGCCCGTGGTT
>DATLTP010000032.1:0-3023 GCA_035533535.1 Bacillota bacterium | reverse complement strand
TCGCCCTGCTCGATGTGAGCTTGATTCCCCCGCCGCCATCCGCTTGATTGCGCTATCCGCGTTGTCGTCACCGATGGGGCCGCGAGGTGAGCTTGACTCCCCCGCCGCCGGCCGAGGTGCCGCCCCGCCGTACTGGCCGATCACACCATGGCCGTGCGCCCCGGACTGCGGAAGCGATCCTGCCGGCAGCTACATGGCCAGCGGCAGGCCCGGATCCGCGTCCAGGTCGAGCGGATCGCGGCGGCCGCTGGTGAATGCGGCCCAGCCCGCGGCGGCGATCATGGCGGCGTTGTCCGTGCACAGGTTCAGCGGCGGCACGCGCACAGGCACCGTGCAATGCTCGGCCAGGGCCCGGGCCAGGGCCTTGTTGGCGGCGACGCCGCCGGCGACCAGGATGGAGCGGACGCCAAAGGCGGACGCCGCGAAGGCAGCCTTGGTGGCCAGGACCTCGACGGCCGCACGCTGGAACGAGGCCGCCACGTCGGCGGGATTGCCGTCGCGGTCTCGCTCGAGGCGAACCGCCACGGCCGTCTTGAGACCGCTGAAGCTGAAGCGGTGATCCCCAGGCTCCGGGAAGGCGCGAGGGAAGGCGATGGCCAGTGGGTCACCGCCAGCCGCCAGGCGCTCGAGGGCGGCACCGCCAGGGTAGGGCAGGCCGAGCAGGCGGGCGACCTTATCGAAGGCCTCGCCGGCGGCATCATCCAGGGTGCTGCCCAGAAGGCGCAACTGGCCGGGGCCCGGCAGCAGGGCCAGATCGGTGTGGGAGCCGGAGACGATCAACGCGAGGGCCGGCCACTCCGGCTCGTCGCCGCAGAGCCAGTGGGCATAGATGTGGCCGATCAGGTGGTTGACGCCGACAAGCGGCAGGCTGCGGGCCATGGCGACAGCCTTGGCGGTGCAAAGGCCGACCAGCAGGGCGCCCGGCAAACCAGGCCCGCGGGTGACGGCCACGAGGTCCAGGTCATCGTAGTCGACGGCGGCTTGCCGCAGGGCCTCCTGGAGGACGGGGCCGATGGCCTCCACGTGCTGGCGCGCGGCAAGCTCCGGCACGACGCCCCCATAGCGGGCGTGCAGCGCCTCCTGGCTAGCCACCACGTTGCTGAGAATCCGACGCCCGTCCGCCACCACGGCGGCCGATGTCTCATCGCAGCTGGTCTCGACGCCGAGGATCAACAGAGGGGGATGCTCCCGTTCGCCTCGTAGGATACCACCGGGCTACTTGCGCAGCAGAATGAGGCTGGCCAGGCTCGCGCTGGCCGCCGCGCCGGGCTCCTGAGTGGCCGCATGCTCATCGGGCACGCTGCTCACACCTCTCCACCCCCAGTTGATCAGGGCTCCGTGCCGCACCCCAGGTGGAAGCCGCAGTTGCGGCACGTCTCGCCGCAGACGCCCGTCATGGGCGATCCGCACTGAGGGCAGGTGGAAACAGCCGTCTCCTGGGACCGGTCCTCCGTCGCGGTCTCGGGCTCGCTCAAGGAAAGCACCTCCGATGCGAGCCTAGCATGGGAACAGGTGTTCCGTCCAATGGGGAGGGGCAAACGGCGGATGCGCCGGGAACGGGCTGTGGCGTCACCTTGAGCGTGGGAGGCTGGAGCCCTGCCGCTGGTCGCCGCCGTCAAGCCAGGCGCCGTGTCCATCCTGTTCGACCGCGCGACGGTCTACGCCTTCGACGGCGAGGGGCGGCTCATCACGGGGTTCGAGCACGGCCGCACCCTGCAGCGCGCCCTGGATGGGCGGGTCCTCGTCAAGACGGGGGGACGCGGGCTCGGGCCCTGGCAGCGCCGGCGGCGCTGGCTGACGGCATCGGCTGGACTGCAGGCGGTGATCGCAGTTTACGCGCGCATGCGAGACCACGCGGACGAGCTGCGGCGGGTGCTGCCCGACGGCTGGGCGGAGCGGCTCCTGGGCTGGGACGGGCAGCGGCTGGCGGCCGAGCGCGAGCGCTTTCAATCCGTCTACGTCCCCGTGGGCATGCTCCCGCCGGACCAGTACCGGGCCGTCGTGCTGCAGGCTGCGTTCAGCTGCCCCTGGAACCGCTGCACCTTCTGCACGCTCTACCGCGGGCAGCGCTTCCGTGTGCGTGGGCCGATTGAGTTCGAGGACCACCTGCGCCGCGTGCGCGAGTTCTTCGGGATCGCCCTGCCCAGCCGGCGTTGGCTCTTCGTCGGCGAGGGCGACGCCCTCTCGGTGCCCACCGGGCGACTGGCGGCACTCATGAGCGAGGCGGCCGAGGCCTTCCCCATCGCGCCACCGGCGCTCGCGGGCCGCGACTTGGCGAATTGGCTGGCGGGCCGGGACGAGGGCTACGTGGGATTCTCGGGGTTTCTCGACCCCGCCGCCGGTACGCGCAAGGGTGTGGCGGACTTCGCCGAATTGCGGTCGCTGGGTCTGCGCCGGGCCCATATCGGCCTGGAAACCGGCCACCCCCCGCTCTACCAGGCGCTGAACAAGCCTGGCGATGTGGGTTCGGTCCAGACCAGCGTGGCGTCGCTGCATGGCGCAGGCATCCAGGCGTCCATCATCGTCCTGGTCGGGGTCGGCGGGCACCGCTACGCCGACGCGCACGTGCGCGATACGCTGGCCACGCTCGCGGCCATGGACCTCGGCCGTGACGACCTCGTGTATCTCTCGATCCTGCGCATCGCTCGTGGTTCGGCATACGCGCAGTGGGCCGAGGCGGAAGGAATTGAGCGGCTCTCGCCACGAGAGCTGCTCGCCCAATACGAGGCCCTGGCCGGTGCCCTGCGCCGGCCGGGCGGGCCGCACGTGTCGGCCTACGACATCGCGGAGTTCATGTACTGAGTGGGCCGGAAGGCGGAAGGAATCGAGCGCCTCTCCCCACGAGAGCTGCTCGCCCAGTACGAGGCCCTGGCCGGGGCCCTGCGCCGGCCGGGCGGGCCGCACGTGTCGGCCTATGACATCGCGGAGTTGGATGTACTGAGGCCTTCCTCGCAGAATCGCAGCGCCATCTCCGCGTAAAGGTGGGCCGCGGCCACCGGCTCGGCGGCGTCCACCCACTCGTC
>DATLTP010000031.1:0-6471 GCA_035533535.1 Bacillota bacterium | reverse complement strand
TCTCGGAGCATTACCTGGAGCAGCTGGTCGCGCCCATGCGCAAGGCCGGCCTGGTGAACAGCGTGCGCGGAGCCCAGGGCGGCTACATGCTGGCCCGCGACCCCGGCGAGATCACCGTGGGCGACATCCTGCGCGTGCTCGAGGGGCCTGTCTCGCCGACCGAATGCGCGTTGGAGACGTTCGAGCTGCCGGGCAAGTGCTGCCAGAACCCGGAGACGTGCCCCGACCGCGACGTGTGGATCAAGGTCCGCAAGTCGATCGAAGAGGTCGTGGACAACATCACCCTCGCCGACCTGGTCGAGGAGAGCAAGCGCCACTCGGATAAGCAGCTGATGTACTACATCTAGCGCGTCACGCGCGGCCTGGAGAGGTGGCGCCCGTGCGCCGGGTGTATTGCGACTACGCGGCGACCACGCCCATCCATCCGGACGTGGCCGCCGCCATGATGGCTGCCCCCGCCGGCAATCCGTCGAGCCTGCACGCTGAGGGCCGGCAGGCACGTGCGGCGGTGGAGGCGGCGCGCCGCGAGGTGGCCGCGCTGATCGGCTGTAAGCCGGCCGAGATCGTGTTCACGAGCGGCGGCACCGAGGCCGACAACCTGGCTTTGTTCGGGGCGGCCATGGGCCGCCCCGTGCACCTCATCTGCTCAGCCGTGGAGCACCACGCCGTCCTCGACGCCTGCCAAGCCCTGGCCCGCCAGGGCTGCGAGCTGACTGTGGTGCCGGTGGACCGCCTTGGGCGGCTCGACCCGGAACAGGTCAGGGCGGCCCTGCGCCCGCACACCGCCATCGTCAGCGTCATGCTGGCCAACAATGAAGTGGCGACCATCGAGCCGGTGGCGGAGATCGCCGCCATCTGCCGCGCCAATGGCGTGCTCTGCCACACCGACGCGGTCCAGGCCGTCGGCAAGATGCCCGTCGATGTCGGCGCCCTCGACGTCGACCTGCTGACGCTGACCGCCCACAAGATCTACGGGCCGAAGGGCATCGGCGCCCTCTACGTGCGCGCGGGGGTCGAGCTCGAGCCGCTCGTCCACGGCGGCGGCCAGGAGCGCCGGTGGCGGCCGGGGACCGAGAACGTGCCCGGCATCGTGGGCTTCGGCCGCGCGGCGGCCCTGGCCCGTGCCGGACTTGAGGAGCGGGCCGCGCACCTGCGGACGCTGTCGCAGCGGCTGGCGGCACAGGTGGATTTCGGCGAGGCCACCGGCGATCCGGTCCACCGCCTGCCGGGACTTTGCAGCTACCTCTTCCCTGGCGTCGACGGCCAGGCCCTGCTGGCGGCGCTGGACCTGGCCGGCGTGGCCGCCGCCAGCGGGTCGGCCTGCACGTCAGGCGCCCCCGAGCCGTCGCACGTGCTCGTGGCGATGGGCCTCCCGCAGGAGGTGGCCCTGACCGCGGTCCGTCTGGCGTTCGGTGCGCCAACGACCGTGGAGGACGTGGACTTCGTTGCGGCCGTGCTGCGCGACACGGTGGCGCGCCTGCGGCGTAAGCAGGTGGCCCGGGCCTGAGCGCGCGCCCCACCGAGCGGCTATCCTTAGAGTTGGTGCCCCCGCGCGAAGGGAGCGCAGGCTGATTTGGCGCGCGTACTGGTGGCCATGTCCGGTGGCGTCGACTCCTCGGTGGCGGCGGGTCTCCTTCTGGAGGCCGGCCATGAGGTCATCGGCGTCACCATGCAGGTCTGGCCTGAGGAGGGCGCCGCCCGCCAGGACCGCCACGGCGGCTGCTGCGGGCTCGGCGCCGTCAGCGACGCGCGGGCCGTGGCCAGCGTGCTTGGCATCCCGTACTACGTCTTCAACATGCGCGAGGTCTTCCAGCGCCACGTCATCGACGCCTTCACGGACGCCTACGCGCGCGGGCGGACCCCGAACCCCTGCATCGCCTGCAATGAGCACGTGAAGTTTCGCGCCCTCTGGGAAAAGGCCGATGCCCTCGACGCCGACTTCCTGGCGACGGGGCATTACGCGCGGCTGGGCACGGCGGGGGACGGGCGCCCCAGGCTCCGGCGCGCCGCCGACCCCCGCAAGGACCAGTCGTACGTCCTGTACCCGATCCGCCGCGACCTGCTGCCGCGCCTGCTCTTCCCGGTCGGGGAGCAGTCCAAGGAGGAGACGCGCGCGGAGGCCCGCCGCCTTGGCCTGGCGGTCGCCGACAAGCCGGACTCGGTCGATATCTGCTTCGTCGGCGAAGAAGGCTACACCAGCGTCGTGGCGGCCTCCCGGCCCGATGCCTTCCGCCCGGGGCCCATCCTGGACACGCAGGGCAACGCCCTCGGCACCCACCGCGGCCTGCCCGCGTACACCGTCGGCCAGCGCCGCGGCCTTGGCCTGGACGGCGGGCCGGCGCGCTACGTGATCGCCCTCGACCCCGACCGCAACGCGGTCATCGTCGGCGGGCCCGAGGACGTCTTCACCGAGGCCTGCGTCGCGATCGAGCCCAATTGGCTGGCCATCGACGACCTCCAGGAGACGCTGCGGGTGAGCGCGCGTGTGCGCTCCAGCGGCGCGGAGATCCCTGCCGAGATCGCGCCGCTCGCCGGCGGCCAGGTGCGCGTCCGCTTCCTGGAGCCCGCCCGCGCCGTGACGCCCGGCCAGGCGGTCGTCTTCTACGATGGGGACGATGTACTGGGTGGCGCCGTGATCGACCACGTGGAGGGGTAGCCGCAGACATGCCGACCGAAGGCGAGCAGCGGGCGTTCATTGACAGGGTCGTGCCCGAGCTTCAGCACCTGGAGCGGACGGGCGCCCTGGCCTACTGGGAAGCGACCACCGGCGGCGGCGAGGCCGCCGAGGCCCGGTACGCGGCCATCCGCCAGGAGACGGCCCGCCGCCTGAGCGACCGGCGGGAGTACGACTTCCTGAGGAGGAGCGAGGCGACGGACGATCTGCTCCTGGACCGCCAGATGGTCCTGCTGCGCCTGGCCTACCAGGGCTACCAGGCCGACGCCAATCTCCTGGAGGCCATCGTGGCCGCGGAATCTGAGCTGGAGGGCCTGTTCACCCGCTTTCGGGCCGACCTCGACGGCCATGCCGCCTCGGATAACGAGCTGCGCCAGGTCCTGGAGCGCGACACCGATGAGGGCCGCCGCCGCCGCGCCTGGGAGGCCAGCAAGCAGATCGGCGCGCAGGCCGCCCCCAGGATCCGCGAGCTGGCCCGCCTCCGCAACCAGGCCGCCCGCCAGGCCGGGGGCGAAAACCACTTCGACCTGGCCCTCCGCCTGCAGGAGCTGGAGAGCGGGCCGCTGCTCGACCTCCTGGACGACCTCGAGCGCCGGACCCGCCAGCCCTTCCTCCAGGCCAAGTCCGCCCTGGACGCCGATTTAGCGCGGCGCTATAGCGTCGCGCCCCAATCCATGCGGCCATGGCACTATTCCGACCCCTTCTTCCAGGAGGCGCCGCCCTCCGGCGATGTCGACATCGATGGGCTCTTCGCGGGTCATGACGGCATTACATTGGCGCGCCGCTTCTACCAGGGCGTCGGGCTCGACTGCGAGCCCGTCCTCGCGCGGAGCGACGTCCAGGAGCGTCCCGGCAAGCAGCAGCACGCCTACTGCATCGACATCGACCGCGACGGCGACGTGCGCGTGCTGCTCAACATGGCGCCGGGCGAGCGCTGGGCAAGCACCGCCCTGCATGAGCTCGGCCACGCGGTGTACGACCGCGGCCACGATCCGGCCCTGCCCTGGATGCTGCGCACCCCCGCCCACATCAGCACGACTGAGGCGGTGGCCATGCTCATGGGCCGCCAGAGCAAGGACGCCGCCTTCCTGCACGAAGTCGTCGGCGTGCCGGCGGCGCAGGCGGAGGCGGCCGCTTCCGCCCTGGCCGAGCACCTGCGCCTGGGCCAGCTCATCTTCGCCCGCTGGGGCCTGGTCATGGTCCGCTTCGAGCAGGCCCTTTACGGCGACCCGGAGGCCGACCTCGACAGCCTGTGGTGGGACCTGGTGGAGGACCTGCAGGCCGTGCCGCGGCCCGAGGGCCGCCACGCCCCGGATTGGGCGGCCAAGATCCACATCGCCACCGTGCCGGTCTACTACCAGAACTACCTGCTGGGCGAGCTGACCGCCTCGCAGCTGCTGGCGGCGCTCGGCGCCCCCCTGGTCGGGCGCCCGGAGGTCGGCGCCTGGCTGCGGGAGCGGGTCTTCGCCCCGGGCGCCCGCTGGCCGTGGGATGAGCTGCTGCGCCGCGCGACGGGCGAGGGTCTCAATCCAAAGCACTACGCAGAACAGTTCGTGCGCGGCGGCTGATACGCCGCCGCCCCAGACCCGCAAGCAGCCCGCCTGTATCAACCTACCTGCTCCGGTACAACCTATAACTGGTGTCGCGCGGGAGAACCCCGCGCGCCCATACGCTCGCCGGAGGTGCCGCCGTGCCGGTCGCCCGCCGTGATGTCGTCGGTCTGCCCGCCTACGCGGAGGCGACCGGCGCCGAGGTTGGGCGGGTGGCGGAGGTGCTCTGCTCGCGCGAGGCCGCGCATGTCATCGGGCTCCTGCTGGAGCCCCGGGGACGCCGGCGCCGGGTGGTGCCCTTCGAGGAGGTCGCGACCATCGGGTGCTCAGCTGTGATGCTGAAGAACCCGGTGGTGCTGCCCACGGGGGAGGGGCCGCGGCTGCGGGAGGTGCGGCGCCGCACCGCCGAGGTGGTGGGCCGGCGCGTCCTGTCAGCGGACGGGCAGGAGGTCGGGGTCATCGACGACCTCGTGTTCGACGGGGAGACGGGCCGGGTGCTGGGGTTTCTGGTCTCCGGTGGCCTGATCCACGACCTGCTGCAGGGCCAGGGCTACCTGGCGGCGGAGGCGGGACTGCGGTGGCGGCCGCACGCCGTGGTGCTGCCGCGGGGCCGGGCGCTGGCCGTGAGCCGGCCGGGTGAGGGGGATGGCCTGCAATGACGTGTCCCATCTGCGGTGGCCGCGACCTGGGGCGGATCGCCCCGGACCACTACTACTGCTGGAACTGCTTTGTCGAGGTCGCCCACGAGGCCGGGGAGCTGCGCGCCTTCTCCGTCGACCTGGACGGCGTGCTGACGCCCGTCGGCGCCGATGGGGGCGCGGCATCCGAGCAGCCGGGGGAGGGATACGCGTGAAGGGCTTTTGGCCGGGTGTGGCCGTTGGGAGCCTCTGCGCCGCTACACTGGTGCTCTATTTCGGCATGTCGCAGCCCCGGAGCTCCGGCCTGGACGCGATGCGGCGCCGGGTGGAGCAAAAGGCGCGCGGCCGCCTGCGGGTAGTCGGGCGGGCCGTCCAGTTCTGAGCCGGCGGCACGTGGGGCCATGAGTGAGACGGGCGCCCGCCGCGCCGTGCTCGCGGTCGGCCTGGTGGCCGTGGCCATGGCCGTCTGGCTGCTGGTGCACGTGCGCGCCGTCCTGGTTCCCTTCATCCTGGCGGGCGTCCTCGTCTACCTGGTCGAGCCCATCGTCCGGGCCCTGCACGTCCGCGGCCTCGGCCGGCCGTGGGCGATCCTGGTCAGCTATGCGCTGATCGGGCTGCTGGCCGGCCTCGCCGTCACGGTCGTGGTGCCGGACCTGGTGCGCGAGCTCACCGACCTCGGCGACCTGCTGCCCGGGTACGCAGTCCGGGCGGATGCGCTGGCCCGCCAGCTGCGGGAGGGGGGCGGCCGACTGCCGGCGCCGGTGCTGTCGGCCGTGCAGACCGGCGTCGCCCACCTGCAGAGCCGCGGCGAGGCGGCCATCCGCTCGGCCACCTCCGGGCTGCTGGCCGTGGTCGGAGGGTTCCTCTCCCTGCTCCTGGCGCCGTTCCTCGGCTACTACATCCTGGCCGACCTGCCGCGCTTTCACGCGCGGCTGATGACGGCGGTGCCGCCGCGGGGCCGGCCGGCCTTTTTGGCGTACCTCCGCGACCTCGACGGGATGCTGTCCGGGTTCGTGCGCGGCCAGCTGCTGACGGCGGCGTCGATCGGCGCGCTGGTGGCGGTCGCCATGCTGCTGCTGCACATGCAGTACGCGATGACCCTGGGGGTCCTGGCGGGCCTCGGCGAGCTCGTGCCCTACTTCGGCCCGTTCGTCGGCGCCCTGCCGGGTTTGGCCCTGGCCGGCGCCCACTCGTGGCGACTGCTGCTCGAAGTGGGCTCGGCCTACGCCATCATCCAGCAGATCGAGAGCGCGGTGGTACACCCGTACATCGTGGGCCACGCCACGGGCCTGCACCCGCTGACGATCGTGTTCGCCCTGCTGGCCGGGGGCGAGCTGGCCGGCCTGCCGGGGCTGCTTCTGGGGGTGCCGGTGGCGGGCGCCATCCAGGTGACGGGCATCCACCTGGTCAGGGCCGCGGTCGCCTGGCGCCGGGAGGAGGCCCTGCGGCCGGGGGGCCAGGTGCCCAGGGGCGCCGGCCACCACCCAGCCCAGGCGGCCCCGCCGCGGGCGCCGAAGCGGAGGGGAGGTCCTCCCACGGCCGAGCCTGCAGGGGGCCTGGTGGCCAGCACGGATGCGCCGGCGGCCGCGGGCAGCGTGCTGGAGCCGGA
>DATLTP010000030.1:0-8311 GCA_035533535.1 Bacillota bacterium | reverse complement strand
GACGGCACCCTGATCGGCATGGGCCGCTGCATGAGCGACGGCGTGCTGTACGCCAGCATCTGGGACATGGTCGTCCTGCCGCCCTACCAGCGCCAGGGCATCGGCCGCCGCATCTTCGAGGAGTTGCTGCGCCCGCTCTCCGGTCACAGCCTGGTCACGCTGGTGGCCACGCCGGCGGGGCAACCCCTCTACAAGGAGTACGGATTCACCCCAGAGAGCCGGGGCAGCGAGGCCCTGGTGTGGAGGCCGACCGTCTATGCTGACCGTCGTTAAGATTGGGGGCGCCGCCATCCAGGGCGGCGCCGATCCGGCGGTGGTGGACATCGCTGCGCTGCACGAAAAGCAGCTGCTGGTCGTGCACGGCGGTGGTGCGGAGATCACCCATTGGTCGTCGCGCCTCGGCGTGGAGACCAAGTTCGTGGGTGGCCGCCGCGTGACCGATCCGGATACCGCGGATGTGGCCGAGATGGTGCTCACGGGCCGCGTGGGTCGTGCCCTGGCCCAGGCCTTCGCCGACCGCGGGCTGCCCGCCGTGTCCCTCTGTGGTAAGGACGCCGGCTTCTTCGCCGCAGAACCGCTGGACCCCGCCCTTGGGCAGGTCGGCCGGGTCGGCGCGGTGAACCCTGCGGTGTTGGAGGCGCTCTGGGCGGGCGGGATCCTGCCGCTGGTGGCGCCCATCGCCCCCGGTCCGGGTGGTCTGACATTCAACATCAACGGTGACGACGCTGCGGCGGATCTGGCCGTGGCGCTGGGCGCCACGGCACTCATTCTGGCGAGCGACGTGCCAGGGGTTCTCGTGGACGGGCGCGCGCTGGAGCGCTGCACCCCGGCGGAGACGGAGGCGCTGATCGCCTCCGGTGTGATTCGGGGCGGCATGGTGCCGAAGGTGCAGGCCTGCCTGCGGGCTTTGGCGGGTGGGGTGCAACACGCCACCATCGTGGACGGGAGCATGCCGGGTGCAGTCGCTGGCGCCATCGCTGGCGCTGGGCACGGCACTCGATTCGTGGCATAGGGGGCGGTTCTTATGGCGGACGCCATGGCGGACGACAAGGGCTTCATGATGCAGAACTACGGTCGCGCGCCGATGGTGCTGGCCCGGGGCGACGGCGCCTGGGTCTGGGACACCGAGGGCAAGCGGTACCTCGACTTCCTGGCCGGGATCAGCGTCCTGAACATCGGCCACGCCCACCCCGCCGTGGCTGCCGCCGTGCGCGAGCAGGTCGGCCTGATCTCGCACACCAGCAACCTGTATTACAACGAGTACCAGCCGGCGCTGGGCAAGAGGCTGGTGGAGCTCAGCTTCCCGGGTCGCGCCTTTTTTTGCAACAGCGGCACGGAGGCCAACGAGGCCGCCATCAAGCTGGCGCGGAAGCGGGCCGCGAAAGCGGGCCATCCGGAGCGGTTCGAGGTCATCTCCTTCACGAACAGCTTCCACGGCCGCACCTACGGGTCGCTCGCGGCTACAGCGGAACCGCACTACCAGGAGGGCTTCGGCCCCATGCCCGAGGGCTTCAAGGTGCTGCCGTTCAATGACCTGGGGGCAGTCCGCGAGGCCGTCGGCCCCGCAACTGCCGCGATCATCGTCGAGCCCATCCAGGGTGAGGGTGGCGTGCATCCGGCCG
Source organism: Bacillota bacterium (assembly GCA_035533535.1). Taxonomy (GTDB): domain Bacteria; phylum Bacillota; class Sulfobacillia; order RBS10-35; family JAJYVM01; genus JAJYVM01. The sequence continues at coordinate 6,689 of DATLTP010000030.1, read as the reverse complement.
ACGCCGCCTTCCTGCGCGGACTGCGCGAGATCGCCGACAAGCAGGACATCTGCCTGATCTTTGACGAGATCCAGTGCGGCCTGGGCCGCGCGGGTGCCTTGTTCGCGCACCAGCGCTATGGGGTGCAGCCCGACGTGATGACGCTTGCGAAGGCCCTGGGCGGCGGCCTGCCCATCGGCGCCGTCATCGGCCGGGGGCAGTGGGGCGACGTGCTGAAGCCGGGGGACCATGGCACGACCTTCGGCGGCGGGCCGCTGGTTTGCGCTGCTGCCCTGGCGACCCTGGACGTGCTGGTGGGCGAGGATCTGCCGGCCCGTGCCGAGCGGATGGGCGCCGTTCTGGTCGAGGAGCTCAAGAAGGGGCTGGCGGGCGTCTCCGCGGTGCGCGAGATCCGTGCCATCGGCCTGATGATCGGCATCGAACTGGACTTCCCAGGCCGCGAGCTGGTGGAGCAGTGCCGTGCCCAGGGCCTGTTGATCAACTGCACCGCTGGCAACGTGATTCGCCTGCTGCCCCCGCTGGTGATCGACGAGGCCCAGGCCCGCCAGGGCGCCGCCATCGTGAGCGCGGTGATCGCCGCGGCGGCCAAGGAGCGGCGGAGCGCGTAGGGCATCGACCCTCAGGCGCCCGGCCGCTTGGAGCGGATGGCGCCCGCCGCGTGGTGCGAGCCCAGCGGCAGCGAGCCGGCGCCCCGTGCCGCGCCCGCCCGACGTCGCGGATGCCCAGCGCCTGGCGCTTGACCTCCACCTGAACTGCACCCGCCACACCGGAATGGCTCGCGTGGAGCGCGAGCCATTCCCTGGCAGTCTGTGTCGGATTTGACGCTCATAAGCCCTGAGCGCGCCACCATACTACGAACGACTCGTTCGGGCAGGAGGTGGATGTCATGGCTCAGGGTTCGCAGAGCAACCGCGCGCTGGTGCGGGGCGCCGAGCAGGCGCTCGATCAGCTCAAGTACGAGGTTGCGCATGAGATCGGTGTCAACCCGCCGCAGGATGGTTACTGGGGCGAGCTGCCGGCGCGTCAGTGCGGCGCGGTTGGCGGTCACATGGTTCGCCGCATGATCGAGGAGGCCGAGCAGCACCTGGCTGGCCGCACCGGCGGCACCTTCACGCGCTAAGCTCCCAGCAGCTGCAGTCCCTGCGCCGCCCCCACCGGCAAACGCCGGGGGGGGCGGTTGCATGTCCGGCCGCCGCCACACATGATGGCGGTGGTAGGGATGGCACCTTCATGTGTCGAAAAGAATTCAGGCGTATTGTGGCAGTGGACAAAGCCGGCTGCCCGACGGCGCCGGCCGCCCAGGGAGGTGCGCCGCTTGATCGAGAACCAGCGTGCTGGCGAGGGACGCCGGGTCGATGGCGACGAAGGCCAGTACACCCGCATCCTGCCGGGCAAGAGCGATCGCCAGCCCTCGCCCCGCGACGTCCTGGTGGCCGTCCACCATGCCCTGCAGGAAAAGGGATACGACCCGATTCGCCAGATCGCCCACTACCTTCTCTCCGGCGAGCCGGCCTACATCACGGCCCACGCGGGAGCGCGCAGCCTCATCACGCGCTGCGAGCGCGACGAGATCCTGGAAGAGCTGGTCGCTTTCTACCTCTCGCATCTGGATGGTAGGCAGGAATAGACCACCCCGGCCGCGGGCAACATGGGTGCGAGGCCGGACGGTCGTATCGGAAGAAACGTACCGCGAGGCCTTCGGAGAGGCCGGTCCTTTGTGACCGGCCTTTTTCGCACCGCCAACGCCCCCCTCGGCACGGGCGGCGTCGCGCCGACGAGCGTTGCCGTCTCGACGCGGGCGGTGGCGCGTGGGTCTTTTGTCCCCGGCTTCACCGGGGACGCTCCCTGTGGCAACCCTCTGTGCGATTTCCCATATTCGCCGCATTTTGTCGCTTCTGTTTGCCAGCCTGAGCGGCCCTCGCATGAACGGCGACGGGGTGGCGCCATACTACCGCCAACACCGCCATCGGTCCCGGCGCCGCATCGCTTTGGCCCAACTGCGGCGTCGCGGGACCGGTCCCGGCTCGGAGCCCGGCCGGCCGCCAGCAGCAAGGCGCCGCCAGCGGGCTGCGGCCCAGGACCGAGGGCGGCCGCGGAGGGGGCAGACCCCATGAAGGCGACGGGCATCGTGCGGCGCATCGACGACCTCGGCCGGATCGTGATCCCCATTGAGATCCGGCGGGACATGAACATCCGGGACGGCGACCCGCTGGAGATCTTCGTCGACAAGAACGGCGAGGTCATCCTCAAGAAGTACTCGGCAATAGCCGACCTCGGCACGTTCGGGCAGGGCATCGTCAACGCCCTGCACGAGAGCACCGGGCTCCTGGCCCTGTTGACGGACCGCGACACCGTGGTCACCGTGGCCGGCGGCACCGAGCGCGACTTCGTTGGCCGGCGCATCGGCCCGGCCGTCTACCGGGCGATGGACAACCGGGAGACAGTGGTCTTCACGGCCCGCGAGCACACCCAGGCCGGCAACGTGATCGCCGAGGGCGTCGACCATGCCTTCACCTCGGAGGTGATCGCCCCCATCGTGGTCGGCGGCGACCCGGTCGGCACGGTGGTGCTGGCCACGACGGACGCCGGCAAGAGCGTCGGCGACCTGGAAACCAAGCTGACGCAGTCGGCCGCGGGGTTCCTGGCCCGGCACATGGGGGAGTAGGGCAGGGGGCGGCGCGCCCGCCCCCGAAGTCGCGGGGCGGGAGGGATCCGCTCGGTGCCTGCCTACAGGCTGGGCGAGCACGCCCCGGAGGTGGCCGGGGACGCCTTCATCGCCCCCGGGGCGCGCGTGCTTGGCCGCGTGCGCCTCGGCAAGATGGCCAGCGTATGGTACAACGCCGTCCTGCGCGGCGACGTCGATGACATCGCCATCGGCCCGGAGAGCAACGTCCAGGATGGATGCGTGATCCACGTCGACGCCGGGTTCCCCTGCATGGTCGGCCGCCGCGTCACGGTCGGCCACAACGCGATCCTGCATGGCTGCACCATCGAGGACGGCGCCATGATCGGGATGGGGGCCACGGCGCTGAACGGCAGCCGAGTTGGCAAGGGCGCGATCCTGGCCGCCGGCGCCCTGTTGCCGGAGGGTGCCGAGGTTCCGGACGGCATGCTGGCCATGGGCGTCCCAGCGCGGGTGGTCCGGCCGCTGCGCCCGGAGGAAGCCGCGCGCACGGTGGCGGGCGCGGACCACTATGTCCAGCTGTCGAGCCACCACCGGGAAGCCGCCCAGGAAGCCTGATTTGGGGGCGGCGGCGTACGCCGCCGCCTTCGCGAGGCCATCAGCACCCAGCACCTGTCGCCCGGGCGCATCACGCAGTGCTCATGGCCAAGGGTGCTGGACCCGCCGCAGCCCCGAGCCCGCCACCCCCAGCTCAAGCCACGTGCCCGCGCGGCGGTTGCCCGCGTGCGGCCAATTCCGGCTACCACGGCCGGGTGATTGAATGTGATTCATTGGACAGGGTACAACGTGTTTAGCAAAGGGGGGACGAGCCGATGCCCAACCTGGCCCAGATGCAGATGCCGCCCCTGCCGCCTGCCGTGGCGGTGGCGATCTTCTACCGCCAGCTTGTGGTCACCGGTCTCGTGCTGGCGGTGCTGGTCGCGCTGGCGTACCGCTTCTGGCCGCGCCGGCCGTCCGAGCGCGCCCCCGTGATCTCGGAACGGGCCCTGCTCATCAGGGGCCTCGGGGTTTTATGGGCGCTTGACGGGCTCCTGCAGACGCAGCCACTCATGGTGACGCGCTTCCTGAGCGGCGTCGTGGCCCCGCTGATGGCTGGGGAACCAGGACCGCTCGCGGACCTGCTGCGGTTTGGGGTCCAGGTTTGGGGCATCAACCCGATCTCCGCCAATGTTTTCGCCACCTTCATCCAACTCGGGATCGGCCTGGCGCTCCTGCTCGGCCGAGACGGTCAGCTGCGCCGGACCGCCCTTTGGACGTCCATCGCATGGGGCCTCATCGTGTGGATCTTCGGCGAAGCCATGGGCGGCATCTTCGTGGGCGGCGGCTGGCTGAGCGGCGCCCCGGGCTCTGTGTTGATCTACGTCATTGCCGCTGGGGCGGCCCTGTTGCCGGCCAAAGCGTGGCAGTCGGGTTTCCTGCACCGGGCGGCCGGACGCGTCATTGCCGCCGTCCTCTTGCTGAATGCCCTGCTGCAGGCCTGGCCGGCGGCCGGCTTCTGGCAGTCGGACGCGCTGTCGGGCTTCGTGACCGGGATGAGCCAGATGCCGCAGCCAGCCCCGTTGGCCCTGCCCGTCGCTGCTTTCGGCGCGGCCCTCCAGGCGAATCCGTCTCTCTGGAACGCCGCGTTGGTCGTGGTGCTTGCCGTCCTGGGCGTGGCCTGGCTGGTGCGGCCGGGCAGCCGTGTCCTCTGGCTGTTGACGGCCCTCTGGGTCGCCCTCGCGTGGTACTTCGGCCAGGAGTTCGGCGTTCTGGGCGGCATGGGCACCGACCCGAACACGGGCGCCATCATGCTGCTGACCCTTGGCGTGTTCGTCCGGGGCGCTGAGGCGGTGGCCCCCGCCCGTCATCCGGCCGCCGCCGAGGCGCGGTGAAGCGCCACTGGCCATTGGTGGCGGCCGGCGCCGCCGTCCTGGTCGTGGCGCTGCTGGGAGCCCTCCGGTACGTCCGGAGCCAGCCGTCCGGCCAGCTTTCGACCGCCGGGGCGGCCGCATTGGCGGCCGACGGAATGACGCCGCTCGGCGGCACGCCGGCGCCCGACTTCCACCTGGTCGACCAGCGGGGCAGGGCGGTCAGCCTGTCTGACTTCCGCGGCAAGGTTGTCGTGCTCACGGGCCTTGACCCGGTTTGCTGGCTGGAGTGCCCGCTGGAGGCCCAGGAGATGGCCGACGTCAACCGCCTGCTGGGGCCGGAGCTCAGCGCGAAGGTCGTCCTGCTGGCCGTTGACGCCAACCCGCTCTACCACAGCGAGGCGGACCTCCAGGCCTTCAACCGCCGGGAGCACCTCGACGGCCTGTCCAATTGGACGTTCGCGACCTCAAGCTCGCTACGGACGCTTCAGCAGGTGTGGAAGTCCTACGACATTGAGGTCTCCGTGCCCACCAACGGCATGGTCGGCCACTCGCAGCTCATCTACCTGATCGACCCCCAGGGCCGTGAGCAGTACCTGAGCGCGCCGGAGTCGCAGACGGACCTGGCCTGGGGGACGAGCCAGCTGCTGGCCGTCTACGTCAAGCGCATGCTTGGCGCCTCGGGGCCGCTCCTGTCCGTCGCGCCCAGCAGCCTGCTGCCAACGGCCGCCGCGCCCAGCCTGGGCCTGCCGGGTCCGGTCGCCACCCACTTCGACACGCCCTCGGTGGGCTGGCTTGTCGCCAACACGCCGCCTTACCAGCTCCTTTACCGCACGACCGACGGCGGCGGCCACTTCACCGACCTCGGCCCGGCCGGCATCTCGCAGCGCGGCGGGCTCGCCTGGTCGTGGCCGGCGCCGGGAGTGGCCTGGGTGATGGTGCGGCCGTTCGGCTGGATGCTGGACGCTGCCATGTATCGCACGGGCACGGCGGGCGCCACGTGGGGGCCGCCAGCCGTGATGGACGCGCCGCCGGCGCAGGGAGCGGCGGCACCGCTGGCCGCCGGTGGGCCGGAAAGCGCTGGGCTGCTGCTGCAGAGCGGCCTCTGGACGACGGCGGATACCGGCGCGAGCTGGCGGATGGCCGGCCCGCTGCCGCCGGGCGTGGGCGCACCCGCGTTGAGCCTGGCACCCGATGGCACCGCATGGGTCGGGGGGCAGTCGAGCAGCCAGGCCGATGGGGCGCAGCTGTGGCGCCTGGCGCCCGGTGGTGGCGCCTGGCGGACGGTGTCCCTGCCGGCGCCGTCGCAGTTTACCGGTCAAGCGGTCGTGACCGAGGCGCCGACCTGGGGGGCCGGCGGGCACGGCGGGGTGGCGCTGTCGGCGGGGAACGGCTGGCTCTGGTACGACATGACGGCGGATGGTGGCCAGCATTGGCAGGTGGCCCTACCGCCCCTTGCCGTCCCGGCGCCCCATCCGGTTGAAGCCCTAGGCGGTGGCGTGTACGCCATCTGTGGCGCGTCGCGGATCTGCCACGGGGACCTGGCGTCGGGTGTCTGGTCGCCAGTGGGGGCGGCCGTGCCGGCGGCGGGGCTCGTGTCTGTCGACTTCGTGGACGCGGCGCACGGCTGGGCGATCACGGCGGCGCAGGCAGCCAGCACGCTCTGGCGGACGCTGGACGGCGGCCAGAGCTGGCAGCGGCTGAACCCGCCGCCCCCATCCGCGTCGCCGGGCGGCTGACGGGGCGCCTGTTGTCGTCGGCCGGGTGATCGTGGGTTCGAGCGGGCACGGGGCCGCCACCCGTGATGCGGTGCGCCGGTTAGGACCCGTCAGGAAACAATCTGCCTCAATTCATCGGATCAAGGTCTTCGGTGACTGTTTACAAGGAACATGTGTTCCCGTATGCGGTGCTTGACATGAGCCCACGCTTCACCGGCCGAACGCGCCTGCAGGTCACCCCGCACCAAGCGCAGCTGTTGGATGCCCGCTTCGAGGCGGCTCGCCGCGTCTACAACGTGCTCCTCGGGGAAATGAAGCGCCGCCTGGACCTGCTCCGGCAGTCCCGCACTTGGCACGCGGCCCGCAAGACCCGCCACGACAAGACCAAGCGCGCACGCCTTTTCGCCCAGGCGCGGGCCCATTACGGCTTCAGTCGCCCGG
>DATLTP010000029.1:0-7729 GCA_035533535.1 Bacillota bacterium | reverse complement strand
TGGCCTTCCCGTGAGACGAGCCCAGGTGATGATCCTTGATCTCCAGGGGCGCTGAGTCCGTTGAGCCCGGCGTTCAGTCCTTCGTTCAGCGCATCTGCGGGCGGCTGAACGTCAGTGCGGTCATCCTGTTCGGCAGTCGTGCCCGTGGCGACTGGCTTGAGTCGAGTGACGTTGACCTCCTGGTGGTGAGCGCTGATTGGGAAGGTGTGCCCCACCTGACACGGCTCGAACGCCTCTTCGCTGAATGGGCCCAGGCCTCGCGCCTTGGGGCCGACCTGATTGGCCTGACGCCGGAGGAGTATCGGCGACGGGCTCAGGAGTTGAGCATCGTCGGGGAAATCGCTCGCGAAGGCATCGTCGTGTACGCGGTGCCTGACTGGGTCCGGCCGGTGCCCCGTTGACCTCGCGCTCGTTACTCTTCCTCGATCATGCGGGCGTGCTGGGCGGGGCGGAACTATCCCTGCTCGACGTGGCCGGTCACTACCGCGGACAGTCTGAGGTCGTCCTCTTTTCCGACGGCCCCTTCCGGCTGGCGCTCGAGCAGGCCGGCCTACTCGTCCACGTCATGGCGGCGGACGCGCGGTTGCGCGGAGTTCGCCGCTCCGATGGGCTCAGGGGATTGATGGCTGCCACGTCGGTGCTACGGGAGGCTCGGCGCCTGGCGCAGCGCGCCCGCGCCCACCACCTGGTCCACTGCAACTCCCAAAAGGCCTTCGTCGTTGGTGCCCTGGCCGCCCGCATGGCCCGCCGGCCAGTCGTCTGGCACCTGCGTGACATGCTCACGGCCGAACACTTCAGCCGTACGGGCCGCCTTGTGGTCGTGCGGTTGGCCAACGCCCTGGCTGCCCGCGTCATCTGCAACTCGCAGGCCACGGCGGATGCATTCATCGCCTCCGGCGGGCGGGCAGGGCTGGTCTCCGTCGTTTACAACGGCATCGAGCCCGAGGACTTTCCCGATATGGACGTCGCTGAAGCTCGCCGGCGAACCGGACTGCCCGATGGGCCCCTTGTGGGCTCATTCAGCCGCCTGGCGCCCTGGAAGGGCCAGCATGTGCTGCTGGACGCCCTGGTCCAGCTCCCCGGTGTCCACGCGGCCATCGTGGGGGAGGCCCTCTTCGGCGAGGATGCCTACGCGGCGTCCCTGCGGGTCCAGTGCGACCGCCTCGGGTTGGCCGATCGCGTCCACTTCCTGGGCTTCCGGCGGGACATCCCCCTGGTGATGGCTGCCACGGACATCGTGGTGCATACAGCGGTTGCCCCGGAGCCCTTCGGGCGCATGGTGGTCGAGGGGATGCTCAGCGGCAGGCCGGTGGTGGCTGCCGATGCCGGCGGGGTGCGCGAGATCGTCAGCGATGGCGCGACGGGACGCCTGACGCCCCCTGGGGATGCCGGCGCTCTGGCGGCCGCCATTGGGAGCTTGTTGGGCAATCCCGAGGCTGCCGCCGGCCTGGCTCAGGCAGGGCGGGCGTGGGCCCGGGAGCGCTTCAGCCGCGAGCGGATGCTGGCGGACTTCGACCACGTCATCGAGGGCGTGCTGGCCAGGAGTCGGACTTAGGCCTTCTCGCGCGCTGCCGCTGCCTCCGCCTGGCCCAGGGCGGTGGCTGACCGGCCGACGCCCACGTAAACCATGTGGGGAAACCGTGCCGGGTCGAGGGCATTGCGCCCGTCGTAGATCAGCCCGCCCCGCATTCCCGCCAGGTCGGCTTCGGATAGCGCCACGTACTCTGGCCACTCCGTCAGCACGAGGACAGCGTCCGCGCCGGCAACAGCCGCCCTCACGCCCGCGGCAGGCTCCGCCCCCTCCGGCAGGTGCGCATGGTCAAGGGCCACGGGGTCGTGCACCCGCACGTGGGCGCCGCGCGCCACCAGGTCGCCGATGATGGCCAGGCTGGGGCTCTCGCGCAGGTCGTCGGTCCCGGGTTTGAAGGTCAGGCCGAGCACGGCCAGGCACCTTCCATCCAGGCTACCGCCAAGCGCCTGCTCGAGCCGGACCGCCACGCGCGCCGCCTGCAGCTGATTCACCTCGATCACGGCCCTGAGCAGCTGGAATGGGTAGCCGCTATCCCCGGCGATGGCGTGCAGGGCGCGGGTGTCCTTGGGAAAGCAGGATCCCCCGTAGCCGATGCCGGCCCGCAGGTATTGCCGGCCAATTCGCGGGTCACGGCCGATGACATCCGCCACGCGGTCGATGTCGGCCCCGACGCCGTCGCAGACGTTGGCGATCTCGTTGATGAAGCTGATCTTCAGGGCCAGGAAGGCGTTGGCCGCGTACTTGGCCAGTTCGGCGCTGTTCGGATCCATGAGCAGGAAGGGGGGTTCTGCCCGGACCGGCCGTTTCATGCCGGGCGGTGGAGTGAGCGAACCATCCACGATGGGCTGGTAGATCTTACGCAGGCGCTCCCCGGCGCCGGCGTCCCGCGTGCCAACCACGATGCGGTCCGGGTAGAGCGTATCGAGGATCGCCTGGCCCTGGCGCAGAAACTCGGGATTGGCTGCCAGCGGCGTCCCGGGGAGGTGGGTAGCCAGGCGGTCGAGGGTGCCCACAGGTGCGGTCGATTTGTTGACGACGATCGTGTCTTGCCGGCGCAGGTGCTTGCGGAGATCGGCCACCACCTGCTCCAGGCTGGTCAGGTCGGCGGAGCCGTCGGGGCGCGAGGGCGTGCCGACGGTGATGAAGACGGCGTCAGCGTCCAGGCAGGCACGGCCCAGATCCCCAGTGAAGTGCAGGCGCGGGCGAAGGGCCGCCAGCATGCCCTCGATGCCGGGCTCGAAGAACGGGGCCTGGCCGTGCTCAAGTTGGCTGAGGCGGCTCGGGTCAACCTCCACGCCGCACGTTTCGTGGCCGATCCAGGCGAGGGCGAGGGTGGTGGCCACCCCGACGTAGCCCATGCCGACGACGGTGACGCGGGCCATGACCCATCGCTCCCCAGGGCCAGTTTCGGGATGTCGGGCGTGATCGTGCAGCGCCGCCCAACTTCGGAGGTGCGACGGTCGAATCCTGCGGTTGACCTAATTTCAGGAAGGGGCTTGGCGGTGAACCTGTCCTACATCACCCTGTTCGTCGGGGACTTTACGGAGTGCGTGAGCTTTTACCGGAACGGACTCGGTCTGAAGGTCGCGCACGAGAGTCCGAGCTTCGTTCAGTTCCGGACGGGCGGAACGGTTCTCGCCCTGCATGCGGCGACGGACTCCTCCCGCCATACCCGCGGCCTCAATCTCCACTTCGATGTGCCGGATCTGGCCGATGCCGTCACCACGCTGCGCGCCCGTGGCGTCCGCTTCGACGGAGAGCCCAAGGATGAGCCATGGGGCGCAAAGGTCGCCCGTACGACGGACCCCGCAGGTACCGTCGTCGAGATCGTGCAGTGGGCAGACCGATAGCGGCCCACACTGCAAGGGCTCAGACGACAGTTGATCGCCGCCGACGGCACGTTGTGTGGTATTGGCCACATTCGTGGCTCACGGCCTGCGAACGCGCTTGAAGCCGCCCGGCAATGAAAAGACCTGGCGCACTGCGCTATACGTGCATCAGGACCACCGACGCTGCCCCCTTTACACGCCTGTCGAGTCGTGTCCATCAGTGGAAGTAGGCGCAATGGTGGCATTTCCCGTGCTGGGGCCCCGAGACCGCGCGAGGGAGTTGGAATGGCGTGCGCAGGCATCCACGGGTCTGGCTGCGGCGGACCGTCGCACTTGGCATCGTGCTGGTTCTCGGACTGCTGGGTGCCGCACCGGCCATCGCCGCAGCGGCGGCAGCCGTGGATCTCACGATCGCTGGGATCACGTCGGGAACAGTCACCCTGACCGACACGACGACAGGTGCCGTTTACTCCAGTACATACGACGGCGTCAGCGGCACGTGGGACGCCACCGTTGGATCGGGCACCGATGCCTTCCTACTGCAAGTGACCCAAACGGTTTACCAGAACACCTATGCAAGTTTGATCACACCCACCAATGGCACCGTGTCGGGCTCGACCTATCTGCTCACCACGCCCGTGACGCTTCCGACCCAGGTGCCCACGGCTGGCACCGTCACATTCAGCAGCGTGACGAGCAGTGGCGCCACCGTGACGGCGACCGTCTACGCGTCGACCTACACCAATCCGGTCGCAAATGCTGGCCTCTACGTCACGACGTCGACCACCGGCGCATCCCTGGCGGCCACGTCGAACGGCGTGACCGTCTCAGGCTCGGTTTACGGCTCGACCGACTCCAGTGGCACCCTGGTGACCACCTTGACCGGGTCGGCCGGCTCCACCGTCGCCGTAGCCGTCTACTACGACGGAACCCAGGTCGCCACGGGCCAGACGACGCTCCTGGGCACGTCGGGGTCCAGCAGCAGTAGCAGCAGCAGTGGCGGCGGCAACAGCTCGGGGGCCTCGATCGGATCTGGGGGCGGCACCCTCACCACTCCGGATGCAGCGTTTCAAATGGTCATTCCTGCGGGGGCGCTGCCCAGCGGGGCAACCCTGTCCGTGACCTCTGCCCAAGCCCCGCCCAGCGGCGCCCCGCAGGCTCCGTTGGCCAACGCGGCAACGCCTTACTACACGCTGACGGGGTTGGCCCTGGGCCATCCGGTCGCAGCCCAAATTCAGTACAACCCGAACTGGCTGAGCGGCCTGTCGCCCGACCGGCTCGCGGTCTACGAGCTTGTGGGCGGCAAGTGGACATATCTCCCCACCGCCGTCGACGCGGCCAAGGGGACGGTGTCCGCGTACGTTGGCGGACCGGCCACCATCGTGGTGCTCTATAGCACGACCCAGTTCAGCGACGAGAGCGCTGGGTTCTGGGCAATGCCGGCGGTTGATACCCTCCTCGGCGCGCAGGTCGTGAGCGGATACCCGGACGGTACGTTCCGTCCAGCCGCGTCCGTGACGCGGGCCGAGTTCGTCAAGATGCTGGTGCTCAGCATGGGCCTGACGCCGGGTGGCACGGCATCCAACTTTGACGACGTGGCCGCAGGCGACTGGTTTGCGCCCTACATCGCGGCCGCCGTACAGGCTGGGCTGGTCCAGGGGGTGGGCCCGGCGGCCTTTGCCCCTGACGCCACGCTGACCCGGGACCAGATGGCGGTTCTCCTGGCCCGGGCCCTCAAGCTGCAGGGCACTGCAACCCTGACCTTCAGTGACGCCACCCAGGTCGACCTGTGGGCTCAGTCGGCGCTGGCCGCCGACGTGGCCGCTGGCCTTCTGAGCGGGTACCCAAACGGGACCTTCCAGCCGCAGGCCAGCAGCTCGCGGGCCGAATCGGCCCAGGTCCTGGCCGGCCTCATCCATCACCTCGCCCCGTAGTCGATCCGGCCTAAGGGGAGCCCATAGCGCGCCCCTTAGGCCAACTTCTGGTGTTGCGCCCAGTGCCTCCCACAGCGATGCTGTTAGCGTGCGGGTGGCATTGGTTCACGATTGGGTTGTCGATCTCGGTGGTGCCGAGCGCGTGCTGGGCGCCATGCACGAGATGTACCCGGATGCCCCCCTGTTCACCCTGTTCCAGAAGCCATCCAGCGTCAGGGCCCTCGGGTTCGATCCCCAGGCGGTCCACGCATCCGTTCTGCAGCGGGTTCCCGGGGTCACGCGCCATTACCGCAAGCTGCTACCCCTCTATCCCGCGGCCATTGAGCGCTTTGACCTCTCTCGGTTCGACCTGATCATCTCCAGCAACCATGCGGTGGCCAAGGGCGTGCGCAAGCGGCCAGGCCAGTTTCACATCTGTTACTGCCACACCCCGATGCGCTACGCCTGGGATCTGAGGGATGAATACCTGCAGTTGCAGGGCCTCGACAAGGGAGTGACCCGGTTGGCGGCGAGGGTCCTCCTCGACCGGATGCGGCGCTGGGACGCCCGAACGGCGGCCGGGGTTGACAGCTTCATTGCCAACTCAAGCGTGGTGGCGGAGCGGATCCGTCGCAACTACGGCCGGCCGGCCAAGGTGATCCACCCTCCAGTCGAGGTGGACCGGTTTGGGTCCGCGCAAGAGCGGGGGGGCTACTTCCTGTTTGTCTCGCGCCTCGTGCCCTATAAGCGAGCCGACCTGGCCGTCGAGGCCTGCTCGCGGTTGGGGCTCCCCCTCAAGGTCGTGGGGGAGGGGCCCGGGGGCGAGGCGCTGCGCCGGTCGGCCGGCCCTTCGGTGGAGTTCCTTGGGTGGCGAGACGACCCGTCTGTGGCACGCCTGATGGGTGGAGCACGGGCCCTGATCTTTCCTGCCAATGAAGACTTCGGCATTGTGCCCGTCGAGGCGCAGGCCGCGCGCATCCCGGTCATTGCCTTGGGCCAGGGCGGTGTCTTGGACACTGTAGTGCCGGCCGATGGCGCGAATTGGGATCAGGCAACGGGGGTCTTCTTCGGCGAGCAGACCGCGGACGCACTTCAGGTCTGCCTGCGATGGTTCCTCGAGCATGAGGAGCGGTTTCAGCCTGACGTCATCCGCCGCAATGCGGAGCGGTTCGCCAAACAGCGATTTATGAGCACACTCTCGGCCGAGGTGGCTCGCGTGGCGGCCGGCCAATTATGATGGGAGTCGCGGGGCGCCCACGCGGGGGTGATTGCGGTGGCCGATCTCGTTGAGGTGGATCAGGACGAAGCCGTCCGCCGGATCGCCACGGCGTGCGGTGCGGTTGCGGATGTCGTGGCCGCCTACCTGTTCGGCTCGGCCTTGGGCCGTTGTCGACCAGATAGCGATATTGACGTTGGCGTGATCCGTCGGTCTGCAATGGGCGAGGCCTCAGGCTACAGCTTCTCGGCCGGCCTTCGAATGGAGGCCGAACTCATCGAGTCCTTGGGCACGCTGGCGGGCCACCGCTTTGACGTCACAGACCTCGACCCGGCCCGCCCCATCTTCGTGATGACTGTTCTCCGCACGGGGCGGCTGGCGTACGTGGCTGACCCCGAGATCTATACCGACTTCCTTGAGGTCGTGGCGCAGGGCTACCGGGAGAATGGCCCCCGTTTCGAGGCCGCTCTCGACGAAGTCCTCGAGGAGCCTCTGGCCAGCCGTGAGCGTTGATATCGACCGCGTCCGGCAACGTGCCGAGTACGTGCGGCGCCAAGTCGCGGCCCTCCGCGCCGTTCCCCTGCGCATGCAACGCGCGGCTTTTGTGGTCGACCCATACGTTCCGTCGGCCGTCCGATATCAACTGCAGACATCAATCGAAGCCCTGATCGACCTTGCCTATCACCACTCCGCAAAGCTTGCCCAGCACGCCCCCCAAGACGCCCGCGATGCATTCGTCACGATGGCGCAACAGGGCATCCTCGATGTGGCGAACCTCCCGCGCTACCACGCAATGCTGCGCTTCCGGAACCGGGTCGTCCACGGCGATTTGGATGTCGATAACGGGACGCTGTATCACATGATCTCAGGCCAGGATTTGCAGGATCTTGAAAGCGTGCTGGCCCAGTTCGAAACCGCCGCCGGTGCCTGAGCGCGGGGTCAGTTTGACGTTTTCTGTGACTTGAGCCGGGGTGGAACAGGCAGGCCTTGTCCCGTCAGGCGCCTCCGTTCGGGTACCCCTGAGGCCAGGCCTCTCGCCAGCCCGCGGCAGCCGCCACACTGCTCGCCAGTGAATGTGCGGGCGCCCAGCCAAGCACATGGCGGGCGCGCTCACCACTTGCGACCAGAACAGCCGGATCGCCTGGCCTCCGATCACCGAAGACGTGCGGTACTGCCCGGCCGGTCGCCACTTCGACCGCGTCGAGGACCTCGAGGACGCTGAACCCCGTACCCGTTCCCA
>DATLTP010000028.1:0-17110 GCA_035533535.1 Bacillota bacterium | reverse complement strand
CCTGACCTCGTGCGGCTTGCCCAGCTGCGGAACACGCTCAGCCACCGCTACCTCGACCACAAGTGGGCGCTGATCAAGTGGTTCATCGACAACGGAAGGTCAGCGGTCGGCGCTTGGCTTGACCGCTGCGAGCGCGTCATCGCGCCAGAGTAAGGCGGCGACGCTCCCGGCCGCCCCTGCGGCAGGTCATCCCGGCCGGCCGAGCGAAGCAGGGCCATCATGCGCGCAGATGAAGTTAGCAAGGCCCTCGAGGGACTGCTGGGTCCGGGGGCCGTTGGCGCCGATGCCGACGACCTGCTCCGTCATGGCAACGGCTTCTCCTACCACCGGCCGCTGCTGCCGGCGGCCGTCGTCCGGCCAAAGGACAGGGACGAAGTCCTCTCGGTCCTGCGCTTCGCGTCCGCCCACGCCATCCCCGTCATCCCCTACGGTGCCGGCAGCAGCATCGAGGGCCAGCTCATCCCCGTCCAGGGCGGCATCAGTTTGGACCTTGGCCGCATGAACGCCATTCTCGAGGTCAGGCCCAGCGACTTCATCATCCGCGTGCAGGCGGGCGTCACCCGCCTCCAGCTGAACGAGCGCCTGCGGCAGGACGGCCTCTTCTTTCCCGTCGACCCTGGGGCCGACGCCAGCATCGGCGGCATGACGGGCACCAACGCCAGTGGCACCAGCGCCCTCCGGTATGGCATGATGCGCCAGCACGTTCTGGCGCTGGAGGTCGCCCTTTCCGACGGCCGCCTCATCCACACCGGGAGCATGTCGTTCAAGACCTCGGCCGGGTACAACCTCACCCAGCTCATGGTGGGCTCGGAGGGGACGCTGGGCGTCTTCACGGAGGTCACCCTGCGGGTCTACCCGCTGCCGCCCGTGATCGTGGCGGCCCGCGCCACGTTTCCCACCCTGGACGCGGCGGCGGAGACCGCCATCGCCCTCATGCAGAGCGGAGCCCTGGTGGGCCGCTGCGAGCTCGTCGATTCGCCGACCATCGAGGCCGTCAACGCTTACGAGGGAACGACGTTTGCAGTCAAGCCCACCCTGTTCTTCGAGTTCTCCGGCCGGGCGGCCGCCGTCTCCGAGGATGTCGGCACTGCGGAGGCCCTTTCTCAGGCCCATGGCGGCCTGACCTTCGAGCGGGAGTCGGACCCGGAGGCCCGCGACCGGCTCTGGGCGGCGCGCCACCACGCGTCCCTGGCCCTGGCTGCCGCCAATCCCGGCAAGGGGATGCTCTCCACCGACGTCTGTGTGCCCCTATCGGTGCTGCCGGCCGCGCTCCGCCACACGCGCGAGGTCATGAAGCGCCACGGCGTGGAGGGCTCGGTCCTTGGCCACGTGGGCGACGGCAACTACCACAGCGGCTTCATGGTCGACTACCGCGACGAGGCCGAGGTGCACCTGGCCGAGCAGGTGCACCAGGAGATCATCGACTTCGCCCTGGCCCAGGGTGGCACATGCACGGGCGAGCATGGCGTCGGCGTGGGCAAGCGCACCTACCTCCGCCAGGAGCACGGGGACCTTGTCCCGCTGATGGCGGCCATCAAGGCAGCGTTTGACCCCGCCGGCATCATGAACCCGGGGAAGATCTGGTGAGCAGCGGCGCAAGCGCCAGCGGTCCTCAGGGCCGGACGGCCTCGTGATCCTGGACTGGGCCGCTGAGCAAGCGGGCTGGCACGTGCCGCTGCACGCGGCGCTCGATGGCCTGACGGCGGCTCAGGCAGCCTGGCGGCCCGCCGGCGGTGACCACTCCATCCGCCAGATCACCGAGCACCTGCGGTTCTGGAAGCGGAAGGTCATCCGTTCGCTCGAGGGCGAAACCTGGCTGCCGACCCCTGGTGACGACGCCACGTTCCAAGACCCCGGCGACCCTGCCGACGAGCCGGGTTGGTCGGCGCTCTGCGCCGACCTGCGCCAAGCCCACGCCGACCTGAAGCGGGTGGCCGACCGCCCTGGGCCGGCGGACCTCCTCATCTGGGTCGCGACCCACGACTCCTACCACACGGGCCAGATCGTCCTGCTGCGCAAGCTTCAGGGCGCCTGGCCAGGGAGGGCATGAACCAAGATGGCCAGCATCGCCGACGTCCACGCCTACCTCGACGACCACCAGGACGACAACCTCAATACCCTGTTCACCCTGCTGCGGCAGCCCAGCATCAGCGCCCAGGACACGGGCGTCAAGCAGTGCGCCGAGCTCCTGGCGGGCATGATGCGGGACCGCGGGATCGACACGGAGATCGTGCCAACGCCCACCCAGCCCGTCGTCTTCGGCCGCCTGGACTCCGGCAACCCGAAGGCTTTCACCCTCATCTGCTATGGCCACTATGACGTCCAGCCGCCGGAGCCGCTCGAGCTCTGGCAGAGCGACCCCTTCCAGCCGACCGTGCGCGACGGCACGATCTTCGGCCGTGGCACGGGCGACAACAAGGGGCAGCTGATCGCCCACGTGCTGGCGGCCGCGGCCTGGGTCAAGACGGCCGGCCGGCCGCCCATCAACCTCAAGTTCGTGTTCGAGGGCGAGGAGGAGTCAGGCTCGCGGAGTCTCGGCTGGTTCATCGAGCGCAACAAGGAGCGGCTGAAGGCGGACCTGGTCTACGTCTCCGACGGCGGCATGCACCCGAGCGGCCGGCCGGTGATCAGCCTCGGCAACCGCGGCATCCAGGGCATCACGCTCATCGCGCGAGGGGCCGACCGCGACAACCACTCGGGCAACAAGGGCGGCGTCGCGCCCAACCCCGTCTGGATGCTGGTGAACGTGCTGAACAGCATGGTGGACCCCGACGGCCACGTGAAGATCGCGGGCTTCTACGATGGCGTTCGGCCCGTCGGCGACGTGGAAAAGGCCATGATCGCGGATCTGGACTATGACCCCGTGGCGCTCGGCGCCACCATGGGCCTGACGCGGGTGGATATGGACGCCGAGACCTACTACCGCCGAGTCATGCTGGAGCCGTACTTCAACATCAGCGGCATCGCCTCGGGCTACGTGGGCCAGGGCAGCAAGACCATCATCCCGGCCACGGCCGAGTGCCGCATCGACATCCGGCTGGTGGCCGATCAGGAGTGCGAGGACATCCTCGAGAAGGTGCGCCGCCATGTGGCCAAGGTGGAGCCCCGCGTGGAGGTGCTGGCTCGGGGCTTCGGTACCATGCAGCCGCACCGCACGCCGCCCGACCACCCGGCCCTGCCGGCCGTGCGCCGCGCCATCCAGGCCGTGCGCGGGGTGTCGCCGCTCACCATGCCGTGCACGGGCGGAAGCCTGCCGAATGCTGTGTGGCCGCGCCTCCTGGGCACCGCCGTGGTCGACGTGCCCTATGCCAACGCGGACGAGAACAACCACGCGCCGAACGAGAACATCACGGTGGAGAGGTTCCTGCAGGGCCCACACATCAGCGCGCAGCTGTTCGCGGAGCTGGGGCGGTAGCGGGCGCGGCATCGGTCCAGCGGAGCGCCCGCGCACTTTGGTGTTGCTCGTGGCCGGGAGATTATGACGGAGTCAATCCACGCGCGGCAGGAAGGGGGGGCCGGTTCCGCGGCCCGGTGGCTGGCATCCGGCGGCCAAGACTCCGGCTTCGCCTGGCTGCGGGAAGGGTCAAGGCTCGTGCCGCGCATGGCGACGGCTGTGGCGTCCGGCGAATCCGAAACCCGGTGAGGTATTTGGCCACCGGCGTTCGACGTCCGGGGCGTAGTGCCCGCAATGCCTCCGGCCTTCAGGGCGCGGGATCTCCACCCGTGCGTGTCTTGACACAATGCAAGGTGTCTTGATAGCCTTAGGTCGGGACGAGGCAAGGGGTGGGGCGGGGGTGAATGGCGAGATCGCTTGGAGCGATCATGGCAGGGACATGCTCGTCGGGGAAAGGTCCGAGATCGGCGCGGGTCGTGTCGAGGACGCCATCCGGAACCCCGACCAGGACATCGCGGCCGATGATGCGAGATATCCCGGCCGGCGCATCGCCCACAAGATCATCGAGATGAGCGGCAAGTCGTATTTGCTACGCGTGTTCTATGACTCTACCCCCACCGGTCCAAGGATCGTGAGCTTCTATCGAACCTCCCCGATCGAGCGCTATTGGAGGCCTGAATGATGACCGCACGGCTCACCTACGACCCTAGCGTGAACGCGGCGTACATCCACTTGCGGGCTGGCAAGTCGGCGCGGACGGAAGAGATCGCGCCGGGCGTCATGGTGGACTTTGCGGATGACGGCATGCCTCTGGGCATTGAGTTCCTGAATGCCGAGAGCGCCTTCGGCGGCGTGCCGACTGGTGTCGAATTCAGGGTGCTCGGCGGGGCGCCGGCGAAGGTGTGACGCTGGTGGACGAGGACTTGGTGACCGGGTCCGAAGTCGGCCGCCGCTTAGGGGTCAGTCGGCAGCGCGTCTATCAGTGGCTCGCGAACCCTCGCCTCAAATTCCCGCCACCCCTGCGGCTGAGCAGCCGCATCGTTCTGTGGCGGTGGGCTGAGGTGGCCGCGTGGTACGGGCGCCGCGAGGCGGGGCGGTCGGAGCCTGTGCGCCGCGCATGACCTGTGCGTGATGGACTGGGGCGATCCGGGCGATCCGGGCGATCCGGGCGACCGGCGAAAGGTCGCGATCAGGCCACCGAGCGCCGGAGGCAGACGGTTTCACCCCGCCAGCGGGCCCACCCGCACAGGGCGGCGCGCCAACGAAGTATGGCCAACGGTGTGCGCTGTCACGCGAACAGGTTGGCGAAGTTGGCTGCGTGGCACCGCAAGCGGGTCCGCGACACCGGGATCTGGGTCGAATGTGTGGCCCCCTTGGGTCTGGCCCCTCGCTTTGAATCGATCGACCGCTGGCCAGCGAGGTCTGTGGGCGCTTCCTTGGCGTCGCCGGCTGGGGCCGCCCATCCTGTCGTCGCGCCTGCTTCCGAGCGGCCAATGGCCGTCACTGCCCTGACGCCTGCAGCCCCGCCCGGAAGGCGTCCAGCGCCGCCGGCGGCTGGTTCAGGGCGTAGTCCAGCGCGCCCTGGTTGGCGTCCCACCACACGGCGTAGCGGATGGCCGGGAACTGGGGCAGGGCGGCGAACATGTCCTGGATCCAGGCGGCCTTGTCGCCGCCCTGGTCGTTGCTGGCGAACTCAGTGATGATCAGCGGCTTGGTGGGGAAAAGCCGCTGGTCGCTGGCGTACGCCGGCCCGAAGGCGTCGGTGAATGAGCGCCAGGCGCTGCCGTCCTGGCCCGTGCCGAGGTTGTAGGCGGTGAGGCCGACCCAATCGACGTACTGGTCGCCGGGGTAATAAAGCGGCGCGTCGTTCCAGCGGTATGCAGGCAGGTTGTCGTTGTTGGGGTTCCAGATCCAAACCGCGTTCGTGGCGCCTGCCTGCTGGAAGATCCCGTAGACGTGCTTCCAGACGGCCGTGTAGATGTCGGTGTCCTTGCCCCACTGAAAGGCGCTCCAGGGGTCCCAGTCGCCGTTCATCTCGTTGTCCAGGCGCAGGAAGAAGGGCAGGCCCGTGGCGGCCGCTGCCTGCGCGAACTGCTGCAGGGCGGCGTCGTCCTGCCCGCTCAGGATGGCGGCGTCCTGCGACGTCCCGTTGGTGTAGGGCTGGGAGCGATCGCCCTCCGAGGTCGGCGCCCATGACTGAAGCGTCAGCTCCACGATCTGGCCCTGGGCGGCCGCCTGCTTGATGAGCTCCGCCGGGAACGGCTTGTCAAAGCCGACGTACACCATGACCAGCGGCAGCGACCTGCCCAGCTGCGCCTCGCGGCTGAGGACGGGCGCTAGGTCGCCGGGCTTTTGCACGTTCAGCTTGGGCTCGAAGAGGCCCCATTGGACGGGCATGCCCGATGGGGGCAGGAGCGGCGCTGGCCGCGAGCCGTCGTGGGCGATGTTGAACGCGTTGCTGCCGACCATGGGCGCCGGCGCAGCCGAGGCGAACATCCGCTCAGCGGCGATGAAGGCGGCGGGGAAGGCGTCGGGCGTGGCGTTGACCATCACGGTGAACACCTGGGTGGGGGAGAAGATCTCATCCCACTCGGCGTACTGGCGCATGTCGGGCTGCATGAGGGGCATGGCCGGCCGCAGCCACTGCCGGAACCAGGTGTCGCCGGTCTGGGTGCTCTGCTGGAGCTGTATCCCGTTCCATTGCTCGTCGACCGAGCGGTTGCTGTATGCGATGTAGGTCGCCGCCGCGGCCGCGTCGGCGACAGGCTGCATGTAAATGCGAATCGACGCGTTTTGCGAGTTCCAGCGGGCCACGTCGGGCAAAAGGCTCCCGTCGAACGACCAGCCGGCATCTGGCGCCGTCAGCGCGTACCCGTCCGGCTCATCGATGAAGGCGCCGGCCGCCCGGACGCCCTGTCCCAGCCCGACCAGGGCCAGAATGGCGATAAGGGCCGCCGCGACGGCAATTCGCAAGCCTCGACCCCCGCGGACCAGGGTACCATGCAGGGTGCGGGCGGGAATACTGGGAACCCATCGAGAAACGTGAAGTTCATGGATATTCTCTGGGGAATCCTCGGAACGGCCAACATCGCGCGCAGCTCGTTCCTGCCCGGCCTGCGGGCCGCCGGCGGCGGCGGGCGCGCCTTCGCCGTGGCCTCGCGCACCGCCGACCGCGCCAAGGCCTATGCTGCCGAAAACGGCCTCGACCATGGCGTCGCGGGCTACGAGACTCTGCTGGCTGACGACCGCATTCGCGCCGTCTACATCCCGCTGCCCAACAGCCTGCACGCCGAGTGGACCGTGAGGGCCCTGCGCGCCGGCAAGGCCGTGCTCTGCGAGAAGCCGCTCTGCGCCGACCTGCCCGAGACCGAGGCCGTGGTCAAGGAGCCCGGACTGCTCTGGGAGGCCTTCGTTTTCCCGTTCCACGCCCAGATGGCCCGCGTGCGAGAGCTTATCCAGTCCGGCGCCATCGGCGAGCTGCGCGAGATCCACAGCTCGTTTCACTTCCGGCTGCGCAGCCGTGCCAACATCCGGCTTGATCCTGGGCTTGCCGGAGGCGCCCTCAACGACGTCGGCTGCTACTGCGTCCACCTCGCTACTCAATATTTCGGAGAACTGCCGGCGTTTGCGAGGGCCAGCGCCAAGATGGCGCCGGAGGGCGTGGATGAGGAGTTGCAGGGCGTCCTGTCTTTTCCGGGCGACCGGCGCCTGCTGCTTTCCTGTGGCCTGGACCGCGGCCGCGACTGCCTGTCGCGCCTGCTCGGCACCGAGGGCGAGATCCGCCTCAGCAACCCGTTCCACCCAGGGCCCGCCGACACCATCGAGGTCCATGCCGGTGGCCGCGTCACCATCGAGCACCCGACGGGGTCCGAGCCGTCCTTCGCGCCGGCCATTCGCCACATCCACGCGGTTCTGGCCGAGGGCGCGCCGCCGCGCCACCTCGCGCGGGAGGACTCGCTGCACACGGCGGCCGGCATGGCCCTGCTGCGTGCGGCCCTGTAGAAGCAAAGGCCGGACGTGCCGCGTCAGCGGCACAGATTGGGGGGATCGGGATGGATCAGCTGCGTGTCGGCGTCATCGGTGCGGGAAGGTGGTCCGGCAGTGCCCACCTCCCCGGCTGGGCCCGCTCGCCCCTCTGCCAACTCGTCGCCGTCTGCGACCTGCACCGCGACCTGGCCGAGCAGCGCGCCAGGGAGTTCGACATCCCAACCGTGACCACCGACTACCGCGATCTCCTGGACCGCGCCGACATCGACGTCATCGACGTCTGTACCCGCGATGAGCACGACCCGCTGGTGTTCGCGGCCCTGGCGGCCGGCAAGCACGTGCTCTGCGAGAAGCCCGTCGCCCACCAGGCCGAGGACGTCTGGCGGGCTGCGGCCATCGCGGGCAGCAAGGGGCTCAAGACCAAGGTCGGCCTCACCTTCCGCTACGCGCCCGCCATGCGCTACATGATGTCGCTCATCCAGGAGGGCTACATCGGCCGGCCCTTCATCTTCAACGGCTTCGAGCAGAACAGCCAGTGGCTGGACCCCGACGTGCCCGCCGACAAGCGCATCCACCGCGTCCCGCCGGCGGCTGGCGACGACCCGGCTGGCGGGCGCTCGCCGCGCCCCGAGGACATCTCCGTCCACTCGCTGGAGGGCTACGGGGCGCCCATCATCGACATCGGCCTCATGGTGGTCGGCGCGCCGCTTCAGTCGGTGGTCGGGCGGCTGAAGAACTTCGTGCCCGAGCGCCGGCGCACGAACCTCGATACGGCGCGCGAGCCCATCAACATGGACGACGGCGACATCTTCCTCGGCGAGTTCGCCAACGGGGCGCTGGGCTCGATCCAGTCCAGCTTCGTGACCGTTGGCAACTACCCAGGCATCGAGGCGCGCATCTACGGCGAGCGCGGCGCCCTCATCTGCCGGCTGGTCGAGGAGTTCGGCGAGTGCCAGAGCCTGCACGCCGCCAAGCCGGATGCGGTGGAGTTCCGGCGCCTGGAGATCCCGGCGGAGTTCTTTCCACCGGGGTACCGGCCGGGGGAGCCGTGGTCCTCGCTCTTTTACGCGAACCTGGTGCACGACTTCGCCGCTGAGATCCTGGCGGGGCCGGGCGGCAAGAACGAGGGCGACTTCGCCCAGAGCGCGAGGGTGCAGCAGGTGATCAACGCGGTCGAACGGTCGCACCGGGCGCGGGCCTGGACAGGCGTGGCGGGAGAGCCGCAGGGGTGAGCGAGACGGCGGGGCCCTTGGACCTGCAGGGCTGCGTGCGGGAGTTCCATGCCCGGTACGGGGTTGCGGCGCCCGCGCTGCCGGCGCTGCCCGATGGCGGCACGGTGGAGATGCGCATGCGCCTGATTCGCGAAGAGACCGCGGAGTTGGCGGCGGCATTCGCCGCCGCAGACCTGGTCGAAGTGGCTGACGCCATCGCCGACCTGCTGTACGTGACGTTGGGGACGGCCGTGGCTTGCGGCATCGACGTGGCTCCGGTATTTGGCGAGGTGCACCGCAGCAACATGACCAAGGACGGCGGCCCGCTGGACGGCGCCGGCAAGGTGCGGAAGGGCGCGGGGTTCCAGCCGCCGGTCCTGGCCCCGCTGTTGCGGGCGCAGGGCTGGCGGGAGGCGGCGGCGGCGGACGCGGCAGTTTCGCGGCCGGCGTTTCGGGGCGGCGCGGCCGACGACTCGGAGTGCGGTGGTGTGCCGGGCTAACGGCCGCCGCTGTGCGAGGTTCGGGCAGCGTGGGGGTTGGCAAGGCGGTTTGGTGAGCGGCCGGTACTGAGCGTGGCCCGTGTCGCTGGGTGGAGCTGCTGGTAAGCAGCCGGTCCCGAGTGTGCCCCGTGTCGCTGGGGAGATCTCGCCCCCGGCAGACGGGCGGCGGGGCACGGTGTATGCGATGCGGTCTGGCGAGCGGCCGGTACTGAGTGGGCCGCGTCGCTGGGTGGAGCTTCTGGTGAGCAGCCGGTCCCGCGTGTGGCCAACGTCGCTGGGTGGAGCTTGCCCCCGCCAGACGGGCGGCGGGGCACGGTGTATACGAGGCGGTCTGGCGACCGGCCGGTGCCGAGTAGGCCGCGTCGCGGGGTGGAGCGGCCTCTGGCAGACGGGTGGCGGGGCACGGTGTACACTGCATCCCGCGGCCAGGTGCGCCACGGTGGCGGAGACGGCCCGAAGCGCGTGACGCACAGCGGGCCGGGCCGAGCGGGCGGGAAACGGGGGGCGCCGCCCCCGCGGGCAAGCCGCAAGCGCAGGCTGGCGGACCCTTGAGACGTTGGCGTTGGACGACATTGGAGGCGGGCGGAGCATGAGCGTGGCGTGGCTGGCGGACCAGATGGCGTGGCGCGAGGTGTGGGTGGGCGCGGGCGCGGCCTCTGGCAGCAACGCGCTGCCCATCGGCAGCGTGGGTACGGGCCGGCCGGTTGCCCTGGTGACTGCCGGCATTCACGGCGACGAGGGTCCGTGGGGCGCATGGGCCATCCGCCTGCTGCTTGAGCGCGTGCCAGTGTCCTGGCTGGCCGGAACCCTCCGCGTGCTGCCCCTGGCCAACCCGCTGGCGATGGAGGCCGACGCGCGTTGCGCTCCCACCGATGGCCTTGACCTCAACCGCAACTTCCCTGGGCGTGAGGACGGCTCCCACACGGAGATGCTGGCGGCGGCCATCACGCGCGAAGCCCTGGCGGGCGTGGACGTGGTCCTCGACCTCCACGGGGGCGGCAGTTGGTGCGTGAACGCCTTCTGCCACCGTTTCCGCGGCGGCGAGCGCCTGGCGGAGGCCATCGCCGCGCCGTTCGTGGTCGATGCGGACGGGCGCGGGCTGGGACCCATCACCCTGACGACGTTCGCGCGCTCGCAGGGCGCAAGCGTTGCGGCTGTGGAGATGGGGGGCCGCGGCGCGTCCGAGGCACGGTGGGCGGAGCGCATCGCCGATGGCCTGACGCGGGCGTTGACGGTGGCGGGCGTCCTAACGCCGCCGGGGCCGCGGCCCGGTGCCGTTCCGGCAGCACGTTCGATCCCCGTCGGCCCAACCCGCGTGCTGCGCCCGCGCTCCGGCGGGGTGTTCCTGCCGGACGTCGGCGAGGACGCCGTCGGGACGGTTGTGGCTGGGGGCACCCGCCTCGGCCGTCTGGTTCACCCAGGCACGTTCGCCGTCGTGGAGACCTTCACGGCGCCATATCCCAAGACGGCGCTGCTGCTGGCGCGACCGGCCGTGGCGCGGCTGTCGGCCGGGGCCATGACCTACGTGGTGGCCGAGCCCGTCGGGGCCTGAGGTCCTGCGTGGAGCCACCTGACTCGCTTGGCGGTAAAATGGGTGCCGGGGAGGTGGGGGCCATCGGCGGGACGGACACGGCGGACGTGGGCGAGGACGTCTGGGCCAGGCTCCATGACGCCGGCCTCCGGGTCACCCCGTTGCGCCGGCAGCTGGTGACGTTGTTTGGGCGCCTCGGCCACTGGGTGACGCCTCAGGAGTTTCACCGCGCGGCCGAGGACGCGGGCCTGCGTCCCGGCCTTGCCACCATCTACCGCCTGATCGACGCCCTGGCCGCTGCAGGGCTTTGTCGCGCCTTTCCGCAGGCCGACCACAGTGTCCGCTACGTCTACTGCCCGCCTGGGCACCACCACCACCTGATCTGCGAGGGCTGCGGCCTGGTCCGCGACGTGGAGGAGTGCCGCATCCCCGTGCCGCGTGACGCCCCGTTTCACGTGCGCACGCACACGGTGGACTTCTTTGGGCTCTGCGACCGCTGCTGGCCCAACGGAGCCGCGCCGACGTAGGTTAATCTTCAGGCTCCGCGACAGGCCCAGGGCACCGCTCGTCGTGCTGGGTCGCCTCAGTGCTGCGTCGGGCTCCGCTGCGGCTGGCGCGAGGGCCAGGGCACCGCTCGTCGCGCTGGGCCGCCTCAGTGCCGCGTCGGGCTACGCGACGGCTGGCGCGAGGCCCACGCGCTCATTCCCACCTGAGGTCTGTCAGCGCGCCGCGCTGTACGCCCCAAAGTTGGCCAGCACCTGCGCAATGTACCGCTGGGTCTCGGGGTAGGGCGGGACGCCGCCATACCGCGCCACCGTTTGCGGCCCCGCGTTATACGCGGCGAGGGCCTCGATCAGGGGCGACGGGCAGGGGCCCGTTCCGGAGTCGGACGCAATCGCGTCCGCCGCGCAGGCCGCGTGGGCAGCCGCGTACTGGGACAGCAGGGCGCTCAGGTAGTTCGCCCCGGCGGCCACGTTCTCCACCGGGTCGAAGACGTTGCGCACCCCAAGCCAGGTCGCCGTGGGCGGCTCCAGCTGCATCAGACCCTGGGCGCCGGCTTGGCTCACAGCCGTCGGATTGCCGGCGGACTCCGCCATGATGACGGCGGCGATGAGATCCGCGGGCAGGCCGGTGTGGCCGGCCGCGGCGTCGATGCTGCGCCGCAGGTCCGGCGGCGGCGGGTCGTCGGGCACCGCTGGACCCGCGGCGGTGGCCGTCAGCTCGGGAACGGCCTGCGCCACCAGGCGGGCGACATCGGCGTCCGTGGCCGGGAGCGCGGGCATGGCCGAAGCCGCTGCCGGCGCCGCTGCCGGCGCCGCTGCCTCGGAGGTTGGCGGAGCAACCGCTGGGCCACCGTGCCCTGGCGCGGCGGACGCGGCCAGGGCTGGACCCACGGCACCGTGCCCTGGCGCGGCGGACGCTCCAAGGGCTTGCCTTTGGCCGGCGGTGCGTGGGGCAGCCTCCCCGCGCGGGGTCTGCGAGTTCGCGGCGGACGCTGGCACTGCTGGCGCGGTCGCCCTGGGCTGCGGCGTCCCCGCGACCCGAACAGCCAACGTACCGGTGGCGGTGGCGGAACCCGAAGCCGAGCCGCCGACCACCAGGCGAAACCCCAGCGCAACGGCCAGGATCACCATCGCCAGGCGCCAGCGCGTGAGACGGATCACCAACAGCGCGCACCTCCCGAGGGCCTGTACCTCAGGTGTACGCTTCGCTGTGGACGGGGAGACCTTGGCGTACAATGGGCGCATGAAGACAGAGACGTTCAAGGTTGAGGGCATGTCCTGCAGCCATTGCCAGTCAGCTGTGGCGAAGGCGCTGCACGGGGTGGCCGGCGTGAGCACCGTTGAGGTGGACCTGGAACGGCGTCAGGCGACCGTTGCCTTCGACCCCGCCAAGGCCGACGAGTCCAAGCTGGCCGCGGCCGTGGCGGATGCCGGCTACGCCCTGGTGCTGCGCTAGGCGGTGGCGCAGCCGTAGAGGCGGTCCAGGGCGGACACGTGCCGCTGGCTGAGTCCCGTCCGCCGCATGTACCGCATCACGGCGAGCCAGGGTGCGCCTGATGTCGCCAGCCGCTCGTACGCGGCCAGCACATCGAGGGCGCTTTTACCGTGCTCGTCGCCACCCGTCAGCACCCGCTCGGCCGCCTGGCCGGTCGGGGTGCGGCCGGTGAACCAGCGGGCTGAGACGGGCAGCCCGTAAAGCAGCGCCGCATGCTCGGTGGCCACCGGCTCCGCCTCCGGGGCGACCTCGGGCAGCAGGCGGTGGACCGTATCCGCCAGGTGGCGCGTGGCCTGGCCAACGGCACGGTGGTGCGCCGCCGCCAGCAGCTCGCCCAGATAGAGCAGGTCCTCATCGACGGCCGCCGACAGGCGCGAGGGCTCCGGCCACTCCCGCTGGCGCAGGCCCCGCAGCCGCTCCACATCGCGGAACCGGCCGCGCACGGCAAACCAGCCCGAACCCGTCTCCCAGAGCCAGCGGGCGGCCTGCGGGTGGCCCATTTGGGCGTAAAAGAGGCCGAGGGTCTCAAACAGGAAGCCAAGCGTGAGGGGCGAGAGCTGGCTGGGCGCCGTGCTGTAGCCGGCCGTCAGCCGGCGAGCCCAGGTGGACGCCGCTTCTGTGTCTCCGCGCGCCATGGCCAGGCGCACCGCGTCCTCGAGGACGCCCACCACCGCGAAGTCCGGCTCATTGGCGGCCAGGATGCGCTCGACCAGGCTGGCGGCGCGGTCCGTGTCGCCGCGCAGGATATGAGTGTGGATCAGGTTCTGCAGGCACCCTCGCTCCACCGCGGCGCTCCCGCCCGCCGTCGCAAGGTCCAGGCCCTGCAGCGTCCAGGCCAGCGAAGCGGTCGGGTCCCCAGCATCCAGCGCGGCAAGGCCAGCGATCACCGCATAGTGGGCCCGCACGACCAGACCGATCGGCTCGCGCTGCAGGATGTCGCCAGCCGCCTCGAGGTAGGACTGCAACTCGGATTCGCGCCCGAGCTCCCAGGATGCCTTGGCCATGTTGATGAGCAGGCGCGCCCGCACCTCGGGTTCGACGGTCGTCCGCCCAACCGTATAGGGCAGGGCGTCCATCCCGACCTGCATGGCGATGTCGGGCTCGTCGCGGTCCAGCGCCACCGAAAGCGCCCTGACATTCGCCTCGACAACGCCCGCCACGTCGCCGGTTGCCAGGGCCTTGGCCCGCCAGGCATGGGCAACGCGTTCCGCCGAGGGTAGAAGGCCGACACTCTGGAGGGCCTGCGCCCTCCGCCTGAACTCGCTATTACCACGCATAGCCTCGTCAATTCGCGAGTTGGGGCAACATTCCTCTCAAGGTAATTACAGACGATGCCGATGAGGGAAGGGAGAGGGGGTGAATGCTTGAAGTACGCGTGGATCCTCGTCCTTCTGGCGGCGATCATGATGTTTGCCGCCCCCGTCTTCGCCTGCGGCCCGACCTCCGCCGGCGGCTGCTAGAGAACCAACCTCAGCCCAGCAGGCGGGCCGGCGGAAGGAACCGCCAGCCCGCTGTTCGCTTTTGCTTTTCCCCGGGCAACGAGCCGGCAAGGCCGGTTTCGTGGGGGCGCGCGTACGCGCGGCCCCTCACGAGCTCACGCAGTTGGCACCCGGCGTGGGTGGACCATCTTATCCGGGCGGAGGATCTCCTCGACGGCCTCGCGGCTGAGCCAGCCCTTCTCCAGCACAAGCTCATACACGCTGCGGCCCGTGTCCAGGGCCTCCTTGGCCAGCGCCACCGACCGCTCGTACCCGATCACGGGGTTCAGCGCCGTCACCAGCCCGATGCTGCCCTCGACGTACGCGCGGCACTGGTCGCGGCGCGCCACGATGCCGCGGATGCAGCGCGTCGCCAGGGTCAGGCACGCGTTGCGCAGCAGCGTCAGCCCCTGCAGCAGGTCCCACGCCATCAGCGGCTCAAACGGGTTCAGCTCCAGCTCGCCGCCCTCAGCGGCCATGGTGATGGCGACGTCGTTGCCGATGATCTGGAAGCAGACCTGGTTGACGGCCTCTGGAATCACCGGGTTGATCTTGCCCGGCATGATGGAGGAGCCGGGCTGCACGGGCGGCAGCTCGATCTCACCCAGCCCGCAGCGCGGGCCCGAGGACAGCCAGCGCAGGTCGTTGCAGATCTTGGAGATCGAGATGGCGGCGCGCTTCATGGCGGCCGAGATCTGCACGAAGCCGCCGGGGTCCTGTGTGGCCTCGACCAGGTCGCGCGCCTTCACCACGGGGATGCCGCTGATGGCGACCAGCTTCTCGGTCACCAGGTCGGCGTAGCCCGGGGGCGTGTTGATGCCGGTGCCGATGGCCGTTGCGCCCATGTTGATCTCCAGCAGCTGCGCGCCGGCGTCGCGGAGGCGGCGCGTTGCCTGGCGCGTCATCACCGCGTAGGCGCCAAACTCCTGGCCCAGGGTCATGGGGACGGCGTCCTGGTTCTCGGTGCGGCCCATCTTCAGCACGTCGGCGAACTCGCGGCCCTTGTCGGCCAGGGCGATCCGCAGCTCCTCCATGCCGGCGACGACCTCGCGCAGGGTCAGGGCCACGGCCAGCTTGATGGCCGTGGGGTAGACGTCGTTGGTGGACTGCGACATGTTCACGTGGTCGTTGGGGTGCAGGTACCGGTACTCGCCCTTCTTCTTGCCGAGAAACTCGAGGCCGCGGTTGGCGATGACCTCGTTGGCGTTCATGTTGGTGGAGGTGCCGGCGCCGCCCTGGAAGATGTCGACGACGAACTCGTCGCGCAGCCGGCCGGCCAGAATTTCATCGCAGGCGGCCGAGATGGCGTCGGCCAGGGGTTGCTCGAGGACGCCGAGCTCCGCGTTGGCCTGGGCACAGGCCTTCTTCACGTAGGCCAGGGCGTCGATCAGGGCGCCGAAGGTGCCGATGCGGATGCCGGAGAGGGGAAAGTTTTCGACGGCGCGCTGGGTCTGGATGCCGTAGTAGGCCGTGTCCGGGATCTCCCGCTCACCCAGCAGGTCGTGCTCGGTGCGGGTGTGGCCGGTGAGGCCGGGGCTGCGGCGGCCGGCCATGCGGTCGCGCTCGAGGCGGAGCCGCTCGCCCACCTGGCGCGCGACGCGCGCCAACACCCGATAGAAGAGGTCGGGCTGGGTCCTCCGCAGCGACCGGATCTGCTCGCGGGAGACCTGCAGGGTGGTGACGGCGCCCCTGGCCACGGCGCTGGCGGTATGCGGCTGCTCGTCCAGCCACGCCTCCTCGGCCAAGAGGGCGCCGGGGCCGGCGATGCCCAGATGGGACGTGTCGCCGTATCGGCCCTGCAGCAGCTCGACCTCGCCCTGCTCGACGATCCCGAACCAGTCGCGCGGGGCTGACTCGTGAAACAGCCAGTCGCCGGCGCCGTAGGTGCAGCGGACGGTGAGCCCGGCCAGGGCGGCGTGCTCGTCGTCCGTGAAGTCCTCGAACGTGGGGCACATGCGCAGGTCCTTGGGGCGGGCGATCATGGGAGTCCTCCTTACGTGCAGGCGTCGGAGCCTTCAGGGCGCGCGGCCTGGCAGCCTCAGCCCTTTCCCTTGGGCGGCCTGCCGTGGGCGGCTGCGATGATTTCCGCCAGCACGCACACGGCGAACTCGGTGGGCGTGTCGGCGCCAATGTCGAGGCCGATGGGGGCGGCGATGCGGTCGATCTCGGCCGCGGCCACACCCTCGGCCAGCAGGGCGATCCGGCGGCGCGCCTGCGTGCGGCGGCTGCCCAGGGCGCCGATGTACCCGGCAGGGGAGCTGAGGGCCACCCTCAGGGCCGGGACGTCGAACTTCAGGTCATGGGTCAACACACACACGGCGTCGCGTGGGCTGAGGCGCGCCTCAGCGAGCACCTCGTGCGGCCAGCGGCACAGAACCTCGTCCGCCTCCGGAAACCGCTCCGGTGTGGCGAATACCGGGCGGGCGTCGGCCACCACGACATGGTATCCAAGAAGGCGGCCGGCCGCCGCCAGGGCTCGGGAGAACTCCACGGCGCCAAAGGCGAACAGGCGGGGCGGCGGCACGCGGGTGCTGACGAATATGGCGCCGTCCGGCGTGAGCCCGGTGCGGCCATGGGCGAGGCCGTCGCGGGCGGCGGCGGCGAGGGCGGCATCCAGGGCCGGATCGCCGCTTGCGCCTTCCACCTGGCCGTCCTCAGTCACCAGCACCCTGGCGCCCGCCTGCTCGCCGCGCACGGCCGTGGCCAGGGCCAGGGGCGCCTCCCCGCCCAGGCGCTCCAGCCACCAGGCCGGGCCCTTCAGCCGCTCGACGAAGACGTGGATGGTGCCGCCGCAGGAGAGCCCGACCGCGAAGCCCTGGTCGTCGCTGATGCCGTAGTCGAGCATCGTGGACTCGCCCGTGCGTAAGGCGGTTTGGAGGTGCTCGTAGAGGTCGCCTTCGACGCAGCCCCCGGAAACGGAGCCGGCGACATCGCCGCCCTCGTTGAGGGCCATGGCGGCACCCGGCATCCGCGGGGAGGAGCGCTCGTAGGCGACCAGGGTCGCGGGGGGC
>DATLTP010000027.1:0-8334 GCA_035533535.1 Bacillota bacterium | reverse complement strand
GTTGCTGCCGCGGCTACGGCGGCTGCTGTGGCGCTGCTGATGCTGCTGCAGCGGCGGCTGGGGCTCTGCGGCGGCGGCGGCGGCGCCGCTACGGCGGCTGCGGCCGGTGGACTGCCCCCGGTCCGGCGGGCTCTGGCGACGGGCGCTGGACCCCAGGTTCGGGACGCGGATGCCCCCCTCCACGCCGATGCTCACGCCGAGGCGGGCGCGGCTGACACCCGGTCGCGGGCTCCCTTGGCCACATGGAGGCCGCGGTCAGCGGCCTGCACCAGGTCCGTCGGGCTCTGGCCGCTGGAGGCCTCGGCCACGCCGACGCTCACGCTGAGACGGGCGGCGTGGCCGTCCCCGCGCAGGGGGAAGCGCGTGCCCGCCACCTGGGCGCGGATCCGCTCGGCCACGGCCATGCCATCCGCGAGGTCCGCCTCCGGGCAAACCACGAGGAACTCATCCCCGCCAAAGCGGGCGAGGACGTCGGACGGCCGAATCACGGCCTGGATGCGGCGCGCGCATTCCCGCAGCACCTGATCGCCGGCCAGGTGGCCGTGGGTATCATTCACCGCCTTGAAGCCGTCGAGGTCGACCAGGGCCACGGCGAACGGGAGGGCATCGCGCTCGAGCAGGCTCTCCACCTGCAGCAGGGCATAGTCTCGCCCGAAGGAGCCGGTCAGCTGGTCGCGCAGCATGCCACGGCGGAGGTTGTCGACGGCCCGCGACCAGGCCGCAAGCCCGCCCCCGCTCACGAGCAGGTACAGGGCCCCGACGCCCTGGCCAGGCGCCGCCAGGGCCAGGTAGAGGGCGGCGAGGGCCGCGGCCGGCAGCAGCTGATAGCGCGGGGAGAGCCGCAGGGGCGCGGTGACGGCCCCGACGAACAGGAGCGGCAGGTACGGGCTGGCGCGGCCACCGGAGACCAGTACCCACGCCGCGCACCCGGCGACGTCCAGGGCGGCGCCGAGGTCCGGGTGGCCCCGCAGCAGCTCGGGCCGGCGGTAGGTCACGGCCAGGGCGGCGACGGCGTACGCGGTCAGCAGGACAATCAGGGCAACGGCCAGCTGTGGCGACCCGGCGACAGGGCGGCGCTGCAGGACCCAGGCCAGGGCGGTGCCGGCGACCACGAGGAGGCGCAGGGGTGCCACGGCCCGCTCATGGGCAGTCAGGAGCTGCCAACGCCAAACCGACTCGCCGGGGAACCGTTCGCGGGTCGCACGCTGGACCTCGGGCGACGGAGCACCCTCCCGTCTCTTTATCGATAGAAGGGCGCCGGCCCGCGCCCCTCCATGCTGGGGGCGGGCCGGAGGTTGGGCCGAGTGCTCAGATCAGGCCGTCAGGAGGCGTCGCCGCGGGGCAGCTTCTGGCCGCAGTGGGTGCAGAACCGCCAGGCCGACTGCACGGGCTGCCCGCACCAGGGGCAGAACTGGCCAAGGGCCACCCGCCCGCGGCCGCGCCGCCCCACGCGGAGGGGCGTCGTCCGCTCGACCACGAAGCGCTGCCCCCGCGGCCCCAGCGACTTGGTGGAAAGCATGCCGGCGGCCGCCAGCTTGCGCACCGCGTAAGCGACGGTGGTCGTCGGCAGGCGCAGGACCTCGGCCATGGCCTTCGTTGTGGTGACCACGTGGGTGTGGCCCTTCTGCATCTCGCTCAGATGCACAAGGATGCGGTTGCGGATGGCTTCGCCGCGGCCACCGGCGCGCTCGGCCGCGGCTTTGCCCCGGCCGTCCTTCTCGGGCTCGGCCATGGCGGGTTCACTCAATGAAATCTCCCTCTCCTCTAGACTCCAGTTGCTCGGCGCCTCGAAAGCATCGAAGGTTTACATCGTCAATCTTACGCGATTTGCGCAGTCTGACTCATCAAAGCTTATTGATCACCTTCGCGCCTTGCTTACGCCTGTTCGCGGAAGGCGCCGCCGCCGCCTGCCTGATGTGACGGGAATTGTGAACATAAGATCGACGTCGATCGACACGATCTCCCTGCCATGGGCGCGTGGCTTCCAAGCGGTGAAACTCCGAGGTGCTTCCGTGCACTTCTTTGCGGGTTGTCCCTCGTGCAAGGCTATGCAGGAAGGTACCCGGCGGCTATTCCGGGCGTGCAGCCCAAAGGCGGACCATTTGGGCGCGGCCTGAGGCCGCGCCAGACCGGGTCTCCGTGCGGAGGGCCGCGGTCAAGCTGGCTTCGGCCTCCCGAAGCCGAGCCTCGGCCTGGTCGCCCGTGAGGAGTCCAAGCGAAGCCGCGCAGGTCAGGCCGGCCAGGTGCCCCTGCGCCGCGGCCACGGCCGGGGTGGTGAGACCCGCGAGGTCGCCAGCCACGAACAGGCGGTCTTCGGTACTCTGCAGCCGCGGTCCGTGCACCGCGACGTGGCCCCCGAGCTCCGGAATGAAGGCGATGGCGCCGCCGGCCAGCTGCACGGCGTCGCAGAGGGGCGCCAGGCCCGCGCCGACCACGGCAAGGTCGGCGGGGACCTCCGCGCCCGCCGAGGTCGTCACGGCCTCCAGGGCAGCCGTGCCCAGAAACCCGGTGGCGAAGGGGCCGTCACCCGAGGCCGGCGCCACCCAGGCCGATGGTTGCGGCGGCAAAAGGGCGGCGATTTCGGCGCCCCCGTCGCGGAGGCGGTTGGCGACTGCCTGGGCGGTGGGATCGGTGCCCACGATGACGACGCGCGCCCCCAGCCGCAGGGCGCCGTGGTCCAGGAGGTGCAGGGCGCCCCAGGGCGTGACGACGCCAGGCAGGGTCCACCCTGGCAGCGCCAACGGCAGCTGGACCGCGCCCGTGGCCAGGATCAGGGCATCCGCGGCCGTCTCCGCCGGGGGCGGCGGCAGTTCCGGATCGGTGGGCGCCGCGAAGACGCGCCAGCCGGGGAAGATGCCCCACACCGAAGCGCCGTGGTGGATGCGGGCGGCGGTACGCGGGGCGTTGGCCAGTGGCGCGGGGGTTTCGTCGAAAACGTCCACGGTGGCCCCGGCCTCGACAAGCGCAGCGGCCGCGGCCAGGCCGGCCGGCCCCGCGCCGACCACGGCGACGTTGGCCTGGCCCGTAGTTGCTGGCGAGAAGGCCGCCGGCACCCCGGCCCCTGTGCCTTCGGGCTCACGGCCCGCCCGCAGCCCGTCGCGGAGACGCACCAGGCACGCGCGCACGCCGTGCGTGCCCGCGACGACGACGCGGCACGAGGCGCAGTGCCCCACGCCGCAATAGAGGCCACGGGGTGCTTCGTCCCGGCCGCCGAGGTTTGCGACGCCGGCAGCCCACAGGGCCGCCGCCAGGCTCTGGCCAGGCTGGGCCGGCAGCGGCTGCCCCTCCCAGGTCACGTTCACGCGGGCACCCCCTTGGTGGTGGACGGAGGAGTCTGCTCCCCCAAGCCCGACGCCCACATCGCCCTCACGCCGACACCCCTTCGGCCGCGAAGCGCTCGGGTCCGAATGGGCGCAGCAGGTCTGTCATGCGCCCGTCGATGATCGAGCGTGCGACCTGCTCCCCGACGGCCGGCGCCAGGGCGAACCCGTGACCCGAGAACCCGGCGGCCACCAGCGCCCCGTCCCAACCGGGGATGGGACCGATCACGGGCAGGTCATCCGCGGAGAAAGACTCCCACCCCACCCAGGCCCGGGTCACGGGAACGCCGGCAAGGGCCGGGATCAGCCCCACGACCACGGCCGCGCTCTTGCGCATGCTCCCGGGAAGGACGTCGGCCTGGCCCCGCTCCGGGTCGCCGCGTCCGGGCCAGCCGCCGCCGATCACGTAGGCGCCGGTGTCCACCTGCTTGAGGCTGATGCCGTGCCCCACCCAGCCGAGCACGGGCAGGAGGCGCTTGGGCATGGGCAGGGTGGCCTGCATCTGGATACAACCAGGCCGGATCGGCAGGGTGGCGCCGATCCGGTCGAGCAGCGCCGGCGTCCACGACCCGGCCGCCAGCACGACTGCTCGGCAGGGAAGCGGCCCCTGCGGCGTGAGCACGGCCTGAACCTGGCCGCCTGCACGCAGCAGGTCGATGACGGGCGTGTCGTGGAGGATGCGGGCGCCATGCGCGCCCGCGGCACGCGCGAAGGCCTCGGTGGTCCGGATCGGGTCGGCGTGGCCGTCGCTTTCGCAAAAGCTGCCCGCCACGATGGCCGGGGAGAGGTCCGGCACCCGCCGCCGCAGATCATCCCCGCTCGCCATGCGGACATCGAGCCCGCCTGCGCGCTCCCGGTCAATGCGGCTCTGAAGGGACCGCAGCAGCATCTCGTCGTCGATGCAGATGGCCATGCCCTCGCGCCGGTAGCGCACGTCGGCCTGAAGCTCCGCTTCAAGCTCTCGCCAGATGGCGATGGCGCGCAGCGCCAGGGCCAGTTCAGGGCCCCACCGGTTCTGCTGGCGCACGCCGCCTGCGCTGGCCCCCGAGGCCGTGGCGCCGGCCGGCGGGTGGCCGCGGTCAAGCAGCGCCACGTCCACGCCAGCCTTCGCCAGCTGGTAGGCGATGGCAGTGCCGATGATGCCGGCCCCCGCAACGACGACGTCCGCCGGCTTCACTTGCTGGGCCCCTCGGGCTCCAGGGTCAGCGTCGCATCCCCCTCGGAGAGCCCCCAGAGGACCTTGGCGCTGACCGTGCCCCGCGGCTGGTCAAGCGACTCCGCGCCCGCCGCCAGCAGCCCCATGGCCACCAGCCGCAGGGGCGGCCGCACCCGCAACGGCCCCGGCTCCTCCCTGACACCCGCGGCGAGCAGCGCCGACCGCAGCAGCGGCCCGCACACCCGCCCCTGGCAGGGGCCCATGCCGGCGCCCGTCAGCTTTTTGACCTGGTCGCAGGTGGCAAGGCCGTGCGTCGCCACGGCCTCCAGAACCTCCGCGCCCCCGATGCCCTGGCAACGGCAGACCACCACGTCGGTCAGCGGCTCGACCTCCATTGCTCAGGCCACTTCGCCCGGCCGGGGGCGATGCCCTGCCCGCAGGAGGTGGGCGCGGGACGCGCGAACCCCGCTCCCATGCGAACCTCGCGATGGACCGCCGCGGTGACGACCCTCGCCCTGCTGGCCGCAATCGCCCCTCCCGTCCGGGCTGCTGCCCAGGTGCCCATACCCTTCACAGACGTCAGCACCGTCTCGTGGGCTGAGCCGGCCATCGGCCTGCTGGCCGCGCAGGGCGTGGTCAAAGGCGTCGCCCAAGAAACATTCGACCCGCAGGCTCCAGTGACCGGCGAGTCCATGGTGACGCTGCTGGCACGCCTGTTCCCCACCACCGCCGGCGCGGCGGCCACGCCAATCCCAGGCGTGGATGCGTGGGCCCAGGCCTCCGTCGCCTGGGCCCGGCAGACGGGCATCATCACCGACCTCAGCGCCTTTGCTCCGACGGCGCCCGCCCCGCGCGCCGAGGTGGTGGCATGGGTCGTTCAGGCCCTGGGCCTTGGGGGCCAAACGTCCTCTGCACCGACCTTTGCCGACGCTGCGTCCATCCCGCCACGGTTCGCGAGCGCGGTCGGCACGGCCCAGGCCGATGGCCTCGTCGTGGGCGATACCAACGGGAACTTCACGCCGCTGGCGCCCGTGACGCGCGCCGAAACGGCGGTGATCCTGCTGCGCGCCGAGGAAGCCCTGGCCCTGGGGGCCGCGCCCACCCAGACCCCGTTCAACTGGTCCACAGGCGCCGCCAGCCTGCTGGCGGGCACGGCCGCGACCGGCACGGACACCCTCCCAGTCGGCGCGGTGACCGCCGCCCGCCTGAGCAGCACGGACGGCGCCTTCGCCGCAGACTTCGCCGATGCGGCCGGAATCGGCGCCGGCACCTTGGTCACGACCGCAGCCGGCCAGAGCACCCGCACGCCTTTCATCTGGCAGGACCCGACAACCAGCACCCCAGGCGGGCTGTGGCTGTTCGCGGGGCAGTCCATGCTCGCCTATTCGTTCACGGCGACCCCAGCCGCCGTCACGGTCACCGCCGCGTCGGCGCTGGCCGCAAGCCTCGGCGCAGGAGAAACCATGACGCTGCAGCCGGGTGAGGCGGCGAGCACCGAGACAGCTACCGCCACGGTGTCCCTGGGCACATCCGTCGGCGGCGCCACGCTCAACCTGACATACAGCGGACCCGCCATCCCGCCCGGCCCCCTCATCGCGACCGAAACGGCCGCGGCCGCCGCCTCGGTCGCCCCTTAGGCCAGGTCGCGCGTGATGAAGTAGGTGGCCAGGAATGTGCGGTAGGCAGTGGCCGCGTCGGGCGCCGTGAACGCCAGCCGCCGGTCCCCCAGCCGCTCGGTCGTGGGGATGAGGGCCGCGATGTCCGCTTGCTGGCTGTAGTAAAAGTCCATGTCCAAGCGCACGGGTGTCTGCACGCGGTAGGGTGGAAACTCCTCCAGCCGCCGCAGCGCCTCCATGGCGCCCTCGCGAATGCGGGCACGCGCCACCTCGGGGTGGACGGTGGCCTCCCCCATCCGGCTGATCCCGCGCTTGGTGGAGACGCCCACGTAGCGCCCCTTCCCGAGAATGCCGTCGGCATCGCGCATGGCCGCGTCATCGCCGGTGACCAGGGCCGTGGGCACCCCGTAGTGGCCGGCGACCATGGCGGAGAGCCCGGTCTCGCTGAACACCTGGCCGTTGCAGCGTAGCTCGTACGGGTGGAAGGCGTGGTTGAGAACCCCGTCGCGCACCCCGGCCGGCGCGTGGTAGCCGACGAGGAACATGGCGTCGAAGCTGGCGTCCAGCCCCTCGACCATGAACCACGGCTTGATGCGGCCGTGGATGAGGACGGCCCGCGGGTCGAGCTCGGTGGGCACGAGGTTGCGCATGCCGCCATGGCTGTCGTTGACGACAACCTCCGTGGCGCCGGCGGCGAACGCG
This sequence comes from Bacillota bacterium, assembly GCA_035533535.1. Taxonomy (GTDB): domain Bacteria; phylum Bacillota; class Sulfobacillia; order RBS10-35; family JAJYVM01; genus JAJYVM01. The sequence continues at coordinate 1,540 of DATLTP010000027.1, read as the reverse complement.
CCGTCGATGGCCGCGTTTGTCTCAGCGGTCATCAGGCGTCGACCATGCTCGTAGACGACGCCCCCGGCGGAGTTCCCCTGCTCGCGGTCGACGATCCCGGCCACGCCCTCGATGTCGACGGAGATGTAGACGCGCATTGGCGAATGCCCCCTCCCGCTGACTTGGGTCAGGGCGTTCGCCGCGCCGCCGCCCGGAGCCTGCGCGCGGCCTCGCCGTGGGTAAGTCTGGACGGTACGATGGTTCGCAGGGAGGGCAAGAGGCCAGCGCGCCATCCACGGGCGTTCATGGGCGCGGCGCTGGTCCTTGCCTTGGTTTGTGCGGCCTGCGGCGCTGGCGCGGGGCATCCCGCGGCCTCCGGCCCCACCACTGCCCTCACGGCCGGCGCCACCAACCTCCGCCTGAGAGGCGGCGGCAACCTAGCCGTCGTGGAGCTCGACCTGGCGCCGCAGCACGGGTTCGGGCTGAGCCTGCTGGCCCGGGAGCCCGCCGGCGGCACGGTGGCCCTGATGATCGCGGCGCCGGGCGAGGTCGCGACTCCCCTCAAGCGAATCGCGCGCCTGACCTCTGGCCTCGTCGTTTACTGGGCCGCCGTCCCCAGCGAGGGTCCGCAGCGTTGGACCATCAACAGCCCGGAAGGCGTCGGCCACGTCACGGTATCCGGCTTCCTGTCGCCTCAGGGCGGCGAGCACGGCATGGGGTGGGCCACCACGCCCGACCGGCCCACGCCGGGTCCGCTACGGCTGCTCGTGGCATCCCAGTCCCAGCAGGTCTGGATGGTGTATGGCGACACAATCTCCGCGCTGCCAGGGACCGGGGGCACATCGTTGGTTTTGGACACCGGCGGGCACCAGGTTGCGGCGGCCGGGATCGCCGACGCGGGACAGGGGCGCTTCGTCGCCTACTTCCCACCGACGTCAGCCGGCCCCGGCGCCGCGTTCGACTACCTGGCCCAGGGCCGCACGGTCTCGTCTTGGCCCCTCAGCCCGCCCGGATGAGGCAGGAGTCCCGCCCGGCCCAGGGCGAATTACCCCCTTGCCCCTGCCTGTCCCCTGCCCCCAGCTGGCTACCCTGAATCGGGAGGGATATCATGAGCACAACCGCCATCGGCAAGTCCGCCCGGCGGGTGGAGGGCCGCGAAAAGGTGACCGGAACCGCCACCTACGTGGCGGACGTCCGCCCGCGCGGCGTCGCCTCCGCCCGCCTCGTCCTGAGTCCCTACGCCCATGCCCGCATCAAGTCGGTCGACCTCAGCGAAGCCCTCAAGGTGCCCGGCGTCATCGCCGCCTTCTCCGGCAAGGACATCGGCGGCGCCGAGATGCTGGCCATCGACGAAGTCTTCTTCGCTGGCGAGGCCGTGGCCGTCGTGGTCGGCGAGGACGAGGCAGCTGCCGAGGACGGCGCCGACGCCGTCCAGGTGCAGTACGAGCCGCTCCCTGTCGTCTCCGACCCGGTCGCCGCCATGAAGCCCGACTCGCCGCTGACCCGCGCCAGCAAGGGCGACACCCACGACGACGCCGGCGAGCATGGCGCCGCGGTGGCG
>DATLTP010000026.1:0-2239 GCA_035533535.1 Bacillota bacterium | reverse complement strand
AGGGCAGCGGGGCCGATGGCGGCGCGCGTTGCTTCGATGCGCTGCACGTCCTCTTCCAGCGTCGGCGCCCCCACCTTCATCTTGACGCCGCGAAAGCCCTGCTCCATCGCCTGCGTGCTGATCCGGCGCAGATGGTCGAGGTCGTAGTTCAGCCAGCCGACCATGGCGTAGGCCGGCACGCGGTCGCGGTGCGCCCCCAGTAGCCGCCAGACGGGCTGGCCGACGGCCTTGCCCACAAGGTCCCAGAGGGCGAGATCGATGGCGGAGATGCCGAAGCAGGCCAGACCGGTCGCGCCATGATAGTCCGTCAGCCGCCAGAGCCGGTCGCGAATGCCCCGAACCAGGAAGGGGTCCTGGCCAACCACTTCGGGCGCCAGTTCCTGCTCGATCAGCGTCGCCAGCACCGTGACAGCGCCGCGCAGCCGTCCGAAAGAGGTCGAGGAGACGCCCGTCACCCCCTCGTCCGTCTCGATCCGCACCTGGACGGCGCCGCCCCCGTCCAACACCTGCAAAGCGTCGCGGATGGGGTTGGGACGGGGGGCAGCGATTGCCGCGGTCGCAGTGACATTGGTGATCTTCATCGGGTTCCTCCTGAACTCTAGTTTCCGCTAACTGAGGAGGAGGCAGCGAACCGGCGGCGGTGGTCCGGTAGAGTCCAGGTGTAAGAACTGTGACTCGCCGGAAGGAGCCGCCGGATGCCGGAAGCAGTGTACCGAGTGGTGACGTTGCTGTGTGCCGTGGTGCAGACGGCGCCGATTGGGACGAACCTGGGGTTGGTCGAGGTGCTCTGGATGTTGGTGAGTGGGCGCTTGCTGGCGACGCGGGGGGCGTTGATCCCAGGCTTGGCGGAGACGGGGCTGCCCGATGCGGCGGTGCGGCGGGCCTGGGCGGCGGTGGGCCATGGGGCCTGGACGAGCGAGCGGTTGATCAAAGCGTGGGCGGCGCAGGTGGCGCAGGAGCAGCGGTGGCAGGCGTCCTGTTATGGAGGTTACCGACCGGTGGCAGTGGACGTGACGGCGTTCTGGCGTCCCCGTCTACGGAACTGCCCGACGCGCCACTACAGTGCCGAGGCAGGGAAGGCGTTGCCAGCGATCCCGTTGGGGATCATCGCCCGGATCGGGCGGGTGGGGAGCCAGCGCTTGGGTGTCCTCGTGCGGCTGGTCCGGGCCGACCCGAGCGATCCGAGTCCAGGGGCGCACCGGCACGCGCTGCTGCGGTCGGCCGTTGCCTGCTGCGCCGCCGACGAGGCCGTGGTGGTAGACCGGGAGTTTGGCGTGGCTGAGGTGCACGCCGCCGGGGCGCCGGCCTTTGTGGCGCGGCTGCGCAAGAACTTTACGGCGCGGCGGGCGGCCCCACCGCCGTACCGCGGTCGCGGGCGCCCCCCGATCCACGGCGCCCTGGTCCGACCCCTCGCCCGGCGACGAGGCGCGCGGCAGTTCCCCGCCACCCCAGCGGATCGGGTCACTTCCTGGGAGGAAGGCGGCGGCACGATCCGCGCCGAGCAGTGGGACGACCTGGTCCTCCCGGACGCCCCCGCCAACGCGCCCACCTTCTCGGTCATCGCCGTCTTCGACCCACGGTATCACGACCCGCTCTTGCTGGCCACCCCGCTGCCCCTGTCGCCGCAGGCGACGCGCGACCTGTACCGTGATCGCTGGCCGGTCGAACAACTGCCGCTCGCCGCCAAGCAGATGCTCGGGGCGGCGCGCCAGTTCGTCCACGAAAAGGAGACCTGTCAGCGGCTGCCCGAACTCTCCTTGCTCGCCGGGAGCGTCCTCAGCTATGTCGCCGCCACCGGCGCTGCAGTCCCGGTGGGCTTCTGGGATCGTCGCCCCCAGCCGACGCCGGGACGCCTCCGCCGCCTGCTCATGCGCTGCCTATTTCCCCAAGACTTCCCCTGGCCGGAGCACATTCGCCAAAAAGCCGCCGCCACGGACCACCTCCCCAAGGGCGCCTCTGCCCACCACCCAGCATCAGCACGCGAGGCTGCCTGACTTAGCGGAAACTAGAGGATCAGGGAGTACTGCTCAATGGTGTGGGTGCGCGGGTCGGCGATCCAGTAGTGCGGCACGCCGTGGCGCTCGTAGGCTGCCCAGAGTCTACCGCCGGCTGCATGCTCCCCGGCGGTACTGGGTGATCGGACCTCGACGACCAGGTCGGGGACCCCCATGACGGCCCGCCAGCCCCGCCCGAGCTCCTGCCGTCCGCTGCGGATGTGGGCTTGACCTGCTTCACCTGC
>DATLTP010000025.1:0-4821 GCA_035533535.1 Bacillota bacterium | reverse complement strand
CGATGGTCTCCGGCGGCACGGAAGCGGGGATATCCTCGTCCACGGGGAGCCCGGCTGGCCCAGTCCCTGGCCGGGCTGAACGCCGTCGATGAGTACCGCCTGCTCGCCTACCCCTTCGTGGCCGGAAGCGGGTGCCGCCTCTTCGCCAACGGCACCGGCCTGGTCCCCCTGGCCATGGTCCGCAGCCAGACGTTCAGCCATGGCGTCGCCGGGCTGGTGTATCGCCGAGACCGCAACGCAGAGGAGGGGCAGCCATGACGGCGTGGCCGAAGAAGATCGAGGCCGTGACCCTGTTCGTGGAGGACCTGCAGCGGGCGAAGGCTTTCTACCAGGAGGTCTTCGGACTGCGGCTGGTCTTCGAGGATGGCAACTCGGCCGTCTTCCGGATCGGCGAAACCCTGATCAACCTCCTCCACACCCCTGCGGCGCACGACCTGATCGCGCCCGCGGCCGTCGCCGATCCCACAGCGGGCGCCCGCGCCCAGTTCACCATCGAGGTGGAGGATGTGGACGCCCTGGCCGCGGCGCTGCAGCAGCAGGGTGCGACCCTGCTGAATGGCCCCATGGACCGGCCCTGGGGCCTGCGGACGGCGAGCTTCCGCGACCCGGGCGGCCATATCTGGGAGATCGCGTGCCCGGTCCGGAAGTAGCGGCTAGTCCAGGGCGTCCGGCAGCCCAAACCGCCTGTAGAGCGCCGCGTCAATGAAGGTGTGGACGTGGGCGAGGCGGCCGCCCAACACCTCGAGCACATGGATGCCCCAGGGCAGCCGCTGCTCCCCGGGGCCCGCCGGGGCGTACTGGGCGAACGCCGGCGCGCCGTTGACGGAGAGCGGCAATAGCCGCGAGCCGCGGCAGTGGTGGGCCGTCGCCCGGTAGAACTCGGCCAGGTCGTCCCGGCCCCGCACCCACATGACGAAGGGCGGCATGGAGAGGCTGCCGTCGGCGTGGAACAGCGCCACCAGGGCCTCGATGTCCATGCGTTCGAAGGCCTCCACGTAGCGGTCGAGCAGTCCGGGGTCCGCGGCCGCATCGGTTTCCCGCAAGGCTTCCGAGCGGAGGTTGGCGCGGGCCAGCGCGCCCCGCGCGCGGTGGAGCGAGCTGTGGACTGTCGGGGCAGTCATGTCCAGGGCGCGGGCGGTGTCCTCCGCCGGCCACCCGAAGACGTCGCGCAGGATGAGCACGGCCCGCTGGCGCGGCGGCAGGGTCTGCAGGGCAGCGACGAACGCCAGGCGCACGGTCTCGCGCCGCAGGGCCACGGCCGCCGGATCGCCCGCCGCGCCCTCGAGCGGGCCCTCGGCCCCTGGCCAGACCCATGCCTCCGCCGGCAGGGTGTCCCGCGGCTCGGCGATGATGGCCGCGGGCTCGGAGAGGTCCATCGGCAGGGCGCGGCGCTTGCGCTCGCGCAGCCGGTCCAGGCAGACGTTGGTGGCGATGCGGTGGATCCAGACCCGGCGCGCGCCCGGCTCGGCAAGGCGGTCCCAGCTCCGCCAGGCCCGCAGCAGGGTGTCTTGCACGGCGTCGTCGGCGTCGAACGTCGACCCGAGCATCCGGTAGCAGTACCGGCTCAGCACGGGGCGCAGCTCCTCCAGCTCGGCAATCTCCACCAGCCGCACACCTCCATTCCCTGTAAGTCATACTGGCACGGGGCGTCCAGCCCCTGCAGCAGGAGCCCCCCGCCTGGGCACGAAGCCATCCCCGATCCGCTGAGAGGGAGGATGCCGCCATGCCGCTCGCCATCCGCGCCGGCCGCCTGATCGACGGAACGGGCGCCGCGCCCGTTCAGCACGCCCTGATCCTCGTGGAGGACGACCGCTTCACCGTCGTCGGCCGCGACGAGGAGGGCTCGCTCCCGTCCGGCTATGAGGTCATCGACGCCTCCGGCTACACGGTCCTGCCGGGGTTGATCGATGCCCACGTCCACATCCGGGGAAGCGGCGATCCAGACGACCGCGGCTTCGGCGAGACCGACTCCATCCCGACCCTCACCCTGAAGTGCCTGCGCAACACCGTCAGGAGCCTGCAGGCCGGGTTCACCACCCTGCGCGACGCCGCCTGCGCTCACTACGCCGACATCGCCGTGCGCGACGCCATCAACCGCGGCGACGTGGTTGGCCCGCGCCTTTGGTGCTGCGGGCTCGGCATCACGTCCACCAGCGGCCATATGGACCGCAAGAAGAACCTGCCCCCGCACCTGCAGATCGACGGCCTCGACGCCGTGGCCGACGGCCCGGTGGAGGCCCGCCGCGCGGTGCGCCAGAACCTGCGCTTCGACGTCGACTTCATCAAGATCAACGCCACCCTGACCGAGCACGTCCGCCGCTACCAGGGGTACTGCGCCCCGGAGATGACGGCGGAGACCATGGCCGCCATCTTCGAGGAGGCCCACTGGCACGGCCGCCGCGTGACGGCCCACTGCTACGGCGGCCCCGCCGCCACCTGGGCCATCGAGGGCGGCATCGACGGCATCGAGCACGGCTTTTACCTCACGGACGAGCAGTTGGCCGCCATGGCCGAGCGCGGCACCGTGCTCTGCCCGACGCTGTCGGTCGTCGGCCGCTTCCGGGAGATGGGCCAGGCCGCGCTGCCGCCTGGGCAGGCGCACCTGGACGCCTGGCGCAAGAAGGCGATCGCCGCCGCCTGGGACATGGTCGGCCGCGCCAAGACGCAGGGCGTCAAGATCATCGCCGGCACCGACGCCGCCATGCCGTATGTCCGCCACGGGACCAACGCCTACGAGCTGGAGATGCTGGTCGAGGCCGGCCTCACCCCCATGGAGGCCATCGTCGCCTGCACCAGCGCCGCCGCCGAGGCCATCGACTTCCAGGACGTTGGCGCCGTGAAGACAGGCCGGTTCGCGGACCTGGTCTTCGTGGACGCCGACCCCCTGGCCGACATCCGGGTGCTGCAAGCACCCGAGCACATCCGGGCCGTGGTCAAGGGCGGCAAGTTCGTCAAGGGCGCCCCGGTCGCCGCCGGCGCGGAGCCCGCGCGCAAGACGGCATAGGTGGAGATCGTCCCCTACGACCCGTCCTGGCCCGCCACGTTCGCGGCTCTGAGGGCGAACGTGCTGCGGGCCCTGCCCGACGCCCGCGTGGAGCACGTGGGCAGCACGGCGGTGCCGGGTCTCGCGAGTAAGCCGATCATCGACATCGATGTGATTGTGGCGACGGCCGCGGATCTCTCCGCGGCCGCCGTATCGTTAGGCCGCATCGGCTACGTGCATGAGGGGGATCTCGGCATCCCCGGGCGCGAGGCCTTCAGGCCCCCGGCGGGTCTCCCGCCCCATCACCTGTATGTCTGTGCCCAGGACAGCCGGGAACTGGACCGCCACCTGCGCTTTCGCGACCACCTGCGGGGCCACGCCGACACGGCGGCGGTGTACGCCGCCCTCAAACGGCGCCTGGCCGCCGAGTGCGGCGAGCACCGCGCCGCGTACTCGGCTGGCAAAACGGCGTTTGTCGAGGCCGTGCTCGCCGGTGTACGCTGGGTGCCATGACGCACGGCTGGGCCCACCAGCATCCCACCCTCCCGGGCCTCACCTGACGACCTTCTGACGGGGTCCCCACCCTTCAGGAGGTGACTTTGCCATGTCCGCCCTGCTGCGTAGCAACAGGGTCTTCCGCAGCCTGTGGCTGGCCCAGGCCGGCAGCTGGTTTGGGGACTACTTCAACAACGTGGCCCTGGCCGCCGTGACCCTGTCGCTCACCGGATCGGCCGTGGCCATAGGCCTGGTTCTCCTTTGCCGCGGTGTTCCCGCCTTCGTGGCCGGGCCGCTCTGGGGCCCGGCCATCGACCGCTGGCCCAAGCGCACGGTCCTCTATACGACAGACCTGATCCGGGCCGGCGTGGCGCTGACCTTCATCCTGGCCTACGACCAGCGCCAGATGTGGATCCTCTACCTCGGCTCGGCGCTGCTCGGCACCTGCAGCAGCCTCTTCCAGCCAGCCCGCCAGGCGGCCGTGCGCCAGGTGGTGCCCGTTTCGGACCTGGTCCAGGCCAACGCCCTGAGCACGGGCACAGCGGGCTTGGTGGCCGTGCTGGGCGCCGCCGGCGGCGGCATGGTCGCCGCCTGGGTGAGCCCGGACATCGCCTTCATCGTCAACGCGGCCAGCTACCTCTGGTCGGCGGCCTGGATCCTGGCCGCCGTCTGGGATGAGCGGCAGCAGAGCCGCCCCCGGGCCAGCTACCTCGCCCAGCTGGCGGCGGGCGCCCGCGCCCTGCGCCAAAACCGCATCGTCCTGGCGGCCGTCATCGCCAGCCTGGGCTTCGCCCTGACCTCGGGCCCCTATTACGTGGCGCCGCCCGTCCTGGGCGACCTCGTCTACGGCATGGGGGGGCTCGGCATCGGCCTGCTCTTCGCGGCCGACGGCCTGGGCTTCATCCTGTCGTCGGCCCTGCTGCGGCGCATCGACCCCGCCCGCCTGCGGGCCGTGTACGGCGGCAGCTTCTTTGTGCAGGCCGTGTTCCTCTGCCTGCTCTGCTTCTCGACCCGGCTGTGGGAGGGGATGGCCGCCATCCTCATCTCGCAGGTCGCGGCGGGCGCCATCCTCACGCTGACCACTGCCTTCCTGCAGCAACACACGGAGCCCGGCGTGCAGGGACGCGTGTTCGCCGTGCAGTCTGCGGCCTCAGGTGCCCTGGGCCAGCTGTCGATCGCGGCGGCCGGCTTCGTGATGGCGAGGAGTGGCGTCCCGGCCGTCGGGGTGCCGGTGGCACTGGTCTGTGTCGGGGCGGGCGCCCTGTGGCTGCGTCTCACCGCGGGCGAGCCCACCCTGGCCCCCGCGTAGCGTTGGACCCGGCGGGCGGCGGAGGCCGCCCGCC
>DATLTP010000024.1:0-2253 GCA_035533535.1 Bacillota bacterium | reverse complement strand
TACAGTACGGGGCGCGACGCGACGCTGGTCGGGCAGGTCCTGAACGGACGGGTGAACCCTTGACGGAGCCTTTCAACCGGTATGGGAGCGTGAAGTCCTTGAATCCATGAGCGATGGCCAGAGGATGGATCCGGCTCGGCGGCGCGGAGGCGGGCACGGCCCAGGTCGCGACCCTCTACGCCTCGGCAGCCGTGGACGTCCAGGGGGAGACCTTCTCCCCGGAGCTGTTCACGCGCAACGTCGCGGCGGGCCCACACAAGGTGCCCTGTACCGCGCGGCAACCTACGGGACGGACAGCCCCGGGGGTGCTGAACCCGAGCGTGGTGGCCATCGCCACCCACGCCGGTCTCCAGTTCTGAGCGGAGCGGAATCGCCGCATCCGACCCCCAGCGCGTGCGCCAGCCAGAAGTTGATGGCGGTGACGGGCCAGGCGAAGATGACCATCCATCGCGGCCAGGACCCCAGGTCCGTCTGCCCGATCTTACGGCACGCGGCAGGCACAACCGAGGTCTTTGTGTGTATTCCAACGGAGCCGCGTTGTCCGTTACCCTGAGCAGGCCAGATCCTGTCCGGTCTCGATTCGCGCTCAACGGGCGGCAGGCATCCGAGATCATCCGGGCTGCGCCCGGAAAGTCTCTGGAGTCCAACGCCCTGGCAACGATCCAGGGCGACCTGTCGCCGGATGCGAGGGACGAATCCAAGACGTTGCTCGACGGGATCAAGGCGGGCTGGGTGCAGGAGTGAAGCCCCGTCCTGGCCGTGCGGCAGAAGTGCGCATGGCCGTCCGCGCCCGGCCATAGGCTCGTCGCGGGAGGGCGATGGGCATGCGGCAGCGGAAGGGCGCGATGACGCTAGCGGTTCTCCTGGCCCTGGTCGTATGGCTGGCCGCGCTCACGGCACCCGCCGCCGGCCCGGGCGCCGCGGCGATCTACCCGGCCGCCTCGGCGCCGTCCGTGCCGGTGGCCGCCGCCCCCCGCACGCCGACCCCACCTGCCCCGGCGCCGGCCGCCATCCCCGATCTCGCCCCCCACGCCGCCGCCGGCCTGCTGATGGACGCGGCCAGCGGCCGGGTGATTTGGTCCAAGAACCCGAACCAGGCCCGGCCCGTCGCCAGCATCACCAAGCTGATGACCGAGGCCCTGGTCCTGGACGCCATCGACTCCGGCCGCGTGAAGTGGACCGACGATGTCTCTGCCTCCGAGGGGGCCGTGAAGACCGTCGGCTCGCAGATCTGGCTCGAGCTGGGCGAGAACATGAGCGTCAAGGACCTGTTCATCGCCCTGGCCGTCGCCTCGGCCAACGACGCCGCCTATGCCCTGGCTGAGCACGTCGGCGGCACGTACGACAACTTCATCCAGATGATGAACGCCAAGGCCCAGGCCCTGGGCATGAAGGATACGGTGTATACGAACCCCCACGGTCTGGATGAGGCCGGCCAGCAGACCTCGGCCCACGATGTCGCCCTGCTGTCGCGCTACCTGGTGACCCAGGACCCCCAGGTCCTGACCTACTCCTCGATGTGGGAGTATCGCCTGCGGGGCAACCAGCTCTGGCTGGTCAACCGCAACAAGCTGCTCAAAATGTTCGCCGGCGCCGACGGGCTGAAGACGGGCTACACCGCTGCCGCGGGGTACGGCCTGGCAGCCACCGCGCTGCGGGGCACGACACGCATGATCGCTGTGGTGCTGGGTGAGCCCACAGCTGACCTGCGCTTCGCGGAGGCCGGCCAGGTCCTGCAGTACGGGTTCGCCCACTTCGTGACGCCCGTGGCGTGGCAGCCCGGCGAGGAGGTGGCCTCCGTGCCCGTCGAGGTGGGCACGGCGCCTACGGTCAAGGTCAGGCCCGCCGCTCCCTTCGGCGTGACCGTGGCCCGCGGCCAGGAGAAGGAAGTCGAGAGCCAGGTGCAGTTGCCGGCGGCCGTGCGCGCGCCGGTCACGGCTGGCCAGCAGGTGGGGGAGATCACGGTCACCGTCGGCGGCGCGCCCGCCGGCCGTGTTGCCCTGGTCGCGGCTGGCTCGGTCCCACGCGCCGGCCCATTCGCGCTCTTCGGCCGCCTCTTCGTGCGGGGGTGGCCCTGGCTGAAGTAGTCTCGGCCAGCGAGGGCGAACTCCCCTTGTTCGGGGAGGATTCGCCACCATGCTCAACTGGCGCTCGGTTGGCCCTTACCGCGGCGGCCGTTCCGTGGCCGCCGCGGGCGACCCCGGAAACCCACTGGTCTTCTACTTCGGCGCAGCGGGCGGCGGCGTTTGGAAG
>DATLTP010000023.1:0-2414 GCA_035533535.1 Bacillota bacterium | reverse complement strand
ATGCTCGCCTTCTTCGAGCATCCTGAGCAATGGCAGCGGCTGCTGGCCGATTCTGGCCTGATTCCCGCCTCGGCGGAGGAGATCGTCCGGTGGGTGAGCCCGGTGAACATACTCCGCAGGACGGCGGCGCGTGACACCGTGCTCGGCGGCCAGCGGATCGCCGAAGGCGACAAGGTGGTGCTCTTCTACAGCTCCGCCAACCGGGACGAGGACGTTTTCGAGGATCCCTACGCCTTCGACATCGGCAGGGATCCGAACCCTCATGTCGGCTTCGGCGGGGGAGGGCCGCATTTCTGCCTGGGCCGGCACCTGGCAGCTCTCGAGCTGCGCGTGCTCTTCGAAACCATTGCTGAACGGATGCCCGGCGTTAGCCTGGACGGCGAGGTCCGCAGGCTCCGGTCCAATCTCATCAACGGCATCAAGGACATGCCAGTGCGTTTTGACCCAGTGCCGCCCCGGCGCCGGCGGGCAGGGCGCGAGCTCGGGAGCCATCCGTTCTGAATGAAGGTCGTTCGCCTACTGTGTGGGCATGAAAGCGGAGCCCATCCCGATCCATATGGGACAGACGACATCAGCCGCATGGGCTGCGTGTGAGGAGAGCGATGCCTGGATCAGGCGATGACGGCCAGGCTCGCATCGTCGTGGGAATCGACGGCTCCGAATGCTCGAAGGAGGCGCTGCGCTGGGCGGCTCGGCAGGCTAAGTTCACCGGTGCCGCCTTGGAGGTTGTCATTGGCTGGCAGTACCCGGTGTTCTATGGCTGGGCGCCGGGTCCGCAGGACTTCGATTTCGGCGCCGCCGCCGGGCAAGCCCTCACCGAGGCCCTCGATGAGGTGTTCGGCAAAGATCGCCCGGCCCGGTTGCGGACCCGCGTGGTTGAGGGGCATGCGGCCCAGGTCCTGGTTGAGGCGTCGGCAGGCGCCGACCTGTTGGTCGTAGGCAGCCGCGGGCACAGCGGTTTTGTTGATGCACTGCTCGGCTCGGTTAGCACGTACTGTGTCCATCACGCCCGATGCCCTGTCACAGTCATCCGGCCGGCCGGCCACGCCGCACAGTCCTCCGCGCCGGGCCCTGGAGGGGCCTGACTGCGCCGCATCTCCCATTGTTGGAGCATGGCTCCGCCCAGGGGATCAGCTCGGTAGGGCCTGCCTGCCACTGTGATCGGATCACGCGGAGCGCCGGATGGGATCCTGGCTCAGCACGAGTCTGCGGATCTCATCGATGGTGGCAACGCATTGCGTTCGAGCCGCTGATGCGCGGGGATGGGGTGCTCCGTCGCCCGCCTGGTGCGGTTGGTGGATCAAGCCGTAGATGGCGAGAGTCTGGTCGCGGTCGTTGGGGTGGTGCCCTTCCGTGCCATCGCAAAAGGGCTGGTCCTTCGGCTGGGAGTCTGGCCCTCTGGCGATCTGGGTGGTAGCGCCCTGCTTCTGCCGGGACTCCTACGCTGCGTGCCAGCCGGTTCCGCTACGCGGCGCAGGGCCAGCCACGCGCTCGCCGGCGAACACCCCACGCCCCTCGGGCACCGGGTGTGCGTCCCCCGGTCATGCGGACGCGTCTTCGGCGAGGGTCTCAAGGACCGGTAGTGCCGCCTCGAGCGCCGCCACGTCCACGCGCCCCAGCTGCGCGATGCCGGCTGCCAGGCGGGTGGTGTTATCACGGCGCACCGCATCCAGCAGCGCGCAACCCGCCTGGCTGACCGCCACGAGACAGATCCGGTGGTCGGCCGGGTGTGCCCTGCGCTCCACCCACCCGAACCCGGCGAGGAGCTCGACAGCGCGCGACACGGTCGGCACCGCGATGCCCGCGCGCGTCGCCAGGTCCTTGACGGGCAGCGGGCCGGACGAGGAGAGGATCGCGAGCACCGCGAGCCTGCTGGGGGTGAGATCACCCCGCATGGTGCGGACACGTGCCGCGTGTGCAAGCCGCTGGATCACGATCCCCAGCCGGCCGGGCAGGTCACCTGCCGGATCGGGAGCAGCGGCCGGATCGGGAGCAGCGGCCGGCACAGTCATTGCGTTCGCGCCGCCCTCCGCCGTCCACTGGCGCCCAGGCGCACGGCTTCGTGCGCCGTGCCTGTCCGGTCGCTGCCATCCCGGGCCTGGGCTGCCAGGCCGGGCGGGACGGCCACCGCGCCGCCGCGCGGGGTGTCCGCTGCGCCGCCGGGCGCCGCTGGGGCGTGCTCATCGTGGACGTACCTGCCGCCCCGCAGCAGTGAGGCCACGGCCGCGATCAGGCAGGCGGCGATGGCGAAGTCGAAGGCGATCGACAGGCCATGGGAGAAGGCCGGGGAGATCAGGGACGGGAAGAAGCCGCGGCCGGTGAGGTAGGCGGCGTGGCCCGGGGGCAGGTGGGCGATGACCGGGCCGAGCAGGGTGCGCACCGGGTTGTAGCCGAGCAGCGAGGCGAACAGCACC
>DATLTP010000022.1:0-5871 GCA_035533535.1 Bacillota bacterium | reverse complement strand
CGCCAGCGGCTGAAAGCCCAGGGCCCGCAGACCGGCCCGGCACTGGGTCGCCACGGCCGCGTGCCGGCGGTACACATTCTCCCAGCCCTCGGCCTCGGCCCGCTGCAGCGCCGCGTCCAGGGCCAGGACCAGCGGAATCGACGGCGTGAAGGCGATGCCGCCCTGGCGCGCGCGCTCGATGTACGTGCGGAAGTCCCAGAAGAAGCGGGGCAGGCGCGCGCTCTCCATGGCGGCCAGACCGCGGGGGCCGACGCCGACCACGGCCAGTCCGGGCGGGGCCATCAGCGCCTTCTGCGCACCCGAGGAGACCATGTCGATCCCCCAGGCGTCCATGGCGATGGGGGCGCCGCCCAGGGCGCTGACGGCATCGACCAGGATCAGCACATCCGGGAACTTCGCGCGGATGGCCGCCGCCGTGGCCTGCAGGTCGAGCAGGACGCCCGTGGACGTTTCGCTGTAAACCAGGAGGACGCCACGCGTGTCGGGCGTGACGGCTGCAGCGATGTCGGCCGGGTTCAGGGCACGGCCCCATGGGGCGCTCACGGCCTCGCCCTGCAGGCCGAAGGCCCGCGCCATGGCGAGAAAGCGCTCGCCGAAGGAGCCGGCGGCGCCCGCCACGATCTTGTCGCCAGGCGAGAAGGCGTTGACGATGGCGGCCTCCAGGGAGCCTGTGCCGGAGCCCGGCAGGACCACCGTCTCGCCGGAGGTCTGCAGCAGGCGCTTGAGGCGCTCGCGCACGCCCTTCTGGGCGTCCTTGAACGTGGAGCTGCGGTGCGAGATCATGGGCCGGCTCAGGGCGGCCAGGACCTCGGGCGGCAGCGGTGTCGGTCCTGGGATCAGCAGCAGGGGATCGTCCATGGAAGTGTTTCAGTCCCTTCGAAGCGGGATTACGCCAAATGGCTACTTCGCGGGGGCCAACTCCGACTTCCTGCCCGGTGCCGACGATAACCTGGTAATGGGCGGCTGCCCACGGCCCGCGCGCGGCGGCGTATGCTGGTTTGTAGAGCCATAGGCTCTGGCGCGTGAGGCCGTTCCAGGACGCACATCGGCGAAAGGTGATGCGATTCCGTCGTGGAGGGTCTGCAGCTCGTTGTCGTGACCGGGCTGTCGGGTGCCGGCAAGTCCCAGGCGGTGCACGCCCTGGAGGACCTCGGCTTCTACTGCGTGGACAACCTGCCGCCGGCCCTCATCCCCACCTTCGCCGAGCTGTGCACCGGAAGCGCTGGCCGGGTGAACCGGGCCGCCCTGGTGGTCGACATCCGCGGGCGCGAATTCTTCGATCATGTGGCCGCCGCCCTACAGGACCTCGAGACGCGGGGCTTTCACTACCAGATCCTCTTCCTGGAGGCCACCGACGAGGCGCTCGTCAACCGCTACCGCGTGACCCGCCGCCGCCACCCGCTTGCGCCCTCCGGCCGCGTGCTGGAGGGGATCGCCGAGGAGCGGCGCCGCCTGGAGCCCCTGCGCGGGCGTGCCCATCGCATCATCGACACCACCGACCTCGGCCCGCGCCAACTGCGCGACCGCTTGCTTGAGATCTACGGCGAGGGGCCGGCAATGGCCGCCATGACCGTGAATGTGGTGAGCTTCGGCTTTCGCCACGGCCTGCCCCGCGACGCCGACCTGGTGATGGATGTGCGGTTTCTGCCCAACCCGCACTACGTGCCCTCCCTGCGCGAACTGACGGGCAACGATGCCCAGGTGAAGGCCTACCTGCTGCAGTGGCCGATTGTGCACCGCTTCCTCGACCTTTTCGGCGGCCTGTGCGACTTCCTCATGCCCCAGTACGCGGCGGAGGGCAAGCCTCAGGTCACCCTGGCCATCGGCTGCACGGGGGGCCGCCACCGCTCGGTTGTCGTCGGCAACTGGCTGGCGGAGCGCCTGCGCAGCCAGGGCTTTCCCGTGCACGTCAGCCACCGCGACTGTGACCTGCCCGAGGCTGAGGCCGGCGACCAGGCCACGGCGCCGGCGCCAGCCGGGCCGGCCGCCTCCGCGGACGAACCACCGGCCAACCTACGCGACGGCGCTCCGTCCGGCGCACCGGACGAACTGGGGGACGGCGCGGCAGAACCTGCGCGGGACCGAGTCAAGCAAAGCGTTGGCGGCACCCGCCATCCTCCGGTCGCCACATCCAATGTGGAGGGCCACGCGCCGGCCGCCGGGCCGCAGACCGACCCGCGGACGGGCGAGCGGCCCGCCCCAAAGGGCTAGCGGGAATGCGCCTCATCCGCTGGTTCTACCCCGGTCTGCGCATCAAGCGCTGGCTCCTGGCCCTGCTGGTGTCCGCGGCGGTCTTCGTGCTGTCCGTGATCCTCGTCGTTGGGCCGCGGTACTGGGATCTGGAGCGGTTGGCCCTGCTCACCGTCTACTACGCCACGGGGCGCCTGCTGCCCCTGGCCGTCACGGGCACCGTCGTTGCCATCCTGGCTGCGGCGGCTGCCATCTTCGCCATGCGCCAGGTCATCATGTCCATCGTGCAGGCTGTCGCGCCCGCCAGCGCCGACGGCGTCGGCGAGGCTCTGTACCTGCAGCGCCAGCGCGGCCGCGGCCCGCGCGTCGTCGCCATCGGCGGCGGCACGGGGCTGTCGACGTTGCTCCGCGGCCTGAAGGAGTACACGGCCAACATCACGGCCATTGTGACGGTGGCCGACGACGGCGGCAGTTCCGGCCGCCTGCGGGGTGAGCTGGGCATCCTGCCCCCGGGGGACCTGCGCAACTGCCTGGCGGCGCTTGCCGAGACGGAGCCACTCATGACCGAGCTCTTCCAGCACCGATTCGCACGGGGGAGCCTTGCCGGCCACACCGTGGGCAACGTGCTGATCGGCGCGTTGACCGAGATCACAGGGGACTTCGTGACGGCCGTGTCAGCGGCCAGCCGGGTCCTGGCCGTGCGGGGGCGCGTCCTGCCGGCCACCACCGAGCAGGTGCAGCTTGAGGCCCGCCTGCAGGACGGGCGCCGGGTGCAGGGCGAGTCAGCCATCACAGCCGCCGGGGGGCGGATCATGGAACTGCGGCTGCTGCCGGCGGGGGCGCACGCCCTGCCCGAGGCCTGTGAGGCCGTCACGGCCGCCGATCTGATCGTCATCGGGCCGGGGAGCCTTTACACCAGCATCCTGCCGAACCTGCTCCTGCCGGAGCTGGCCGCCGCTGTCCGCTCGGCCCGCGGCACGCGGCTGTTCGTGGTCAACATGATGACGCAGCCCGGCGAGACGGACGGATTCTCGGCCGGGGACCACCTGGCGGCCCTGAAGCGGGTGGCCGGGGACGGATTGGTCGACGCCGTGGTGGTGAATACGGCGCCGGTCAGTGCCGCCCGCGCCGCTCCGTACCGGCTGCAGGGCGCGGAGCCGGTGCGGCTGGACCGAGCGGCCCTGGAGGCGGCGGGCGTGCCGGTGGTCGGGGCCGACCTGGCCGCGGCGCAGGGGCTGGTGCGCCACGACCCAGACCAGCTGGCCGCCCTGCTGCTGCGCGAATTCATGCGGCGCTCGGGCCCGCCGGAGCCGAACCGGGTGGTCGACCACTACCTCCTGGCCGATCGCATCCGGCGGGTCGTACCGCGCGTGCGGCGCGGCACGACCCGGTCCGGGGCGCAAAGATGACGGGTCGGTCCTTTTCAGCGAGCGCGGCCGATGAGGCCGCACGCGCTCCAGCGCAGGCCGAGGCGGCTGACCTCGCCGAGCTGGCGGGATTTGCCCGCTCGGCGGGCGCCATCCGCATCCGCGATGGGCAGGCAACCCTTGAAGTCACGGTCGACCATGCGGCGGCCGCGCGCCGGGCCTACCGCCTCTTCCGGGGGGTCGGGTTCACCGCGGCGGTGCGTGTCCTGCGCCGCCATGGTGGAAACCGCTATGCGGTCTGCGTTCCCGACGCCCAGATGGCGGTGGCCCGCCTGCGGCTGCCGAAGGGGCCCGCCATGCGCAGCCTCGCGGCTGGCCGTGCCTTCTTGCGGGGGCTGTTTCTGGGTGCTGGATCAGTCAACGACCCCACCGCCGAGCACCACCTCGAGGTCGTGCTCATGGATCCCGCGGCGGCCGATCAGGGTGCCTTACAGGCCGCGCGCTTTACGCTGGGCCTCCACCGCAGCGTGCGGCGGGGGGCGGTCGTGCTCTACCTCAAAGACGGCGGCCAGATCGCGGAGTTCCTGCGACTGGTCGGCGCCACCGCAGCGAGCTTCGCCTACGAGGACGCCCGCGTCATGGGCGACATGAAAAGCCGTGTGAACCGCCGGGTGAACGCGGACAATGCGAACCTGAACAAGACGGTCGCCGCGGCCATGCGGCAGGTCGCGGCCATCCAGCGCCTGAACGCCGCCGACCTGCCCCTTGGGTTGCGTCAGGTCGCCGAGTTGCGCCTCCGACATCCGGACCTGTCGCTGCGCGAGTTGGGGGGCCTGACCACTCCCGCCCTGAGCAAGTCGGGCGTCGCGCACCGCCTGCGGATGTTGGTGGCGTTGGGTGAAGGGCGTCCGGGCAGGAAAGCATTTGATGCGGGCGAATGAACTTGCGGGCGGGTGTATCCCGGCCGGGGTCAATGGGCGGGAAGCCCGAGTCAGGCTTGTTCAGGATGGGCGAGGGGGCTACCGGATGGGGACGTCCACCGAGCGGGCGGGCGTCGGACCCGATGCGTTGTTCCTGGGGGTTCGCGAGGACCTGCTGCGCGTGGATGAGGCCATCGCCGTGGCGCTGCAGGCGGATGGCCCGCTGACCGGCGAGGTGGCTGTCCACCTCCTGCAGGCAGGCGGCAAGCGGCTGCGGCCGGCGCTGGTGCTGATGGCGGGTGGCTGCGCTGGAGCCGACCCGGCCGCGTTGATCCCCGTGGCGGCAGCCGCCGAGATTGTCCATATGGCCACGCTGGTGCATGACGACATGGTCGACGGGTCTGGCCTGCGCCGCGGCACGCCGACGGTCCACGCCAAGTGGGGCGAGGCGACCGGGGTGCTCGCTGGCGACTACCTCTTCGCCCGCGGCTTCACCATGCTGGCCGAGACCGGCAACAACCGCGTGGTGCGCATCATGGCGGACGTGGTCTCGCGCATGTGCGCCGGGGAGATTCGGGAGCTCAGTGAACAGTGGCAGGCCTGCGACGAGGCCGCCTACCTCGACCGCATCGACGCCAAGACCGCCTACTTTATCGCCGAGTGCTGCCGGCTCGGCGCAGTCGCCGCGGGGGCTCCGGCCCGGGTCGAGGAAGCCCTGGCCGCCTACGGCTCAGCCGTCGGCCTATCCTTTCAAATTACGGATGACCTGCTCGACCTGACGGGCAGCGCAGAGGCCCTCGGCAAGCCGGCCGGCGCCGACCTGCGGGCCGGCGTGGTCACCCTGCCGGTCATCCATGCACTTCACCACGCCCCGGAGGCGGATGAGATCCTGTCGATGCTGGCCGCCCGCCGCGTGGACGACGACGAGGTCGAGCGCGTGCGCGATATCGCCGAGCGCGCGGGGTCGGTCAGCTACGCGCGCACCCGCGCCGTGGAACTGGCCCGCGAGGCACAGGCCCGGCTGGTCGGCCTGCCGGCCTCCGTCGCCCGCGACACCCTGAGCTCCCTGGCGGCTTACCTGGTCGAGCGGAGCGCGTGAGCGCCCGGATCCCCCAGGTCTCGGTCAAGCGCCTGCCAGTCTACCTGCGGGCGCTGAGCGGCTTGGCCGCCCGTCGCGTGGAGATTGTCTCTTCGGCGGACCTCGCGCGGCTCACGGGGTTCTCGTCCGAGCAAATTCGCAAGGATCTCGCCTATTTCGGCAGCTTCGGCACGCGCGGCGTCGGCTACCACACGGACGCGCTGCTCGAGCGCATTCGCCGCGTGCTTGGCCTGCACCGCGATATTGCGGTCGCATTGGTAGGCGCTGGCCACCTCGGAACGGCCCTGGCCCGGTA
>DATLTP010000021.1:0-2841 GCA_035533535.1 Bacillota bacterium | reverse complement strand
GCGGGCCCGCGTGGCGCGAACGTGCGGTCAAGCGCAGACTAGGTACATCGGAACGCACGCACGGTGGCCGCCGTAGCGTCCAAAGAGAAGCGAAGCCCTGGCAGGGGAGGACACCTCTCAGGGCCTGACTGTTCGTGCGGGTTCGTGAACGGGATTCGGATGGGATAGCGAGAGGCGGGAAAGCAATGCTGGTACTGCGCAATGGCGGGTTCGCCCGGCTGTGGGTCGGGCAGTTCCTCAGTCTGTTCGCCGACTGGGCGCTGCGGGCGCTGCTCCTGCTGTGGGTCTTTCGCCTGACCCACTCGGGCGTGGGCACCAGCCTGGTGGGGCTAGCAGAAGCGTTCCCCTTGCTGGCCCTCTCGCCCGTCGCGGGCGCCCTGGTCGACCGCTGGCATCGTGGTTATACCATGGCCCTGGCCGTGCTGGCCCGAGCCGCGCTGCTCCTCCCCCTCTTGCTGGTGGCAGGGCGCGCGCAGCTGCCGGTGATCGTGCTGGTCACCCTGCTGGTGAATGGGGCCGCGCAGTTCTTCGGGCCAGCGGCGGCCGCGTGTACGCCCGTGGTGGTCGGCCAGGAGCAGCTGGGCCAGGCGAACAGCCTCCTCTCCTTACTGCAGAGCACGGCAGGGCTGCTGGCGCCGGCGGTGGGTGCGCTGGTGTTCGCGCGGTTCGGCGCGCACGGCGGGGTGCTCCTCCTGGGCCTGCTCTACCTCGGGGCGGCCCCGGTCCTGGCCGCCGTGCCCGTGCCGCCCCCGGCCGGCGCCCAGGCACCTGGCTCGCTCGCGGCGGAGATCGGCGCCGGTCTGGCCTACGTGCGCCGGCGGGCGCAGCTCGTGGGCCTGTTCACCACGGCCTTCGTGTATTGCCTGGGCGTGGGCGCCCTGACCGTGATCGACGTGATCTTCATCAGCCGCGTGCTGCACCTGCATCCCGAGGCGGTGGGTATACTCTACCTGGCCAACGGCGTGGGCGCCTTCGGTGGGAGTGTGCTGATGCTGGTGGCCGGAACCCGCCTGGTTGGGCACTACCACCAACTGGTGCGCTGGCCGGTGGTCGCCAACGGGTGCGCGCTGCTGGTCTACGCGCTGGCGCCGTCGCTGCACGTCGCCATGGTGGCCGTGGGTGCCGTCGGCTTCCTCTTCAGCATCGCCCTCGCCTCCTTCATCACCCTCATTCAGCTGAGCGCGGAAGACAGGATGATGGGTCGGGTGATGAGCCTGTGCAACATGACCGTGGCCGCGGGCCTGCTCATCTCGCTGGCCTGGGGTGGCGCGCTGGCCGACCTGCTGGGCGTGCGCCAGGTAATCGGCACCGGCGCGGTGATCATCGTGCTGTGCGGCGGGCTCAATTTCCTACTGGTGCGGCAGACGCCGGTGCCGGCGCCGCCCGGCACCGGCGTCGCGGACGTGCCCGAGTTCGCTCCCCTCGCTGCCCTCGCCTGAGGTGCGCCGGCTTTCGTCGACGCCCCGCGGCCCATGAGCGCCATTGCGGCGCGGGCGCCCACGCCGCAATGGCGCTCTGGCTGCTATCATGTGCCTACCGCGGGTGGTGGGACAGAGCGGGGGCGGCCATGGGCGTACGGGCCAGCGGCGCATTCGGCGAGTTGCTCAAGGGGTATCGGCTGGCGGCGGGCCTGACGCAGGAGGCGTTGGCGGAACGGGCCGGCCTGGGGGTGCGCAGCGTCCAGGCCGTCGAAGGAGGAGGGAGCCGGCCGCGGCGGGATACCCTGCGCCGGCTAGCGGACGCGCTGGCCCTGGGGGCGAGCGAGCGGGCCTTGCTGCTGGCGGCGGGCACCCCGGCTCCGCGCAGGTCACCGGCCGGTGACGTACCCGCCCCGCCCTCGCCGGCCCGCCACAACCTTCCACTGGCCCCCTCCGCCCTGATCGGGCGGGAGGCGGAACGGGCCGTGGTGCTGGCGCTGCTGGGGGAGGCCCGGCTGGTGACCCTGACCGGCTCGGGCGGGGTGGGCAAGACTCGCCTGGCCCTGGCGGCGGCTGAGGCGCTGGTGGAGCAATATCCCGATGGGGTGTGGCTGGTGGAGCTGGCCGCGCTGGCCGAGGACCGGCTGGTAGCGCAGACCGTGCTGGAGACGCTGGGCACACCCGAGGAGCCGAGCCGGCCCATGCTGGCCACCCTAACCGACTACCTGCAGGACCGGTTGCTGCTGCTGCTGCTGGACAACTGCGAGCACCTCGTTGGAGCCTGCGCCGCACTGGTCGAGGCGGTGCTGCGGCGCTGCCCCGGCGTGCGGGTGCTGACCACCAGTCGGGAAGGACTGGACGTGGCCGGGGAGCAGCGCTATCGCGTGCCGTCCTTGCCCGTCCCGAACCTGGCGCACCTGCCCCCGCCCGAGCGGCTGGCGGAGTCGGCGGCGGTGGCGCTCTTCCTGGCGCGGGCGCGCGAGCGGCGCCCCGACTTCGCGCTGACGGCCCAGAACGCCCGGACAGTGGCGCATGTCTGTGCGCGGCTGGACGGCATTCCCCTGGCCATCGAGTTGGCGGCGGCGCGGGTGGACAGCCTGGGAGTGGAGGGCCTCGCCGCACGGCTGGACGGCTGCTTCCGGCTGCTGACCGGCGGCCCGCGCACCGCCCTGCCCCGGCAGCGTACGCTGCGCGCCGCCCTGGATTGGAGCTACGACCTGCTGACCGAATCTGAGCAACTGCTCCTCGACCGCCTCTCCGTCTTCGCCGGCGGCTGGACCCTGGCCGCGGCCGAGGCGACCTGCGCCGGGGATGGGATCGAGCAGTGGGAGATCCTCGACCTGCTGGGCGGCCTGGTGGGCAAGTCGCTGGTGCAGGCGGAGGAAGCGGGCGGGGCGGTCCGCTACGGGCTGCTGGAGACGGT
>DATLTP010000020.1:0-4971 GCA_035533535.1 Bacillota bacterium | reverse complement strand
CGGGCCGCAGCCCTGTCGCCGACCGAGGCCCTGCGGACGGTCGCCTGACGGAACGGAGATGAGGATTGTGGATCGCCGCCTCATAGCGGCCGCCGCAGCTGCCCTCGGGGTGGGGGGTGTGGTCGCAGCGCGCAGCCGTCCCCCGGCCGCCTACGCTGCGGTTGTCCCGCGGTGTTGGGGTGGAAGCCCGCGCCACGCGAGGGCCCGCCGGCAAGGCCCGCGCATCTCGTTGGGGGTGAAGCAGTGACCACCCAGGTAGCCTCCGTGGATTCCACGCCCGTCCCGCGGCGCGCGCGCCGCCGGTGGCCCCTGGCCTCTGGGATCATCCTCGTCCTGCTGCTGGCAGGCGGGGCGGCCGCGCTGCGGTACCGGACCCTGTCCGCACCGCTGCAGCATCTCCTGCATTCGGTGCGGACCCTGATCCACCCGGCGGCCCCCGCGCCCGCCCCGGCCGCCCTGCAGCGGGTGGTCCAGGGACCCCTCTATTCGCAGGAAGAAGTCAGCGGCACGGTGCAGTTCGTGTCCGCCGCTGGGGGCTCAGATCAGCCGGTGATCAACGAGGCGGACGGCGTGCTCACCGCGCTGCCCGCCCGGGGCCAGGTGGTATCCCAGGGGCAGGCGCTGTTCAGCGTGGACGGCCAGCCCGTGATCCTGCTGTACGGGGCGGTGCCCAGCTACCGCACCATGGTGCCAGGCAGCAGCGGCCAGGACGTGCAGCAGCTCAACGCCGACCTGGCATCTCTCGGGTACGGCGCCCCCGCCGGCTCGAACGCCTTCGGAGACTCCACCGCCGCCGCCCTGAAACGCCTGCAGGCCCAGGACGGGCTGCCCGCCACGGGCGAACTCCCCCTGGGGCAGGCGCTGTTTCTGCCGGCCGCCGTGCGCGTGGCCGCGGTGCAGCCCAGCCTGGGGGCTTCCGTGGCTCCGGGCCAGAGCATCCTGAAGACCACCTCCACCACCGAGGAGGTGGTGGCCCAGATCGACCCCGCCCAGGCCCAGGAGCTGCACGCCGGCCAGTCGGCGGCCATTACCTTCGCCAACCGCAGCACCGTGCCGGGCACCATCCGCAGCGTGGCCAAGGTGGCCACATCGAGCGGGCCGGGCAGCGCCCCCACTGTGGAGGTGGACATCACCCCGGCCAAGGCCTCGGCCCTGGGCGGGCTGGACAACGCGTCCGTGCAGGTGGCCATCACCACGGCCAGCGTGCAGCAGGCCCTGGCGGTCCCGGTCACCGCGCTGCTGGCCCAGTCCTCCGGCGAATACGCCGTGGAGGCTGTGGCTGGCGACGGCACCCACAGCCTGGTGCCGGTGAAGCTGGGTATCTTCGATGATGCCGCCGGCCTGGTGCAGGTCACGGGCCCCGGGCTGGCCGCCGGCCAGGAAGTCGTGGTGGCCGGGACATGAGCACGCCCGTCCTGGAACTGGCGGATGTGAGCATGACCTATCCGGGGGACCCGCCGGTGCACGCCCTGCGCGGGGTCAACCTGCGCATCGCGGCCGGGGAGTTCGTGGCCATCGTGGGCCCCTCGGGCTCGGGCAAGTCCACCCTCCTGCACGTGATGGGGAGCCTGAACCGGCCCACGGGGGGCGCGGTGCTTCTGAACGGGCTGAACCTGACCTCGCTGTCCGACGCGGAGGTCGCCTCCGTGCGGGCCAGGGGCATCGGCTTCGTGTTCCAGCAGTTCTTCCTGGACGCCCACTTCACGGCGCTGGAGAACGTGGCCGACGGGCTGCTCTACGCGGGCTTGGGGGCGTCCGAGCGCCGCCGCCGGGCAGAGGACGCCCTGGCCCGCGTGGGCCTGGCCGACCGCATGCGCTTTTTGCCCGCGCACCTCTCCGGTGGTCAGCAGCAGCGGGTGGCCATCGCCCGCGCCCTGGTGGGCCGCCCCGCGGTGGTGCTGGCCGACGAACCCACGGGCAACCTGGACACCGCCTCGGGGGCGGCGATCCTGGAGCTTTTGCACGAGCTGAACCGCCAGGGCACGACCATCGTGGTCATCACCCACGACCGCGAGCTGGCAGCCAGCCTGCCCCGCCGCGTGGAGGTGCGCGACGGCCAGATCCTCTCCGACTCCCGCCCACAGGCCCCCGCGGCCCCGGAGGCCGGGGCGCAAGCGGCCCCCGTGCGGCCCGTGCCCACGCGCCTAGGCCTGGTCGACCTGGTCCGCCTGGCGGCGGCGGGGCTGCGCGCCCGCTGGCAGCGAGCCGCCATGTCTGCCCTGGGCATCGCCGTGGGCGTGGCGGCCGTGGTGGCCGTGCTGGGGCTGTCTGCGTCCTCGCAGGCGGGGCTTTTGGCGGAGATCGACCGCCTGGGCACCAACCTGCTCACCGCCACCAACGGCAGCAACTTCCTGGGCCAGAGCACGGAACTCCCCGCGGCCGCGCCGGCCATGGTGGGTCGGCTGGGACACATCGAGGCCGTGGCCGATACGGGCACCACGCAGAAGAAGGGGGCGCCGGCGGCCAACGCCTACCGCAACGCGTTCATTCCCGCGGGGGAGACCGGCGGCCTGACGGTGCGCGCCACCAGCCTGAACCTGCCCTCCGTCGTCGGCACCACCGTGGCCCAGGGGGAGTTCCTCAACGCCGCCACGGCCACCGAGCCCGTGGCGGTGCTGGGTGCGCAGGCGGCCGTGCAGTTGGGCATCGACCAAGTGCTCCCCGGCGAACGCCTCTGGCTGGGAGGGCAGTGGTTCTATATCGCGGGCATCCTGGCTCCGGCGCCGCTGGCTCCGGAGATCGACACCTCGGTTCTCGTGGGTCTCCCCGCGGCGGTCTCCTACCTGGGGTTTGATGGCCATCCCAGCACGCTGTATGTGCGGGCCCAGACGGGCCAGGTGCAGGCCGTGGACGCGCTGCTGGGGCCCCAGTCTGACCCCGAGGACCCCAGCGGGATCACCGTCAGCCAGCCCTCCAAGGCGCTGGTGGCGCGCGCCCAGGCCAAGAACGCCTTCACCGGGCTGTTCGTGGCCCTGGCGGCGGTGGCGCTCTTGGTGGGGGCAATCGGTGTGGCCAACATCATGGTGATCTCGGTGCTGGAGCGGCGCCGGGAGATCGGCCTACGGCGTGCCCTGGGGGCGACGCGGGGGCACGTGCGGGTGCAGTTCCTCTCCGAGGCCATGCTGCTGGCGGGGCTGGGGGGCGTGGTGGGCATCGGCTTCGGCGTGGCGGCCACCGCCGTCTACGCGCTGGGCAATGACTGGTCCATCGTGGTGCCGCCGCTGGCCTGGGGCGGAGGGCTGGCGGCCGCGCTGGCCATCGGGGCCATCTCGGGCCTGGTGCCCGCCCAGCGCGCCGCAGCGCTGGCGCCCACCGAGGCCCTGCGCACGGTGGCGTAGGCTGCGAGGTGGGCCCGTCGGCGGCGGGCCCACCCTCAGTCTCCCCGCGTGGCCAAGCCGCACACCACGCCCCCCATGAGCAGCATGGCCACGCACACCGTGAACACCTGCAGGAGCAGTTGATCAGCCGGACGCTCCCTGGTCCTTGGCGCAGGTCTGGGGGCGCGGTCCCGGGCGCCGCCGCGACGGCGGCCCGGGTCTTCAGCGACCGGGCGGGCCACTGCATCGGCGTATGCGTGCGACTCGCGCGCCGCATCGCGCTGAGCGCCCATGGGCACCCTGTGGCGGCATGGATGAATCACGTTTGACCGGTTCCACACCCTTGGGAACCCCCGAGCGGTGGCGGCAGTTGGCCACGGACTGCTCGGTGCTCGAGACCCTGGTGCAGGGGCTGGCCGACGCGTTCGAGTGGAACCCCGTCGCCCCGTTGCCTAGGTCGGTGGACCAATGGGTCACGCGTATCCGGGGCGCCCTGGGTTCGTCGAGCGACGTCATCGCGCGGCAGTTCACCGCCGGGCGGTCGCGTCAACGAGCGGTGGTTGTCTACCTCGACGGCATGGTCGACACGCGCATGGTCGACCAGGACATCATCGCCCAGTTGCAGCAGGCGCCCGCGGCGTTGGACGGCGGGTTCGCGGTGGATGCCTTCCTCGCGGTTTCGTCGGTCGAGGTGTCTGCGGATCTCTCCAAGATCATCGACGGGATCCTCTCCGGGCACGCGGCGCTGTTCTGCCACGGCAACCCCTGCACCTACATCGTGGACGCCCGGGGGTACAAGGCGCGGAGTCCCGAGCAGCCCACCACCGAACGCACCATCCTGGGCTCGAAGGAGGCGTTCGTCGAGCCACTGCGCACGAACACCACGATGATCCGCAGGCGGATACAGTCCCGGCACCTGCAGATGGTAGAGCTGCGCGTGGGGGACTTGAGTCCGGCCGCGGTGGCCGTGGTCTACCTGGGCAACATCGCCCGCCCTTCGTTGGTGAAGGCCATCCTGTCTCGCCTGCGCGCCATCCGCGCGGATTCCGTCCTGACCAGCGCCGCGCTGGCGGCGCATCTGCAGGGCGACCAGGCCTCCCCCTTTCCTCAGGTAGAGCGCACCGAACGGCCGGAAGTGGTCTCGCAGGAGGTGCTCAACGGCCGGGTGTGCGTGCTCCTTGAAAACGACCCCTTTGCCATACTCCTGCCGACGACGTTCTGGGACATGCTGCAGGCACACGGCGATTACACACAGAGCGCCTGGGGCGCCACCTTTGTCCGCTCGGTACGGGCGGCCGCGCTGTTCTTCGTCGCGACCGGGCCCGGCCTGTACTGCGCATTGGTGATGGTGCACCTGGATCTGATCCCGCATGACCTGGCGCTGACCATCGTCGCCGGCCGCCAGGGCCTACCGGTGCCGGCGCCGCTGGAGTACGCCTTTCTGATCCTCCTCTTCGAAATCTTGCGCGAGGTGAGTATCCGTATCCCGCAGAGCCTGGGTCCCACCATCGGCGTGGTCGGTGGCATCGTCCTGGGACAGGCCGTGGTCCAGTCCGGCATCGCCAGCGCGCCGCTGATCGTCGTCGTCTCCCTCGTGGGTCTGTCTCTGTTCACGGCGCCCCACTACCAGTTGGTCGTCTCCAACCGCTACGTG
>DATLTP010000019.1:0-5601 GCA_035533535.1 Bacillota bacterium | reverse complement strand
CCCTACGGCCGCGTCAGCCGCCACAGAAGCGACGGCGCCGGGATCCCCTGCGCCGCCGTCAGCGGCAGGACCACCCTCTGCGTCCCCAGGGCCATGGTCACCTGCGCCACATGCGTGCCAGCGGCCACCGTCCGGCCCAGCGCCGCCGTCCCCGCCACCTGCGCCGTCCCGCCCATGCCGCCCCAGCCCACCCACGTCGGCGACGGAGTCGCCGGCAAGGTCAGCTGCACCGGCTTCGCCCAGGGCGCCACCAGCGTCGCCGCCACCGTCCCGCCGTGGACCGGCGTCACGGTTGTCAGCAGCGCCGGCGCCGCCGAAACCAGCTTCTGGCCCGCCACGAGCGCGTCGGGCAGGGGCTGCGCGCCGCCCTGCCCCAGGACGGCCGCCAGCACCATGACCGGACGCCCGCCGACGCTGGCCTGCGAGGCCACCACGTAACAGCCCCCGGCCGCTGTGGTCGAACCCGTCTTCACCCCAACGATCCCCGACTGGCCAAGCTTCGCATTGACGTTATAGACGACGCCGGCGACCGGCAGGGTCACCTGCGGCAGCTTCACGATCTCGGCGAACGTGGGATTCGCCATGGCCGCCTCGGCCAGCTTGATCTGGTCGACCGCCGTGCTGACGGTCGCCGGGTCGAATCCGCTGGCGTCGGCGTAGTGGGTGTTGCTCATCCCGAGCCCCGCCGCGGCCGCGTTCATCTTCGTCACGAACGCCTGCTCCGACCCGGCGTCCCAGGACGCGATCAGGTTGGCGATGTTGTTGCCGGACGGCAACAGCAGCCCCTGCAGCATCTGGCGCTCCGTCAACACCTCGCCGGCCGCCACAGGCAGCACCGACTGCCCTGACGCCAGGTCGCTGCGGTAAAGGGCGGCATCGGCCGCCGTCACCGTCACCTTGGGCCCGTCCTCGCCGGGTCCGAGCGGGTGGTCCTTCAGCGCCAGGTATCCGACCATCATCTTCGTCAGGCTGGCGATCGGCTGAGGCGCTGATCCGCCCGAGGTGCCGATCATGCCGACCCCCATGATGGCCACCGCGCTCTGCCCCGCCGTGGGCCACGGGATCTGCGGCGCCGCGCCCGGGACGGCGAAGGTCGCCGGCAGCTGCACCTCCATGCGAACCGTGGGCACGGGCCGAGCAATCTGAACGATGAAGAGCACGACCAGGACCACCGGGATGAGGACCCACCATCTGAGGCGCGCCAACCGACCGACCTCCCAAACCGGAAACAAGCGTCACTTCTGCATTGTCGGCAAGCGACGGCGCCGGGTAAAGCGCGAAATGGGCGCCGCGGCCATAATGGGAGGGTGCTTCCGTAAGACGGGAGGCAGAGCGCCATGTCCATTCCCAGCGCCGCCCGCATCGGCCACGTCCACCTCCGCGTCGCCGACCTCGAGCGTTCGCTCCGCTTCTACGAGGGGCCGATGGGCTTCAGCCAGGTCACCGCCCATGACCCCCAGGTCGCCTTTCTGGCAGCCGGCGGGTATCATCACCACCTGGCCGTGAACACGTGGCGGAGCCTTGGCGGCTCGCCGCCGCCCGCTGGCACGACTGGCCTCTACCACTTCGCCATCAATTACCCGACCCGCCGCGACCTGGCCATCGCCCTGAAGCGCCTGCTGCAGGCGAACTGGGAACTGGACGGCGCCGCCGACCACACGACGCACGAGGCCGTCTACCTGCAGGATCCCGACAGAAACGGCATCGAGATCGCCTGGGACCGCGACCCGCGGGTCTGGCGGGCGCCCGACGGCAGCATCCGGATGGGCACCGACCCCCTGGACTTCGAGGGCCTGCTGGCCGAGGCCCCAGGCGACGTGGACTGGCCAGACGGCAAGGTGCCGGAGGGCACACGCATCGGCCACGTCCACCTCAAGGTGGCGGACATCCCGCGCTCGCTGGAGTTCTACCAGGGGCTGCTGGACTTCGACGTGATCGCGCGCATGGGCGGCAGCGCCGCGTTTCTGTCCGCTGGCGGCTACCACCACCACCTGGGCATGAACACGTGGGAGAGCCGCGGCGGCGCCCGCCCCCCAAGCGGCAGCACGGGCCTTTACCACTTCGCCATCAACTACCCGGAGCAGGCTGACCTGGCGGCCGCCGTGAAGCGCCTGCAGGACGCCGGCTGGCCGGTCGATGGCCTGGACGACCACGGCACGCACATCGCGATCTACCTGCACGACCCCGACTTCAATGGCATCGAACTGGCGTGGGACCGCGCGCCGGCGCAGTGGCCGCGCTCGGCGGACGGCAGAATCGTGTTCGCACTGGGCAGGCCGCTGCATCTGGATGCGTTCGTGACGGGGGCCGCGTCCGCGGCCCCCGCTCAATCCGGCTGAAAGGGCGAGCCCCAGTGGAGGGCGCGCGCCGTCCGGAACCGGTCGCCCTCGCTCTTCGTGACGGTCAGGCGCCGCAGGCCCTCCGGGGTGCAGACCTCCAGGATGACGTGGCCCTTGCGGACCTGGGGATGGCGGAGGACGCGGCCCATGGGGGCCGCCTCCATTCCCCTCGTCACCGCAACGAAGGAAAACTTCTCATCTTCGTGGCCCAGTTGGGCGCCTTTTGCCTGCCGGTGCAAGCTGGTGCGCTGGACCCGCGCGGCGAAGTGGCACCAGTTTGAGCCGGTCATCGGACACGCATCGCCATGGGGACAGGGCGCCGCGACGGCCGCGCCACCTGCGATCAGCTGGGAACGGGCCAGGCGTATCCGCTCAAACCCCGCAGGGGTGCCGGGTTCGATGAGGACCAGGACATTGGCGAGGTGCCAGAGTGAGACGGCGACCTCATTGAGGACGTACGAAGCGACGACCAGATCGTGGGGTTCCGCCTGCCACGACGCCGCCAGATCGGCCTGAACCCAGGTGGCGTGCGGCAGCCCCAGCGCCTTGCCGAGATCAATCATCGCACCCTCGCGCTCGACGAGGGTGATCCGCTCAATGCTGGGCCAGACCTCCAGGGCGGCCCACGAGGCCGTGCCCGGCCCAGCGCCCACGTCCAGGAGGGAGCGCGGCCGCCAGCCGGGGAGCGCGTGGCGGACCTGGCCGAAGGCGGCCAAGGAAGCAGCGAAGGTGGCGGGCATGCGCACGGCCGCATAGGCGAGAGCCTCGTCGGCCGTCCGGATGCGGGGCGGTTTGCCACTGCGGTAGCCCTCGCTGAGGGCCACCGCGACGCGGGCGATCCGCGCTGGGGAGGAGGCGCTGAGCGCCTCCTCCAACCGGTCAACGGGGAGTGGCATGCTGCACCCAGTCCATCGTCGGCGCGTCATCCGGGAAGAAGTACAGGATGCGGAAGCGGTCATCCCGCAGAAAGGGTTCCGCCGCCAGGCGAAAGCGGAGTGGGCCCCCGTGGCCACCCGCGTGGACCCGCAGCGGCACGAGCGCCCGCGCGGCCCCCACCGCCTCGGGTGCGGCCTGCACGGCGTACCAGTGCCGCCGGAAGGCTGGCATCTCCAGCAGCCCTGCCAGCATGGCGGCGCTCCACACCTCGTCGCGGTACCGCCGCATCTCAAAGCGGAAGGCCTGCAGCATGGCCGGCAGGAACTCGTCGGGGGCGACCAACAGGCGCCCGAGCAGGGACGTGGGGTCAAACCACGGCGCCAGCATGGACTGCCCAGCCAGCGTCCCGGGATCGGCGCCAAGCAGCGGCGCCACCAGCCGGTTCCAGGCCACAAGCCGGTGGGTGCAGTCCAGCGTGTAGGCGGGCATCGTGGCCTCGTCCAGCTCTCGCGCGCACAGGAGGCGGGCCCAGGCCACCTCAGCCTCCCCCGGCGGCGGCGTGCTGACGGCGTAGCCGAACGCCTCCAGGACGTCCCGGCGCTCAGAATAGCGGGCGCCAAGGGCCGCGAGCACGCGCTCGAGGGTGTCGCGCTCGGGGTGGGCCACGCGCCCGGACTCAAGCCGCTGAAGGTATCCGCTACCCAGCCCCGCCTCCAGCTCGACCTGCAGCTGGGATCGACCTGCCTGCTCCCGCAGCGCCCGCAGCATAGGGATTCCCTTCCACTTTCGACTCTGGTGACGATGACCCCGCAACCTGCACCATCTACGCTAGCAGACATGAAGCGCGGGTTTCTCGCCATGCTCCCGCTTTGGGTCGGGGCCATCCCTTCCGGGATCGCCTTCGGCCTGGCCGCCCGCGCCGCCGGGCTCTCGGCCCTGCAGGCCCAGTTGATGAGTGGCCTCGCCGTCAACGCGGCTGTGCAGCTGACCTTCGTGACCCTGCTTCACACCCCGGTCTACCTGCTCCTGCTCACGGTCCTGACCCTGGGCGCCGAGCTGCCGCTGCTCGGGCTGGCCATCGGGCGGCAGCTGCGGCTCACCTGGCCGCAGCGCCTGCTGGTGGCCTGGCTGCTGACCGACGGCGCGTACGGCGTCGCTGCCGCCCTGGGCCCGCTTGAGCTGCCAGTGCTGCTGGGTGCGGAGGCCAGCATGTTCCTGGGCTGGAATCTGGGCACCGCCCTCGGCCTGCTTGCCGTGCACGCCGTCCCTGCCATCGCGCACGCTGCGGGCTTCGTGGTGCCCCTCACGTTCCTGGCGGTGCTGCTGCCGCTGATGCGGTCGCGGGGCGCCGTGGCCGCCGCCCTGGCCGCGGCTGCCACGGCCCTGGTCCTCGGTCGCGCCGCGCCCGGGGGCGTGGCGGTCCTGGGCGCCGCCGTCGCGGGCAGCGCCGCGGGCGCGTGGCTGGCATGAGCGAGGTGCTGGCCGTGGCCGCCACCCTGTTCGGCCTGCGGCTCTCCGGGCTCTCCCTGCCGCGCCTCCGCCTTCCGGCGTTCACCTTTGTTCCCGTCTCCGTCCTGGCGGCCCTGGCGGCCACCGGCCTGGGGCACCAGGGTCCCCTGCCGCTGGTTGCGGCCGCCGCCGGTGCCCTGGCGGGGCTCCGAGCGCGGCGCATGTGGGTGTGCATTGTGGTCGGCCTCGCTGTCTACGCCCTGCTGGAGGTGGTCTAGGGTGAACGTCCGCCACGACCTCCGCCCCGGCGATCTGGGCCGCGTCACCGAGCTGCACGGGGTGCTGTACGCCGCGGAATACGGCTTCGAGATCGGCTTCGAGGCCTATGTGGCGGCCTCGCTGGCCGAGGTGGCCACAGGTAGGCTCTGGCTCGCGGAGCAGGATGGCCGCCTGGTGGGCTGCATCGGCATGCTGGGCCGGGAGGATGGGACCTGGCAGCTGCGCTGGTTCCTGGTCCATCCCGCCGCCCGCGGCCAGGGTCTGGGCCGGCGCCTCCTGGGGGAGGCCCTGGCCTTTGCCAGCGGACCCGTCTACCTCTGGACCGTGGATCCCCTGGTCGAGGCCGCCCGCCTGTACACAGCCGCCGGTTTCCGACTCACCGAGGAGCTGGCGCCCAAGCCCCTGTGGGGCCAAATGCTGCGCGAGCAGCGGTACGACCGCAGGTAGCCGCCGGATGCGCCCAGCCCCAGGCGTATGAGCGGGGACTACTTTCCGCGGCGGATCCGCCCTTCACCGGGGTGCGTGAGCGGGAATCTACTGTCCGCGCAGGTGGTCGAGCAGCGCCTCGCGCTGGTTGCGTTCGGGGTCCTCCCACGCCCAGTCCTGGGCAACGGCAAGGAGGCGGCCCACCTCCGGCCCGGGCGGCAGCCCGAATGCC
>DATLTP010000018.1:0-5107 GCA_035533535.1 Bacillota bacterium | reverse complement strand
GCCATCGCCGCCCGCGGGGCCACCGCGGCCAGCACCATAGCCCGCTCCCCCGTCACTTGCGCGGCCAGCGCCAAAGCGCCGCTCGCGGCCCTCCCCAACGAAGCGGGGGCCAGCTGGGGCGCGGCGCTCACTTGGGCCCCTCCCGGCGCCATCGCCGCTTGCAGGACCACCGCGGCCAGCACCATAGCCCGCTCCCCCAGCACTCGGGCGGCCAGCGCCAAAGCGCCGATCTCGGCCCTCCCCAGCGAAGCGGGGGCCAGCCGGGGCGCGGCGCTCACTTGGTCCCCTCCCGGCGCCATCGCCGCCCGCGGGGCCACCGCGGCCAGCACCATAGCGCCTTTCGCGGCCCTCCGCGCCGAACCCCGGCCTGGCCCCAGCGGGCCGGCCGCCGCCGAAGCGCCGGTCCCCCCCGCCGCTATAATCCGGCCCGGTGCTGTTGGCGAGGCGCCCCTCCCGGGCCTCGTGGGCAGACTGGCGGTCGCCGCCTTCGCCCGGCCCACGGCGTGGATCGCCGGTTTGCACCCGGCGCCCGTCGCCCAGGCTGGCGCGCCGGACCGCAGCCGGCCGCTCCGCCTTGGGCCGTGCCTCCTGCGCGCGGGCTCCCGCAATCGCGAGACCCGGCAGGCGATCCATGGCGGCGGCCACCTCGAACGGCCGCGGGCGCGCGTAATCGCCTGGGGTCTGGCCGCGCCACGGCGAGATCACGGCCAGGCCGGCACGGTCGATTTCAGCGAAGGCTTCCGCGATGGCCGCTGCCACGCTGCGCTTGCCGTCCACATACCTGGCCCCGATCAGTTGCAGCAGGTCGGCGATCGCCCGCGTCTGACCCTCGTCGACGAGCTGCGGCAGCGCGGATAGGTCGACGGTGTCATCATCCCAGCCGATGGCCGTCAAGCCCCGGGGGCGCACCCGCGCCCCTTCCAAAAAGGCCTCGGACAGCGGCACGCGAGCCTTCGGCGCCCGCCAGGGCTGGTCGGCCTCGGCGACCCGCCCATCGGGGATGCGCGCCACGACCTCCTCGGCGCGGCGGGAGGCGTCCTCGGCACGGAAGGCGTCCATCCGCACCACGCGGTCCGCCACCGCCAGGAACGCCCCATGGCCGCCCGCGACCACCACGGCCGAAACCCCGTCCGCCGCCAGCTCCCGCAGACGGTCCACGAGGGGCACGATCGGCTCCTCTGCCGGTGGGACCAGGGCCTGCATGCGCGCGTCCCGGGCCATGAAGTTGGCGGCGGACGTGTCCTCGTCGATCAGCAGGCACCGGCAGCCCATCTCCAACGCCTCGGCGATGCCCGCGGCCTGCGAGGTGCTGCCGCTTGCGGAAGCGCTCGTGAACGGGCCGGCCGGAACGCCCGGCGCCCCCTGGACAAAGGAGTCCACATCGACTCCCGTCACCGGGCGACCTTCGTCGACGCGCACGGCGCAGGCGTCCGCGATCGTGGCGACCCGCTCGCGGCCGTCGCCGGGCACGTGCGGGTACACGCCGGCCGCCAGCGCGAGGAGGAGCGTGGACTTGCCGTGGTAACCGCCGCCCACGATGACGGTGACGCCCTGCGGCACGGCCATCCCCCGCACGGGGCCTGCATTCGGCAGCTCCACCGTCTCCGCCAGGGTGTCGGGCGCGGAGAAGGCGACCGCACGCGCTGTCGGAAGTGGCGTCTCGGACCGGCCCCGCACGCGGGGCAGGACCGCCCCATCCGCCACGAACGCGACCCAGCCGCGCTCCTGCAGGATCTCGCGCAGGCGGCGGTCGTCCGCATAGGTCTCGAGGTGGGCCCGCAGCTTTCTGCCATCCAGCGCCTGGCGGCGCAATGACCCCAGGATCGTCTCGGGGATGACGCGCAACATCAGCGCCATGGCCTGCCGCCCGAGGGCGCGGTGCCCTTCCGCCGGCAAGTCGACGCCGAACCGCAACTCGAGCTCGTCGCCCTGCCAGACAAGCGCGGAGCGCTCGAGGATCTCGGGGCCGATCGGCGGCAGGCGCAGATCCTCCACCCCGGCCGCCTTGTCGGCGAAGGCGCGCAACAGGAAGTCCAGCAGCGGCAGCCGCTCGCCGGCGGCCACATCAGCAAAGCCGGCCTCGGCGACGGGCAGGGTCACGCGCAGCCGCGAGGGCGGCGCGGACGGGTCGGGCTGGACGCGGTCGACGTGGAGCACCATCTCGTCCAGGCGGTAGCTGCCCACGAGATCGCGATAGGCGGCAAACGGGCGGCCGTCGATCCGCCCGAGGGTGGCGCGCAGCATGGCTGAGTCAAACAACGGGTGTGTCCCCCCATCCTAGGATAGCCTGTCGCATGGGCAAACTGCGGCCTGGAGGTGATCTGGGTGGAGGACCCGCGCAAATACCTGCCGGGCGGCCCGCCGCAACACAGCCAGCCCGGGATCATGGCCTGGTTTCATGATGAAGCGGCGGCGCAGGCCGCCGCGCGCGAATTGCGCAGGGCCGGCTACGAAGCGCAGACCGACCGCATCAGCGCCAAGGGCAGCGCCGAAACCAACCTGGACCTGGCCACGGGGATCGGCAGCCGGCTGGACGCACCGGGCCCCGTGCTTTTGGCGGTCGCCGTTGACGGCGACCGGTATGAGGCCGCCCTGCGGATCGTCCGCCAACACGGCGGAGGCATGGCTCCTTAGAGGGCCATGAACCCAGCTTCAACGAGGGGCCCGAGGTACGCGACCGCACTGGCCACGGGGAAAGACCCGTACTCAGCCTGCACCAGCCGGCAGATTTCGCCGAGCGTGTGCTGGCCGTCGCAGAGGTTGAGGAGCTCAAACGTCTTTTGGCCGTGGCGCGGGTCCGCGTGTCCGGCGTCACGCTCGCGCTCATCCCAGTCGGCGATGCGGGCCTGCACCACGCGGCGGGGGAATGTGCCCGCATAGAGCCGCCGCGGCCGGCGCGCATCCGATGCCGGGGCTGGGGCCTCGGCGCCGCTCATCTCCAGCAGGCGCCCCCGCTCGGCGGCGGCCGCCTGCAACAGGGCGGCGCCCCGCCGCTGCACGGTGGCCCGCAGCTCGGCAGCCTCGCCGGCCGGGAGCAGGTCGAGGGCACTGGCCAGCGCGCGCTCCCCCACTTCCCCGATGACCAGGAGGCGCTCGGCGGCCTCGGCCGGGCTGGCCAGGCCCTCCACCACCGCATCCGCCAGAGCCCTGCGGGTTCCGGAATCCGCCAGGGCGGCCAGCTCACGGACGGTGTCCTCGCCAGCGGCCGCGAACGCATAGGCCAGTGCGCCAGCCGCGGTCCCCGTTCGCCGCAGGGTGTCGGGGCTGACCTTGTCCGGCGTGTCGAGATCCGTGTGGTAGAAGCGGTCTGGCCACTCGAAGAAGAAGACGCACGGCGTCCTGTGGGCGCCGTCGACCAGCACCTGGTGGTCGGAGGCGCTGGCAAACGGCGTGGCCGCGTAGGTGAAGTTCGGCAACGCGATATCGCCCTGATGCAGCCGGCCGCGCCCGGCGACCAGTCCCAGAATGTGCAGGCCGGCGTCGTTCATGCAGGATGGCACGCTCCACGGGGTGGTGACCAGGTTGGTGATCGCGTGCGTGACGGCGTGGTCGGCCCCGACCATGTCGAGGTTGACCCCGGCCACACAGCGCCGGATCCGCTCCGGGTCGGCCTCCACGTAGGCATGGGTGCCAGAGATCTCCGGCACCAGGAGCAGGCGCAGGGTGCGGCGGGGCGCCGGCAGCTCGCGCAGGGCCCGGAAGATCTCCACCCCGCTGGCGGCCCCGCTGCAGTTGTCGTTGGCGCCCACCATCAGGGCGTGGCCCTCCATGATGTGGGCGATGACCCAGACCTCCTGGTCGGCGAGGTCAGTGCCCGGAATGGTGGCCGTCAGCGCCTCCATCTCGCCCGGGCCGAAGTCGGCCTGCACGCGCGCATGCAGGCGGACGGCGCCCTTGGCCAGCAGCGCCCGCAGCTCCTCCGCCTGGCGGTAGGAGATGGCGAACCCGAAGCCCCGGGGGTTGGCCGGGTCGGATGGGTTGAGCCCGGCCGAGACGATGGCGTCGGGGAGGTCGTACTTGCTGCGCCCCACGGTGGGGTCGGGCGAGCCGCGATAGATGCCGCATAAGAGGACGCCGGCGGCGCCGAAGCCGTCGATGGCCAGCCGTGCCACCTCGCGCCCGCCGCCGTCCGCCAGCACGATCTTGCCGGCCACGTCCCTACCCGCATAGTGCTCGCGCCGGTCGCCCGCGCCAACGTCGACCAGGTCGGCTTCGAGGTCGGCGCTGCGCGAGAGCGAAGCGAGCACCATGGGCTCGCGATCGAAGTCGGCGATCAGGCGCCGTTCCGGCGCCACCAGGTGGAGTTGGCCCGCGTGGGGGGTCCAAACGCCGGACGGCCCGTGCGGCCCGTACCGGGAGTCGCCGTTGACGGGGAAGCGCAGGCGTTCGGAGGGGAAGCCGAGGGCTTCGGCGCAGAGGTCCAGGCAGCGCCTGGCTCCGGCCGTGCCGACAGGCCGCCGGATGGTCGACAGGGCCGCGGTCTGCTGCCAGGCCCGCTCCCCGGAGTAGCGCTCCCAGACGGACTCCACGAGCTCGGCGATGGTTGGCATGGGAATCCCCCCCTGTACCGGTCAGTGGTACGTGACGCGCGGGTCGAGCACCGCATAGGCCATGTCCACGGTGAAATTGGCCACCACGATCAGAACCGCCGACAGCATGGCCGTGCCCATGATCACGGGCACGTCCAGGTTGGTGGCCGCCTGGTAGAAGAGCTGCCCCAGGCCAGGCCAGCCGAAGACGGTCTCGACGATGATCACCCCGGAGAGCAGCCCAGCCAGGTCGAGCCCGCCGATGGTCACGACGGGCATGAGCGCGTTCCGGGCGATGTGGCGGATGTTGACCATGGCATCGGAAAGTCCCTTGGCCCGGGCGGTCCGCACGTAATCCTCACCCCGCACGTCCGCCATCTGAGTGCGCAGCAGCCGCTCGTAGGTGGCCGCGCCGACCAGCGCCAGGGTCAGGGCGGGCAGGATCACATGGCGAAGGTGAGGGCCGCTTCCGTAGCCGCCCAGGGGCAGCCAGCCGAGCCGGAAGCCCACATAGTAAAGGAGCATGGTCCCGAGCCAGAAGGTTGGCAGGGAGTTGAACAACAGGGCGGCGGCTGTGA
>DATLTP010000017.1:0-2924 GCA_035533535.1 Bacillota bacterium | reverse complement strand
GGGGGGTGTCAACGAAAGTTGGCGCCCTGTAACGAGATTGTAAAATCCTACCCGATTCTGGGTTTGTGGTGGGAATGTACCTGACGGCCGGATGGAGGGCGGGTTGGCGCCCGCGCCAAAGAATCAGCGGCCCAGCGCGCTGTCGGGCGGACGGCTGACGGCGGGGGGTGTCGGCGGCGCCTCATAAAGTGCCGTCACGCCAAGCCGGTCCACAGGGCCAAGGCACGATCGACCGCCATCATCGTCTCTGGGTCGAGATGACCAATGACGTCTCCCGCCCGCCCGCGAGGGACGGTCAGAATCTTGTCGACCATGACCTGGGACGCCAGTCGCAGCCCGTTCGCCGGCGTCAGCGGCACGTCAAGCCGAAACAGAGGTGCGTCCCGCAGATCGGACGTCAATAGGCAGAGCGTCATGCTGGGGTGCTCCCCGAAAAAGTCGGACTGGATGACCAGCGCGGGTCGGGGCTTTCCATACTCGCCCGGGGGTGCCACCGTGATCAGATCGCCCCGCTTCATCGATCACGCCAATCGCTGACGGCATCGATGAACGACTGCACTTCCTTCTCCTGGGGGTCGCCCTGAAGCCCTTGGGACTGGCGCCGGCACTCATCGGCAAACCCTGGGCGCCGCGTATCAGGCACCCAAATCTGAACGGGCCGCAGCCCCGCCTGCCGGAGGCGCTTGCGGTGCCCTGCGACCCGCTTGTTAACGGAGCCCACGAGCACATCCCCTTGTTACATGGAACACGTCGGGGGGACCCAGCGGCGGGGATCAGGCGCGCTCGGCGATGGCCGGAGCCCGGCGGAGGTCGAGCTCGCCAGCCAGCGTCCGGGCGGCAACGGCCACGCCGTCGCGCAGGTACATCCGCGCCAGCCTTGCGCTGGCCGCGGTCGGGCGCACGAAGAGGTCGGCCACGCTGCCCTGCTCCACGCCAGG
Organism: Bacillota bacterium; assembly: GCA_035533535.1. GTDB lineage: Bacteria > Bacillota > Sulfobacillia > RBS10-35 > JAJYVM01 > JAJYVM01. Next base: position 1,986 of record DATLTP010000017.1, on the reverse strand, counting down.
CAGCGCGGTCACATCCACGGTCGTTTGCTGCATCGCCATGCGGCCGAGCACCGGCGCGTCGTGGCCATCGAAGGCCACACCGCCCGCGCCGGCGCCGAGGCCGAGCCGCCGCTCAAGGCCCAGCCGCCGCAGCAGGCGCCGCAGCATGGCCCGCAGCAGGGGCTGCAAGCGCAGAAGGCGGGTGGCCGGCTCCATCCCCAGCCCGTCCGCCAGGCCAACGGGGATGGTCGCGACGCGCGTCGCGCGTCGCGTCACGAACGCGCTGCCGTAGCCGACGCCATGGTTAGGCGGCAGCACCTTCACCTGCGCCGCCTCGGCGCGGGCGCGGAACGCTGTCTTCAGGGCAACCTTCCGGCCATGTGCGCATGGGCGGATCCCGTATAGGAGATTACCGACCCGCACCATCTCCAGTTCCGCCTCCGGCAGGGTCAACACGGCTGCGCTGGCGGCGGCGTGGCGCATGGGCACGCGCACGCCAGCGGCGGCCTGCGCGGCCTCAACCGCCGCCACAAAGCGGGCCAGTTGGGCTCGGGCTGGGGCGAGGTCGCTCGCGAAGGCACTGGCGATATGCGTGAAGACGCCCTCGAGGTCGAGGCGGTCGCAGGCGGCGACGGCGCGCAGCAGCTCGGCGAGGCCGGCGGGCAAGACGCCATAACGGCCCATGCCCGTATCGCACTTGATGTGCACCGCGGGGCGGCGACCAGCAAGCGCAGCGGCGTGCTGCAGGGCGTTCGCCGCATCCGCGCTGACGAGCGTGGGCGTAATCGCGGCGGCGACGGCCGTGGCGGCCTCGTGCGGCTGAAGCGGCGTCATGACGAGAATCGGCGCGTCAATGGCGTGGGCGCGCAGCTCCAGCGCCTCGGGCAGGGTGCTGACGGCGAGGCCGTCGGCGCCGGCGTCCTGGCAGCAGCGGGCGCACTCCACGGCGCCGTGGCCGTAGGCGTCGGCCTTGACCACGGCGAGGAGGCGCGTGGCGGGCTTGAGGAGGGCGCGCACAGCCGCCACGTTCGCGGCGATGGCGTCCAGGTCGACTTCGATCCAGGCCGGCCCGATTTCAGGCAGCATGCGGCGCGCCTCCTCCTGGGCATGAATATCGAATTACGGTCCAAGGGCAGCGTAACGCGCGCGGCGGGGCGCGCCAAGACGCGGGTTCTGGCAGGGTTTCAGCGGCGCGGCAGCCAGCGGATCAGAATCGTGCCGGATTCCATGCGCTTGAACTCCGGATCTCCCGTGATCAGGGGCGAAGCCACCTCTTCGGCGAGGGCTGCGGCGAACGCGTCCGCCAGAGACAGTCCACCTCTGGCTTTGATTGCGGCGGCGGCGCGGATCCGGTCTCGAGTCGCGCCCGCAACCGTGATGCGTGGATGATCGTAGACGGCGCTCTCAGCCGCGGCGGCCGCCTGTTCGCCGGCCCGACGGAGCAGGACGTAGACGATCTCTCCAACATTGACCGCACTCACGTGGAAGCGGATAGATTCATCCGCAAGGAGTGCGGCAACTTCATCGGCCCCCGGTTCGTCGGCCAAGAGGGCCAACACAGCGTACGCGTCAAGGACGAACTGCTCAGCCACGCTTGCGCTCTCGGGCCCGGTCGGCGAGCAGATCCTCGGTCAGATGGCCCTTGCCGCCAAAGGCGCCCCTGAGCGCAAGCAGTGGATCGCGGGGCAGCGGTCGAAAGATGAGTGCGCCCGAGTCGTCCACCACGACGTCAAAGCGGTCGCCCGGGCGCAGACCGGCTCGGCGGCGCACCTCAGCGGGAATCACCACCTGGCCCTTTTCAGAGAGCGTCGTCAAAGCCATGCAGAACCCTCCGACGTCATCTTACGTCGATGCCGGGTAAGACGCCACCCTCGCCCCCTACTCCTCCCCAGGCAGGTCCCGCGCCAGCCCCTCAAGCACGTCGCCAATCTGGGCGTGCGTTTCGGGCGACCAGCCCAGGACGAGCTGGCGCAGCCCCTCGCGCCGCACCTGCACCCACGTCTCCAG
>DATLTP010000016.1:0-3281 GCA_035533535.1 Bacillota bacterium | reverse complement strand
AGTCCCTGCTGGTGGCCGATCCACCCAACGGCCGCCTGCTGGAGATCGATCCCCAGACTGGTACCCAGCGTGTGCTGATCCCGTCCGGCCTCGGCCGGCCCACGGACGCCATGCTCCTTCCCTCTGGCGGCTACGGCATCGTCGATGAGACGGGCAACCGTGTGCTGCTCAACGGCGCCACAGCGGCGCAGCTCTCCCAGGCGGACGACATCGTCGCCCTCGGCAGCACGGTGTACGTGAACTCGCTTGCGGGGGCGATCTGGGAGGTGGCGCCGCAGGTGCGGCAGGTGCTGGGCGGGCTCGACAACCCTCAGGGCCTGGCCGCCGCGCCCGACGGCAGCCTCGTCATTGTCGAGCAGGGGCGGAACCGCCTCCTGCGGTTCTGGCCTTAACCCCGCGCCACAGCCAGGCGCAGACCGAGGGCGATCAGCACCAGGCCGGTCACCGCGCGCAGCCGGCGGGCCAGCGCCTGGCCCGTGCGGGCGACGCCCATCCCGAAGAGGTGGAGCCAGGCGAGGATCATGACCTCGAAGGCGCCCATCATGAGGGCGATGCGCAGCGGCGGGTCCCCGGGACGCAGGAACTGCGGCACGATCGTCAGGAAGATGACCGCCGCCTTCGGGTTCAGCAGGTTGCCGAGCAGGCCCTGAACGAATGGGCGCCCCGCGCGGAGAAACCCGGCGTCTGCCCGCCGCAGCCGCAGTTGCTGGACACCCAGATAGACGAGGTATCCGGCGCCCACCACCCGGAGAATGGTGAACAGGGTTGGGGCGGCGGCCAACATGGCCGCCACGCCAACCCCGACCGCGGCCCCCCAGACGGCGATGCCAGCCCCAATCCCGCGCGCCGCGCCGAATGCGGCGCGCCGGCCGCCCGCCAGGGCACTGGCCGCCACCAGGGCCATATCCGGTCCGGGGATGACGATCAGCAGCGCCGATACGCCGACAAAAGCGAGAAACCGGGCATCCATGAGCCCCGTGCGGGCCACCCTCCGTGCACCCGGGTGGAATTGGCGCGCGCGAGGCGCGCGCCACACAAACTCACACGCGCGGACGCAGGTGGCGGTCAAACCAGGCCGCCATCTGCCGCAGACGCTCCAGGCGGTTCGCCGGCTTGCCGCCCCGCGACAGCTCGTGGTTCTCACCCGTGAAGCGCACAAACGCCGTCGGCACGCCCAACCGGCGCAGGGCGACATACAGCTGCTCGCCTTCGGGCAGGGGGCAGCGGTAGTCCTCGTCGCTGTGGATGACCAGGGTCGGCGTCTTCACGTTCCGCACGTACCGCAGCGGCGAGTGGTAAAAGACCTTCTCCTCGTCCGCCCACAGGTCCGCGCCGCCCAGCTCGCGTGAGTTGTGCATCCAGCCGTTATCGGCCACGCCGTACTTCGTGAAGAAGTTGACGACGCTCCGCAGTGTGACGGCGGCGGCGAACCGCGTGGTGTGGCCGATCACCCAGTTCGTCATGAAGCCGCCGTAGCTGCCGCCCGTGATGCCCAGCCGCTCCGGGTCCACCCAGTCCCAGCTGCAGGCCATGTCCGCCGCGGCCATGACATCCTTGTAGTCGCCGCCGCCCCAGTCGTCCACGCAGGCCTGGGTGAAGGCCTCGCCGTAGCCGATGCTGCCGCGCGGGTTGGTGTAGAGCACACCGTAGCCCAGGGCCGCGAAGATCTGGAACTCGTGGAAGATGCCATGCCCGTAGGCGGCGTGGGGTCCGCCGTGGACCTCGAGGATCAGGGGGTAGCGGCGGCCGGCCTCGGCATGGAGGGGGCGCAGCACCCATGCGTCGATCATCTGGCCATCGAAGCTCTCATACGCGACGTGCTCCGGGGCCGATAGCTCCATGGTGCTCAGCACGTCGGCGTTGAAGCTGGTGAGGGGCCGCGGGTCGCCGCCGGCCCAGGCCCACGCCTCGGCCGGGTGGGTGGCGTCGCCGCAGATGCCGGCGATCAGGCCGCCGTCGGCGGTGGCGGAGAAGGAGCTGACGGTGACTGCGCCCTCGCCGGCCGCGATGGTGCAGGCGCCGGTCGTGGCATCGAAGCGGTAGAGCCGAGCGGCCGGGCCGTCGGCGAAGATGGCCAGAAGCGATCTTCCGTCGCGGACCCAAACGGGGCCGGACTGGCCCGCGTCACGGCGCAGATCGGACCCCACGGCACAGCCGGCGTGGTGGTCGAAGGCGCGGGTCAGGCAGCGGGCGTCGCCGCCACGGGCGGGCACCAGCCAGATGTCGATGTTCTCGCCGCTCTCGCGGCCTGCACCGGCCAGGAAAGCAACCTGGGCACCGTCCGGCGAGAATGCGGGGGCGCTCAGGCCACCCGCCTTATGGACCAGCGGCTGGGCGTCGCCGCCGGCAGCCGGGGCGGTGTAGAGGTCGGGGCCAAACCAGGGATCGGCCTCATCCCCCCGGGCCGAGGTGAAGGCGATGGTGCGGCCGTCGGGCGACCAGGCCGGCTCAGCGTCGTCCCAGGGGCCCTGGGTGAGCTGGCGGCATTCGCCCGTGGCAGCGTCGGCGACGTAGAGGTGGGCGCGGCGGTCGTCCCGGTAGCCCTCGCCGTTGGCCTTATACCGCAGGCGAGTGATATAGCGGGCGTCGGGGCCAGGCGGGCTCTGGGGCTCCGGCCGAGGGTCGCGCCCCACCAGGCAGAGGCTCCGGCTGTCAGGCGACCACGTGAAGGCGGAGACGCCGCCCTTGCGCGAGGTCAGCTGCCGGGCCTCGCCGCCCGCCTCCAGGTCCAGAACCCAGACCTGGTCCTCGCCCGCCCGCTCGGACAGGAAAGCCAGGCGGGCGCCGTCCGGCGACCAGCGGGGTTGGCGGTCGCGGCGGCCTGACCAGGTCAGGCGGCGTGGTGAGCCGCCCTCCAGGTCCGCCAGCCAGATCGAGCTCTTATACCCGTTGCGCTCCCGGTCGAACTCGCTCAGGACCAGGGCCACACGCCGGCCCGCGGGGTCGATCTGCGCGTCGCCGGGAAAGCGGAAGTCCAATAAGTCCTCGATGCGCATGCCGTGGCGCGCCATTGCCGTGGACGAGCCCCCTTAACTGGGCCACGCGGACACCGGGCCAAACGATGGGGCGCTTCGCGGACGCCGCGCGCCTTCCCTGCCGCCGGGGACGGACTCCGTCCTACCGCCTGGTGGCCGTTGCGGCGGCCGCCCACTTCTCCAATGACGCGCTCGGCAACGTGTACCCGGTGCTCGTGCCGCTGATGATGGGGCCGTTGCACATGGGCCTGCAACTCGCCGCCCTGGTGGCAAGCGCCCACCGCCTGACCCAGAACCTGCTGCAGC
>DATLTP010000015.1:0-7390 GCA_035533535.1 Bacillota bacterium | reverse complement strand
GCGACGGCCTTCCCCGCGGTGACGGTGACCGCGGTGCCACGGGGCTTGTAGTAAGTCGCGTACTTGCTGCCGGTGTCCAGGGCCGGCGTGGCGGGCGTGGTGGTGGTGCCGCCAGTGGTGGCGGGCGTGGAGGCGCCGGAGGCCGAGCTGGAGGGCACCGGTGTGGTGATGTTGCCGCAACCGACGGCGAGGCTGAGGGTCAGGGCGACGGCCGCTGCGGCGGCCAACCGTGTGGGCAAGGGCAGGTGCATGGCGAAGGGCCCCTCTCTGCTGTGAACTTGGACGTTTTACCACATTTGCGGGCTTGCGCACCATTCTCTCTTCGCGGTCATCCTGTCGGGGCAGGCGCCGGCTCCGGCAGCACCCCCACGCCGAGGTAGGCGAGGGCGCCGAACAGCGCGGCCACCAGCGTACCGTGCAGGAGTAGGCTGCCCATGGAGGCGTGCGTCAGGGCGACGACGGCGCCCGAGCCGGCCTGCAGCAGGATCAGGTACAGCGCGGTGCGGCCGGCGGCGGCCAGGTCCGGGCGCTCGGCGCGCAGGTGCGCGGTCCGCGCCTGCAGCCACGCGACCAACACCACCCCGATCAGGGCGGCGCCGCGATGGGCGAAGGCGATGCCGAGGGCGCCGTGCAGGGGCGGGATCAGGGCGCCGCCGCAGAGCGGCCAGCCGGTGCAGGCCAGGGCCGAGGCCGTGTGGGCGACGTAGGCCCCGAGGTAGATCAGGCCATAGATATAGATGAAGACGCCCCACGCCCAGGCGCCCAGGCCCGGCGGTAGGGGGCTGCGCGGGGTGGGCGCGGCGCCGGCTGCCGGGCGCCCGAGTTCCAGCAGCAGCAGGAGGACGCCGGCAAAGGCGATCAGCGAAAAGCCGAAGTGGAGCGCGAGAATGGCCGCGACTTGCGGCCAGAGTACGTCCGCCGCCCCCAGCAGGGCTTGGATCCACACAAAAACCGCGCCCAGGAGGGCCAGCGCCCGCAGCCGCGGTCTTGCCGGGTAGGCCCGCCAGACCCAGACGGCCAGGATGACGACCAGCACGCCGATGACGCCCGCGACCGCGCGGTGGCTGAACTCGATGGCCGTATGCACCGCGAACGCCGGGATGAAGCGGCCGTGGCAGAGTGGCCAGCTGCGGCCGCAGCCGGTGCCCGAGCCGGTGTCGGTGACCAGGGCGCCCATCAGCACCACCAGGAATAGGCCGATGGCGGTGACCAGCGCGAGGGACCGCAGCATCCTTGGCGGTCGGTCGGCACGGGCGTGAGGCGGGGCCACAGGACACTCCTCCAAGCCTCGGGCAGGGCGCTCAGCGCAGCAGCGCGGCAGGGATGGGGCGGGGTCGGGCGAGCCCCTCCAGGCCCCGGTCGGGGCACTCAGCGCAGCAGCGGCAGGGACGGGGCAAGGCCAAGAGTCGGGCGGGACCTCCAGGCCCCGGACGGGGCACTCAGTGCAGCGGCGGCAGGGACGGGGCACTCAGCGCAGCAGCGGCAGGACGCTGGCGGCCAGCGCGTGCGACTCGCTGTTGAGGCCGGCCAGGTCGGCGGTCGGCAGGACCTCCCGCTCGTTGCCGTGGGCGTCGATGACGTAGGTGGCGTCGGTGTGGTGGATCTGCCCGTCCTCCACCTCCACGCCGATGTGGTAGGCGCTCCAGATGGGCTGCAGCTGCGCCGCCGGGCCCGTGAGGAAGAGCCAACGGCCGGACATGCCGTGCTGGGCGGTCCAGGCCGCGGCGTCCGCCGGTGCGGTGGCCTCGGGGTTGGCGTTGACGGCGAGCAACTGGACGTGCGCCGACCGCGGGCCGATCTCGTCCTGGAAGGTCTGCAGCATCTGTGCCGTCAACGGGCAGGTTTCGGTGCAGCGGCTGTCGATGAAGGTGAGGACGACCACCCGTCCACGGAACGCCGCCAGGCTCTGGGGGTGGCCGAACTGGTCCACCAGCGCGATGGCCGGGGCGGGAATGGACGGGAGCGTGGTGCCGAAGGGGGGCGAGCCCTGGGCAGGGGCGGGCGTCCCCGAGGCGCCGATCCGCACCCGCAGGGAGGCCAGCGTGAGGGCCAGGACGGCGAGGGCGATCCAGGCGGAGCGGCGGAGGCGCTTCATGGGCGGGACTCCCTTCCGTGGGGGGTGGCGTCCGCATGGCGGAGGCCACCCCCTTGTTCTGCCCCGGGCCGGTGGCCGCTGCAAAGGTCCGCTTTTGCGTCGGCCACGGTTCGGGGGGCCTTGTGCCCGAGGCCTTCAGGCTCCGGTACGCTGCCCACCCGATTCTTGCGGCGCGCCCGCGACCCGAGGTCGCCGCTGCCCGCTCCGCGGCTTCGGCTCCCGGCTCCCAGCCCCCAGGTCCCAGCGCGCCCTCGCGCCCGCTCCCGGGCGCCAGCCCCGCAGGGCCTTGGGGCTGGGACGTGGCCGCCGCACGCGCGACTCGGGCAGCGGCCATCTAGTGCCCGAGCATCGTCCGCAGCACGTTCGCCGTCGGGCCGGGCGAGTAGATCACGTACAGCAGCAGGAAGACCGCGAGCCCGGAGCCGGCGGCGATGAGCCACAGGACCGCCGTCCACGGGGCGATGCGGCGGTGTAGGGAGAACCGGCCGCGGAGGGCCCGGCGTAACGTGATCACACCCAGCACCCCGGCGACGGTGGCCAGGGTGGCATGCGTCTGCAGGAAGACCTGGTAGGGGAGGCGGAGGAACGCTGGCCCGCCGAAGGCGGTGTCGCCTAGGAGCACCGAGTGCAAGACGTAGGTGAGAAAGAACCCGAGTGCGCAGAAGGTGGTGGCCAACATCCAACGGCGATGCGCCCGCGCGCGGCCGCGGCGGATCAGCCGCCAGCCGACGATCAGGCAGCAGGCGCTGGCGACCATGCAGGCCTCGCTCAGATCGGCCAGGGCCATCCCTGCGGACATCGAGCCATCCCCCTCTCAGCAGGGTGGGGCGGGGCGCGGGGCATGGGGCGGGGCGCCGGCGGGGGCTGGCGCCGGGGCCGGGGCGCTACGCAGCGGGCAGTGGCACGGGGCAGGGGGCAGAGACGCGGGGCACGGGCAGGGGCGTGGGGCAGGGGCGTGGGGCAAGGGCAGGGGCGTGGGGCAAGGGCTGCGCCGCCGGGCGGTGACGGGGGGCAAGGGCGAGGGCCAGGGCCTGGGCCAGGGCGGGGGCGGGGCCGGGACTGGGGCGTGGGGCGGGGGCGCCGGGAAATGGCCGACCCGAGGGCGGGGGCGGGGGGCAGGGGCGCGGGCAAGGGCGCGGGGCAGGGTAGGGGCCTCGGGCAGGGGCTCGGGCCTGGGGCCTGGGGCCTGGGGCAGGGACGCGGGGCAGGGGCTCGGCCCCTCAATGCCGCACGTTCAGCACCATCACGGCGAAGATCGCCGTGAGATAGAGCAGGGAGAAGCGGAACGTCCGCTTGGCCCACTTCACCTCCGGCTTCGGCTCGCGCAGCAGGACCAGGCTGTAGCCGATGAAGACGGCGCCGAGCACCACTGCCGCGACCAGGTAGAGCAACCCGACGACGCCCGTCCAGTAGAGCAGCATCGACGCCGCCAGCAGCAGCACCGAGTAGGCCAGGCTCTGCCACTTGGTCGTCTGCCAGCCCCGCACCACCGGCATCATCGGGATGCCCGCCCGCCGGTAGTCCTCGTCCTTGTACAGCGCCAGCGACCAAAAGTGGGGCGGCGTCCACATGAAGATGATCAGGAACATCAGTAGGGCGGCGATGCCGACCTGGCCGGTCACGGCGGCCCAGCCCACCAGCGGCGGGAAGGCGCCGGCACCCCCGCCGATGACGATGTTCTGGGGCGTGCGCCGCTTGAGCCACATGGTGTAGATGAAGACGTAGTACACGAAGCCGGCCAGCGACAACACCGCGGCCAGCCAGTTCACCAACAGGCCCAGGAGGAGGATCGAGGCGACCTGGGCGGCGATGCCGAAGGTCAGGGCGGCACCCGGGCGCATGCGCCCCGAGGGGATCGGCCGATTGCGCGTCCGGTTCATGATCGGGTCGATGTCCCGGTCGTACCACATGTTCATCGCGTTGGCGCCGCCGCAGGAGAGGCCGAGACCGAGGAGGGTCACCAGCAGCAGCCGGGGGCCGGGAACGCCGCCGCCCTTGGCCACGAGCATGGCGCAGGCGCCGGTGATCAGCAGCAGCACGATGATCTTGGGCTTGGTCAGCGCCAGGTAGTCGCTGAGTCGGCGTCCGAGCGTGAGGGGCAGAGGTGGTGCGGTCATGCGGCGGCGATGCCCCCGATCAAGGTGACCGACGCAAGAGTCCGCTCTTGTGTGGTCCCGATTGCGCAGCACGCGGGTCAGGGACGCAGGGCGGGCGCCGCCTGCGCTGCCGCCGCACTTGGTGGCGGCGCATCGGTCCGCGTGGTGTCCGCGCGCGCGCTGGGCGCCGCGGTGACGGCGGTGAAGTCGGTCCGGAAGGCGGACTCCCGCCGCGCCCAGCGGAAGAAGGCGTCCCACATGGCCGGCACCAGCGCGGCCATGGCGCCCAGCTTCATCAACAGGCCCCCCGCCTGCTGGTCGTCCATCCGGGTGATGCCCCAGATTTGGGGGGCCCCGGCGTAGACCGCATAGAGGGGGTGGTCGGCGAAGGTGATCAGGGCGAAGGCGATCGTCTGAAAGACCTCATTGAGGAACAGGTAGCCGATCTGGGTCATGTCTGGCAGCCGGGGCAGCTCTGGGAGCGGACTGAGCACCGGCCACCACATCAGCAGGGCGGTGACGATGAGCACGGCATGCTCGGTGAAGTGCAGCGGGACGTTGTGCAGGGTGAGGTCGTAGATCCCCGGCAGGTGGACCGCCGAGAAGACCACGTTGAAGACGATCATGGCCGTCAGCGGTCGGGTCAGGCGCTCCACCACCCGGCGGACGCGTGGCCTGCCCAGGAGCACGGGCCGGATCAGCCAGCCGGGGGTGCCCAGCAGGAGCAGGGGCGCCATCACGAACGTCAGCATCATGTGCTCGGCCATGTGCGCGCTCATCAGCAGGTGATCCGAGAGGAAGTCCATCGGGCTGCCCATGGCCAGGTAGAAGGTCGACAGCGCCAGGAAGAAGGCGGTCTGCTGGCGTCCGTTGACGGCCGTGGAGTCGGCGAAGCGGCCCCGCCAGGGCCCCACCGTCAGCAGATAGGCCACCGCGAGGATCAGCGTGACCGCGATCAGGCCGGGGTGCCAGAGGTCCACGAAGCCAGCGTGACGCAACTCCGCGGGCACCTCACCATCCCCTTCCCGCGCACGCGGCGACGGGGTGGGGCCGACGGCCGGCGCCCCACCCCGTCGCCGCGTGCGCCCCGTCCAGGGTCTCCCCCGCGACCGCGACCAATCCTCAGAGCACGATCAGTACCCGGACAATCAGCGCGATGAGCACCGCCAGCGCCAGGGCCGCGACGAAGAAGCCGGCGAAGATCCGGCTGTCCCACTTCAGGTGCATGTAGTAGAGGACCTGGAGCGCGATCTGCCCCAGGGCCAGGACGAGGATCACCGGGATGAGCACGGCGTTGGGCACGGAGCCGCTGCCCACTAGGGCGAAGGCGATGATCGTCAGCACCGCGAGCACGACGGCCACCGAGACGTGCATGCGCATGCCGCCATGCGTCGATCCAGGCTGCGGCTGGGGTGCCGGCGCGGACCCGTGTTGGGGTTGCAGGGCACCCATGCTCAGCCCACCTTCCCGATGAGGTAGATCACCGTGAAGATGACCACCCAGACCACGTCGACAAAGTACCAGTAGAGGCTGGCCATTTCAAATCGCCAGTGGTCGGCGCGCGTCAGGCCTCCCGGCTTGCGGAAGGTGAAGATGAACAACGAGAGGATCCAGGCCACGCCGAAACTGACGTGCAGGCCGTGGAAGCCGACCAGCGAGTAGAAGCTGGAGGCGAAGACGCTGCGCTGGTACCACAGCCCGGAGACCGTGTAGTGATGAAACTCGTTGATCTCCAGCACGACGAACACCAGACCAAGGAGCGCCGTGACGACCAGCCAGCGCCGCAGTCCAGGGATGTCGTGCCGCTGCAGGGCCTCCAGGGCGACGCCCATGGTGACGCTGCTGATCAGCAGGGCGAACGTCGAGATCAAGGTCCCCTGCAGGTCGAAGAGGTCCTTGGGGCCCGGGCCCCCGTTGGTCGACCCGTGCAAGGCCAGGTAGGTGGCAATGAGCGAGGCGAACAGGGCGCAGTCGGAGGCGAGCCAGAGCCAGACCCCCAGTTTGGTCGTCTCGGCGGGGGTCGGCAGGGTCTGGCTGCCGGCCACCCCGGCATCCGGCCCCGCCGTCTGGGCTGCCTCGCTCATTGCGCATCTCCTTTAGGCTCGACGAAATAACCCGCGTCCTTGTCGTACATCAGGCGGAAGATGCCGTAGAAGGTGAAGGCCAGGGCTAGTATGGCCAACCACCAGACGCGGTAGATGCCGGCATAGCCGGCGACCAGGGCCCCGGCGCCGATGATCAACGGCAGGGGGGTCGGCGAGGGCATGTGCACCAGGTGACGCCCCGCCTGCCCCTGGCCGTGCTCCGCTTGACCGTGCCCGTCCTCGGGCTCGCCGTGGTGCGCGTCGATCTGCGCCGGCAGCATGCGGCCGTTGCCGTGGGTCTTCTCCACCCAGAGGGCGTCCCGGCCACGGACCAGGGGGAGTTCCGCGAAGTTGTACTCCGGGGGCGGCGAGGACGTGGTCCACTCCAGGGTGCGGCCGTCCCACGGGTCCTCGCCGGCCGGTGCGCCGTCCCGCAACGACTGGCGCAGGTTGTAGAGGAAGACCAGGATGCCGGCCGTCAGGATGAACACACCGATGGTCGAGACCAGGTTCCACAGGTCCAGGCCGAGGTTCGCCGGGTAGGTGGCCACGCGGCGCGGCATGCCGAAGACGCCCAGGAAGTGCATGGGGAAGAAGGTCACATTGAAGCCGATCAGCACCAGCCAGAAGTTCAGCTTGCCGATGCGCTCGCTCAGGTAGCGACCGGTCATCTTGGGGAACCAGTAGTAGGTCCCGGCGAACAGGGCGAAGAGCGAGCCCCCGATCAGCACGTAGTGGATATGCGCCACCAAGAAGTAGCTGTCGTTGAACTGGTAGTCCGCCGGGGGCACCGCCAGCATGACCCCGCTCATGCCGCCGATCACGAAGCAGAGAATGAAGCCGATCGCGAAGAGCATCGAGGTGGTCAGGCGCACGCGGCCGCCCATCATCGTGGAGATCCAGTTGAAGATCTTCACGCCGGTCGGCACCGCGATGAGGTAGGACATCGCGCTGAAGAAGGGGTCGACGACGGCGCCGGTGGTGAACATGTGGTGCGCCCAGACGGCCATCGACAGGAACGCGATCGAGAACGTGGCCGTCACGATCTGCCTGTACCCGAACACCGGCCGCCGGCTGAAGACCGGGACGACCTCGCTCATGATCCCGAAGAACGG
>DATLTP010000014.1:0-7233 GCA_035533535.1 Bacillota bacterium | reverse complement strand
ACCGCGGCGGCGGCGACACCAAGCGCGGACAGGGTCCAGCTGTTGGTCAGAACACGGACGAATCCGCCGCGACGGCTCTTGCGCATTCCCCACGCCAACGGCTCCACCTCCAGGTCATATGCTCCCCGGAGTCGGCGCCGCGGCCTCTGGCAATGCGCCTACGATCAGCGCTCCCCAGCTGCGTGCGGGTCCATGCGCGCCGACATATCGGCGCGCACCGAATCCGCAGCCGCCATGGCCGGGGTGAAGCCGCCGCCCACGCCGAACAGCTTGTTCGAGAGCTTCCAGTACCCATGGACGTTTGCCGCCTGGGCCGCGGGCGCCAGGGCTGCGTTCGGCATGGCCTCGAGCAAAAAGCCCGCCAGGGCCTGGCCGCCGCCGCCCGTGATGTAGACAGCGTCGAGGTCGTCCTTTTGCCAGACCGACTCGACCTCGGTCAGGATCTTGCGCGCGACCTGGCGGTAGGCGTCATCCCGCAGCGGCGTGATGTCGTGCATGCGGCCGCCCGACCGCAACCGGCCGGACAGCATGACGGCGTCGAGCTCGTAGCTCTCCCGCGTCAAGCCGAATTCGCGCTGCAGGGCGTCGCCGACCAGGGCGCAGGCTGTGCCGAGGGCCGTGGTGGTCGTCACCGAAAGCCGCTCCACATAATCGAGGCGGTCGGCCACAACGAGATCCGTGGTCCGGAAGCCGATGTCGATGACGCCGATGCGCGAGGCAGCCAGATCTGGCTGCTGGACGGTGCCCGAGCGGTCCAGGAACAGGTCGAAGACGGTGCCGAACGGCTGCGGCACCACCCGCACGTTGTCCACGGAAATGGACTTCTCGACGACGCGCGTGCCGCTCCAGAGGATGAGGCGGTGCTCGCCCTGCATGACCTCGGTCAGCGCGTCGCGGTACATGCGGTAGTGGGCCGGCGGCAGGCCGGTCACGACGTTGGCGTGGCCCGTGGGCCCCTCGACCACCAGGGCGAGGGCCGTCAGGAAGAGGACGCGCGCGCTCCAATCACCCGGCCGGTCCTCGGCAAGGGAACGCGCCGCGATCTCGCTCTGCCGGGCGGCGAGGCTCCCCACGAAGTAGCGGGCGCCCTCGACCTCGAGGACCAGGTTGTCCTCTTCCTGCGTGTAAAGCGAGAGCTCGGACCGATAGGCCAGGTCCGCGCCCGTACCCACCACGCTCGGCAAGACGATGTCACGGCTGCCGTTGGTGGCCTTCAGATAGCCGTACCCCAGGTCAATGCCGACGTTGCTGATGAACATCCATGCGCCTCCTCGCAGCGAGATCGCCGCATCTATCGCCTATATCGGCCGGTACCCGCCGCGAATTGAGCGTCGTGGCGCGGCTTTGGGGCCGCCGAGGGCCCTGAGAGGCCGTCGCTGCGGGCATTTGCGGCCACTGAGAACGTGTTGAAGCCACCAACGGCGCGGGGTTCACGCCGCTGGCGGCGGACGATCACCCGCTGCGCCGCGGAAGTGGGCGGCAGACCCTGGAATGGGCTGCACGCCAGCGGCACTGGCCCTGCCCCAGCACCGGCAAGCCCCAGCCGCAGCCACCCGCGTGGTTCTGCGCCTCGTTCGCGCCAGCGTGCTGCAGACCCGGCCCCAGCCCCGGCACCGACACCGGCACCGGCCCCAGCCCCGGCCCCGGCACCGGCTGCCCCGGACCCGGCTACCCCGGACCCGGCACCGGCACCGGCTGCCCCGGCCCCGGCTGCCCCGGACCCGGCACCGGCACCGGCACCGGCACCGGCATCCACCCGCCATCTCCAATCGTTCGACACACGAAAACCCCTGCCAGCACGCGGCCTTCAGCCGCACCAACACGCGCAAACCCCGTCCCCGCATGGATGCGCGGGCTAAACGGCACGGGTGGCCTGCACGATGCAGTGGTCGGCCAGGGCTTCTGAGGGCCCCGCCATGGAGGGAGGGCCGCCGGCCGATGCGCGGAGCGGTGCCGGGGATGGCGAATGCAAGAACACCGAAGCCGAAGTTCCGTCTGCCTGGGCACATCGTCACGGCCGCCCGCCTCCAGCGGGTCGCGCCGCGTCGGGAAAGCCACAAGCTGACGCTCTGGCTGCAGGGGTCTGGCGGCGTGCCGCGGCGGCTGGACATCCCCCTGCTGGCGATCGGGGCGGCCCTGCTCGTCGTCGCCGTGACGGTCTTCGGCAGCATCGAGTATGGCATCCGCTCGCATATGCGGACCCTGGCCCTGCAGTCCCAGGCGGAGAAGCTCAGCGCGGAGGCGATCGCGGGGGCGCAGGCCCAGAACCAGCTGTCCCAGCTGCAGCAGCAGGCGGCCAGCCTGCAGTCGACCCTGACCTCGATCCAGCAGCTGGACGGCAAGATCAAGGCGGCGGCCGGCGCGCCGAATGGGTCGGCGACGGCGGGTCTCTCGACGGCGGACACGGCCGTGAGCCACCTGGACGCGGCGAGCGGGGTCCTCCGCCAACTGCAGCAGGCGATCCCGGCCCTGACCCAGGATGTGCAGAGCCTGGACCAGTCGATGACGGATTGGACGACGCAGGCGGCCCACACCCCGTCGATCTGGCCTGTGCAGGGCCCGATCACATCGCCGTACGGGGCCCGCACCGACCCGTTCAACGAGGGCACTGGTGAGTTCCACACGGGCGTGGACATCGGGGTCCCATCGGGCACGCCGGTTCACGCGACAGTGGCGGGCACCGTGCTCTTCGCGGGGTGGAACAACATCTATGGCAACCAGGTGATCGTCTCGGCGGGCGGCGGCCTCGACACGATGTACGGACACAACGAGCAGCTCCTGGTGCACGCGGGCGAGCAGGTCAATAAGGGCGAGGTCGTTGCCCTGTCGGGCAGCACCGGCTGGAGCACCGGCCCGCATGTGCACTACGAGGTGGATCAGAACGGCCAGCCGGTCAGCCCGGACGCCTTCCTGCCGGGGTATCGGGACGTGGCGAGTGGAGGAGGGGCGAGCAATGTGGGGTCGAGCAACGCCGGGAACTTTGGATACGGTGGTCGGTAGCCAGACCGAGTTCCAGGGCAAGGTCGCCGGAAGCGGGTCCATCCGAATCGACGGACGCCTGCAGGGTGAGGTGGACGTCGAGGGCGACGCCTACGTGGGCCAGGACGGCGTCGTGATCGCCGACGTCCGGGCACGCGATATCGTCATCGCCGGCGAGGTGCGCGGCAACGTCCACGCGGCCGGCCGCCTCGAGCTGCTGCCGACCAGCCGCCTGTTCGGCGACATCCACGCCGTGCGGCTGGCCATCGCCGACGGTGCCATGTTCCGCGGCAACTGCCAGGCATACACCGAGGACACGGAGAGCGGCGAGGCCGTGGTCGAGGTCCCCCGCCGCTCATCTGGACGCGCCGAGGCGTCCGCCTCGGCGCCGCAACCCCGTGAAGCTGCGCTCGCCCCCGCACGCGGCCTGGGCCTGGCCCGCTCCGCCGTGCAGGCCGAGGTGGTGGAGGCCCTGGACGTGCGCGCCACCCAAGTTGCTGTCGGCGGGGCCACCGCGGCCTCCGCGCTGCGCGAGCCGGTTCTGGGCGGCGTTCACCCGTTCAGCTAGGACACCGGGTTTTGGGGGCGGCGCGCAGGCGCCGCCCCGACTGCATCACGCAGAACTGCCGCCATCCATGGCTCCGTACTCGAAGGACCGGTCCCCCGAGAAGTCCGCGATCAGTGCGGCGATCAGCTTGGCCGCGCCCCGGGCGTCCCGCAGGTCCGCCATCTCCACCGGCGAGTGCGAGTACCGGCGCGGTAGGCAGATGGCCGCCGCCGCGGCGCCCGCGCCCGCCTGCTGCATCGCCGCCGCGTCGTTGTTGCCACCCCGCATCAGGTCGAACTGAAGTGGGACGCCCGCCTTCCCCGCCGTCTCCTCCAGCCAGGACACGACCGCCGGATGGGCCAGGTAGCCGCCGGCGCCGCCGCGCGCCTGCAGCGGCACGACCGGGCCGCGGCCGATGTCGGTGACGGAGATCGAGGCCGGGACATCCGGGGTGCCGCCGCACGGCACCGTGTCGACGGCCAGGGCCACGTCCGGCTGCAGGCGGGAGGCTGCGGCCCTGGCGCCGCGCAGCCCAACCTCCTCCTGCGAGGTGAAGGCCAGGACCACCCGCGCGCGGGGCGCCGGCGCCCTGCCCTCGCGCCGCTCCCGCAGGACCTCGCAGAGCACGGCGCAGCTGAGTCGGTTGTCCACGGCCTTGCCTGCGACGCGGTCGCCCTTGCCGAGGCGGGTCAGCGGGCTCACCCACGTGACCGGCGAGCCGATGCGGATGCCCATGGCGGCCACCTCGTCGGCGCTCTCGGCGCCGACGTCGACCAGGAGCTGGTCGAAGCTGGGCAGGCGGCCGCGCTCGTCGGGCGTCGAGAAGTGGCCGGGCTTGATGCCCACCACCCCCGGATGGCCGGCGACGACGACGTGGCGGGCCAGAAAGCACGACTCGCGGGCGCCGCCCATCGCCGAGAGGCCGATGAAGCCGCCGGGCAGCACGCGCTGGACCACGGCGCCGATCTCGTCGGTGTGGGCGTCGATGAGCAGGAGCGGCGTGCCGGCCGGGCCGCCCAGGTCAACGCACAGGTTGCCGAAAACATCGACCGCGCCCTCGTAGCCGAGGTCGCCGGTGATCTGGCGCAGGGCGCGGATCATGGGCTGCTCCTGGCCGGGGACGGCGTGGATCGCCGTCAGCGCCTCCAGGGTGTCGAAGAGGAAGTCGGCCATCGGGTGCACCTCCTGGGGGCTCTGCCTTCGGCGGCCAGGCGCTGGGGGCCTGCCCCCAGCAGCGGCGGCAAGACCTCATCGACAATGGCGACCAGAGCGGCGTCGGGCACGGGCGTACTGTCGGCCCTGACCAGCGCCATGAGCCAGGTCGGATCCTCCCTTTTGGCACCGCGGTCCTGAACGGGATCGCCACCGCGGCCGTCCTGGCCAACACCAGTTCCACGGCCACGGTCCACGGCGTTGCCGTGGCAATGGCCCGGGTCGCGGCCGATACCGTGGCGATGGAAGTGATCCTGGGGACAGGTCGCGAATCCAAGCTGGCATGAACCTTCGCGGGGTCACCTGCGGCAGGGAGGCGGCACGGTGATCACCGTGCAACCCCTGACCCCCGCCCGCCGGGACGACTTTGCAGCGCGCCGCACGCCCAGGAGGACGAGTCCTCATGCGGAAGGCCTTACGATAGCGCAGGGGGTGCGGTCCAAGTGCGCCTGGTCATCGCCGAGAAGCCGAGCGTGGCCGCCGACCTGGCGCGCGTGGTCGACCCGGGCGGCTCCCGCCGCCAGGGCTGGATCGAGGGCCGCCGCTTTCACTGGACCTGGGCGCTCGGCCACATGGCCGAGCTGGCGCCGCCCGAGTCCTACCAGCCGGCGCTGAAGGGCCGCTGGCGGCTGGAGCTGCTGCCTGTCGTGCCGGATTCCTTCCGCCTGCAGCCGCGCGAGGGCCGCAAGGACCAGTTGAACGTCATCCGCACGCAGCTGAAGCAGGCCGAGGCGGTGATCGTTGCCACCGACGCCGGCCGCGAGGGCGAGCTGATCTGGGAGTACATCCGCGAGGTGTGCGGGTACCGGGGCCCGGCCGAGCGGCTGTGGCTGTCCGAAAGCACGCCCGCCGCGGTGAAGGCCGCGTTCGCCGCCCTGCAGGCGCCGAAGTCGGACCTGGCGGCGGCGGCCCGCGCCCGGGCCTGCGCCGATTGGGTGATCGGCATGAACGCCACGATGGCGTTGTCCGCGCACCACGGCGGCCTCTGGTCGGCTGGCCGGGTCCAGACCCCCACCCTGGCGCTCCTGGTGGCCCGCGAAGCCGAGATCCGGGTCTTTCAGCCGACGGACTACTTTGTCGTGACGGCGGCCTTCGCCGCCGTCGAGACCGGTTACAAGGGCCGCTGGTTCCGCGAGAAGCTGGACCGGATGCCCACGCGCGAGGCGGCCGAGGCCGTCGCCGCCAAAGTCCGCGGGCAGGCCGGACGCGTGCTCTCCGTGCGGCGCAAGCGCGCGCAGGAGGCCCCGCCGCGCCTGTTCAACCTCAACGACCTGCAGCGGGCGGGGAACGCCCGCCACGGCCTGACGGCGGCGGACACGCTCAAGGCCGCGCAGGCCCTGTATGAGCGGCACCAGGCCATCACCTACCCGCGCACCGACAGCCGCCACGTGTCGGCGGAGGTCTTCAAGACCTTTCCGGAGCGGCTGCGGGCCGTGGGCGACCAGGCCCTGGCCCAGGATCTCCCCCACCCCGGCAAGCGGGTGGTGGACGACGCCCAGGTCAGCGACCACCACGCCCTGCTGCCGACGGCCCAGGCGCCCGACCCCGCGCGGCTGCCACCCGATGAGCGCAGGGTCTATGAGTTGATCGTCCGCCGCTTTCGGGCCGCCCTGCTACCCCCCGCGATCTACGACGACACGGAGGCCGTCACCGAGGTGGCGAGCGAGACCTTCCGGAGCAAGAGCCGCGTGATGGTCAGCCCGGGCTGGCGGGAAGCCGAGCCGCAGGTTGGCGCGCCCGCCGAAGACGAGGAGGAGCCGGAGGGCGGCAACCTCGGTGCGCTGAAGGACGGCCTGCCGGTTCGCTGCACCGACGCGGAGGTCGCCGCGCGCCAGACCAAGCCCCCCAAGCGGTTCACCGAAGCCTCGCTCCTGCAGGTGATGGAGACGGCGGGACGTCTGGTCGACGACGACGCACTGGCCGCGGCCATGCGCGACCGCGGCCTCGGCACGCCGGCCACGCGCGCCCAGATCATCGAGACCCTGATCACGCGCGAGTACATCGTGCGCCAGGGCAAGAGCCTGCACCCCACCGCCAGGGGCGAGCGGCTGGTGTCCCTGGCCCCGCCTGAGCTGCGCGAGGCCGCGACCACGGGCGAGTGGGAGCAGCGCCTGCACGCCATCGAGGCGGGCGGGGAATCCGCCGACCGGTTCCTCAGCGATATCGCAACCGTCACACGGCGCATCGTGGCCGATGTGGCGGGTCAGGCGCGGGTGCCGCGCGAGCCCCGGACCTCGATCGCGGAGGGCCCCAGCCAACCGGCGGGGAAGACCCGAAGGGCGGCGGGCCCTGCCGGGGGGCGCGCGCCAGTTGGAACGGCAACCCGTCCACGGCGCCGCAGCCCGGCCGGCGCCGTGGCGGGCGGAGCCTCCCCAGGTGCTCGCCCGACGGCCACGGCCACGGCCACGCCACCCGCCACCGGCCGGACGCCGGTCGGCGCCTCCGCGGGTGGTCGCCCGACGGCCATGGCCACGACCAAGCCACCCGCCACCGGC
>DATLTP010000013.1:0-2989 GCA_035533535.1 Bacillota bacterium | reverse complement strand
GGAGACCGCGATGACGACCTTGGCGCTGGCGACCCCGCGGCCGGCGCGGCCGTGGTCAATGCCACCGAAGTAGCCGTCATCCATCTCGACGAGTCCATCCAGCCGGAACTGGTCATCGCGATCGGTCATGGCGCGGCGGATCTTATGCAGCATGAACCAGGCGGTCTCGTAGCGCAGCGGCAAGGCCTCGCTGAGATACCAGGCGGAGACGCCGCGCTTGTCCTGGGTGACGAGGTAGATGGCCCAGAACCATTTGCGCAGAGGGATGCGGGACCTGTGCAACAGCGTGCCGGCGGTCACCGAGGCCTGGTAGCCGCAGGCGCTGCACTGATAGAGGTGGCGGACCTTCAGCAGATAGCCGCGGTCATGCTGGCAGCGCGGGCACCGAAAGCCCTTGGGCCAACGTAGCTGGACCAGGTGAGCGCGGCAGGCGTCATCGTCGGGAAAGCGCTGCTGAAACTCCAGAAGGCTCATGGGCTGCGCCTGTGACGTGGGGATCGCCCCCTTGGCGTACGTGCGTTCGCACTCATCGTACTGTGGCGAACGCATGTACGCAACCAGTCGGAGCTAACCGGATAATAGAACGTATGTTCGTATCGTACGGGAGCATGGTCTCCTCATACAACCGACCCGGGGGATTCCCGCATGCGTCGCCACGGCACCCTGGCGGTGCTTTCCATCCTGGCCGTGGCCCTGACCGTGAGCATGGTCGCGTTTCCCGACCTGGCCTTCGCGTCCGCCGTGAAGGGCCTGAGGGTCTGGTGGGACGTGGTCTTCCCGGCCCTGCTCCCCTTCTTCATCGCCGGCCAGATCCTGATGGCCCTGGGGGTCGTCAACTTCATGGGCGTGCTGATGGAGCCGTTCATGCGCCCGCTCTTCAACGTCCCGGGCGTGGGCGCGTTCGTGGTGGCCATGGGCCTGGCCAGCGGCTACCCCATCGGCTCCGTGCTGACGGCGAAGCTGCGCCGCGAGGGCCAGCTGAGCCGGGGCGAGGCCGAGCGGCTGATGTCGTTCACCAACACGGCTGATCCGCTCTTCATGGCCGGAGCGGTTGCGGTTGGGATGTTCAAGTCCGCCGCCCTCGGCGGCATCATCATGGCGGCCCACTACCTGGGCGCCCTGGCCACCGGTCTGGTCCTGCGCTTTTACAAGAAGGAGGACCGCACCCCGCCGCCCCCGCGCGACGCGCGGCGCCAGGGCAGGGTTGCCCGCGCCTTCTCCGAGATGGTGGCCGCCCACCGGCGCGACGGCCGGCCCTTCGGCCAGGTGCTGGGCGACTCGGTCCGCGATAGCATCCAGACCCTGCTGCTGGTCGGGGGCTTCATCATCCTCTTCAGCGTGATCATCCAGGTCCTGACCCAAATCGGCGCCGTCGCCTGGATCACCTCGGCCCTGTCGCTGGTCCTCAGCCCCTTCGGAATCCACCGCCAGGCCATCGGCTCCCTGGTCTCCGGCTTTTTTGAAATCACCATCGGCAGCCAGGCCGCGGCCCAGGCGCCCGTGGCCCTATTGGAGCGCGTCATGCTGGCCAGCGCCATCATCGCCTGGAGCGGGCTCTCAGTCATGGCCCAGGTGGCCGCCGTCACGCAGGGCACCGGTGTCAGCATGGTGCCCTACGTGTTCAGCAGACTGATCCATGGAGTATTCGCCGCCGTCATCGCGGTGCTGCTCTGGAACCCGGGAGCCGCCCTGCCCGCCCTGGCCACCTCAGCCCAGGGCCAGGTGGCCACAGCCCCCCTGCTCCCAGACTTCTGGCGCATGCTGGCCGGGTCGACCGCCCTGTTGGCCGTCATGGTGGCCCTATGTGCGGTCCTCACGACCCTCGCCATTTGGCGGGAGCGGTTGATGGCGTGAGTTCGGGCTTGGCGACCCTGGCCGCCTGGCGCAGGTGACCTCTGGCATCAGGCCTGCCTTCGGGTGCTGGTGCGATGCCTTGCCGGCTGGCGGCAGCTGCCCCCGGTCAGGCCTTCCTTCGCAGCATTTGCAGGGGATAGAACGTATCCCGCCACAGAATTCCGCCGCGACGGACCACCAGGAGTCCAGCCCGCGCTTGGGCAACGGCCCAGGCCACGTGGACCAGCGGCAGCAGGAGCGCGGCAGCCGGCGGGAACTCTGTGATGGCCGCCCCCGCCCGCGCGTAGAGCACCAGGGAGATGGCCGCCGCCGCGGCGAACGCCCAACGCGGCCACCCGCCCACGAGGAAGATGCCGAGAAAAGGCAGCAGCCCGATCCCAGCCAGAGCAACCAGGCCCGCCACCAACACGTCGATCCGGTACTGCATGGTCGCGAAGGCTGTCTTCTCCAGGGCCCCCAGGGCCGAGGCCAGGTTCGGCTGCCACTCCACCACGACCAGCCCGCGGCTCATCACCACGTCCGAACGGCCGCCCGATCGCTTCAGCAGCTCAGCGAGCCGCATGTCGTCGTCGGGCCGCTCGCGGATGGCGACATGGCCGCCGCTCCGCAGGTAGTGCTCCCGCCGCACCAGGTTGAAGGCGCCCACCCCGATGGAGACATGCCGGTGGGAATCCCGCACGCGCCACGGGGGGCTGGTTCCGGCCAGCAGGAAGGCGAGGTACGCCACGAAGGCCCGCAGCGCCAAGCCGTGGGCGATGACCGTGGGCAGCACGGTGAGGTGGTCCAGGCCGCTCGACTCCGCGTACCCGAGGGCACGCCCCAGGGCCGAGGGATCGAGTACGACGTCCGCGTCCACGAACAACAGCCACGCCCCGCTGGCCGCGCCGGCACCGATGGCCAGGGCCTGGTTCTTGCCAAGCCAGCCCTGCGACAGCCGGGACACGTGCTCCACCCGCAGCCGCGGGTCCGCCACCGCCATGCGGTCCAGGATCGCGCCCGTGCCGTCGGTGGAGCGATCGTCCACCACCACGACCTCGACGCGCGGGTACGCGAGGCGAAGCAGCGAGCCGACGCCGCGGGCGACGTGCTCGGCCTCGTTGCGGGCGGCGACCACCACCGAGACCGGCGGCGCCGT
>DATLTP010000012.1:0-4915 GCA_035533535.1 Bacillota bacterium | reverse complement strand
AACTCCATCCTCCGCCTGCATGTCCAGGCTCACCGTGGGCTGACCAAGAGCCTCCTGCCCCTGATCGTCTGGCGGCACAATGCTCGGCCCTTCCCCCGCGGCGTCCACCGCGGCGAGGCTCCTTTCGTCGCCCTTGGCATCCTTCCCGACGACGGCCGCTCCTGGATCGAACGCCTCTATGACCCCGCGGCCGCTGCCGACCCCGTGCAACCCGTCTCCGCTCTCGCTCCGGCCGCACCGACTCTGCGCCAGGACAACATCGCGTGCATTCCGCCGTCGGCCCAAACCGTCAAGCGATTCCAGACGCCTTTTGAAACACGCCCCTGAGACGCCCGTTTTGCCACACTCCAAAACCAGCCCTGCCCCGCGAAGCACCTCCATGCGGCCAGCGGCGGAAGAGCGGGACACCGCCCGGGGAAGGGTTCTCGGATACCCACGCCCCAGGGCCCAGAACCGCGCATAACGCGATTTCTCCGCGGTGGGATCGACGAGCACGGTGCCGATGAGGCCCTGTGGTTGCCTATTCCGCGCACACGACGGCCCTGCCAGTTTTTCCGCAGGGCGTCAGGGGCGAGTCGCGGGTTGCTGCCGCTACGACGCCTTGGGTGCCATGTGTGCGATCGCCAGGGCCAGGACCTTGGCCGCCTGCGCCCGCGTGGTCGGTCCCAGGGGCTGGAAGGTACCGTCCGGGAAGCCGTTCAGGTAACCCGCCGCCACGGCCTGCTCCACGCCCGCCGTGGCCCATGCGTCGATCCGCG
Source organism: Bacillota bacterium (assembly GCA_035533535.1). Taxonomy (GTDB): domain Bacteria; phylum Bacillota; class Sulfobacillia; order RBS10-35; family JAJYVM01; genus JAJYVM01. The sequence goes on along the minus strand of DATLTP010000012.1, from coordinate 4,157 downwards.
CATCGTCCTTGAAGCCCAACGTAGCCATCTTCGTCAGTTTCAGCGCCCGCACCAGGAGCACCCCCATCTGCTCCCGGGTCACGGGGTCGTTCGGACTGAAGGTCGTCGCTGAGGTACCCTGCACCAGACCCGCCTGAACCGCCGCAGCCACGTAGGGGGCAAACCAGTCGCTGGCGGACACGTCCGCGAAGCTTGTCGCTGTGCCATTGGTCGCGAGGTTCAGCGTCAGGTCGAGCATCTTGACGAATTGGGCCCTGGTCAGCGTGCCGTCGGGCTGGAAGGTGCCGTCGGGGAAACCGTTGACGACGTCGGCCGCCCCCAGGGTCTGGATGTTGCCCGCCGCCCAGTAGCCGGAGGGCACGTCGCTGAACTGCACGCTGCTCGCGACCACCACCAGGGTGTCCGGACCTGTGACGTACACCTGCACCGTACCGTTCGCGCCCACGGTCGTCGGCACGTAATGCCAGGCGCCATCCGCGAACACGTTGACCGTCTGGCCCGCAGCGGCCTGGTACTTGATCGTCGCCACCACCGGCTGGCTCAAGGTCGCCCCGGTCAGGGTGATGTAGGGGCTGGCCGTCGTGAACGCGGCCGGCAGCGAGGGCGCGCCGCTGGGCGCCGTGCTCGACGTGGACACCGAGAGGGCCTGACCCTGGCCGATGTCCCCCGCGGGTACTGTCATGGTGAAGCTGCCGTCGCTGCTGGCCAGGATGCCGCCGGCCTGGCCGGCGGTAGATCCAGACGGCGGCCCCGCCGCACCGCCACCGCCACCTCCACCTCCGCTGGACGTACCGGACGATACGGCAGTGAAGCTGGCCTGGGCGGACGTGGGCGGCTGCGCGCCGGACGCCAGGCCGGCCACGTCGGTGGCGACGACCGTCACGCCGTAGTCGTGGCCCGCCACCACCGGGAGAGCGAGGCTGGTACCGGTGGTCGTGGCCGCGACGCTGAAGGCGCCGCCGTTGGTGGAGAGGTAGACGGCGTAGCCCTGGACGCCCGCGGCGCTGTTTGCGGACCAACTCAGCGTCAGGGGTGTGGAGCTCACGTGTGCCGGCACGGCTGCCAGGGTCACGACCGGCGGCGTGGCGTCCACGGTCGAGGTCAGCTGGTTCGTCTGCACCGGCGGATTGTAGTCGAAGTAGACGTTCGCCGACTCATTGATGGTCGTGCCGTTGGCCAGCCCGGACTTGGGCGTCGCCGTGAAGGAAACCCAGCCCTCGCCGTTGGGCGGGCTGCTGTCGGGGGGCAGGTTGATGTTCGGCAGCGTCCAGGTAAGCTGACCGCTCTGGGGATCGAAGGCGAACAACGCTCCGGCGAAGGAGGACGGACCCTCCTGGACGGTGTTGGGATCCAGGCTCGCGTCCAGGCTGAGCGCCACCCGGATGTTCACCGCCGCCGCCAGGGCGGTCGGCTCGTTCTCGAACTGGATCGTGTAGGAGAGGGGCCTCGTGGCCGGCACCCAGTGGCCGCTGCCGGCGCCGCCCGGCTGGACGCTGATGGCGTTCGGGTCGAGGGAGGGATTGATCGTGGGCGGGGGTGGCGGGCACTGGAGGTTGAGGATCTGCTGGTAGATCCAGTTGCCCAGGTTGACCAGGCCGTACTTATCCCCCAGCGCCGTCAGCATGAACTGTGTCAGGTCCGCGTTGTTCCAGTCCGCGGGGCTCCCCTGCAGCTCGCGCATCATCATGATGGTCAGGCCCGTGCTGAGCATCTGCGAGTTGCTGTTCACGTTGCCGCGGTTATCCGCCACGAACTGGCCGATCTGGTCCGGCGGCACCCCCGCGACCAGTGAGCCGTACGAGGCCAGGGCGGCGTCGGCCAGGGAGGCGCCCTGGCTGGTGGTGAAGTCGATAGTCTGCACGTAGTTCATGAAGTCGGTCAACTGGCTGGGCGGGAGGCTGGACTCGTTGTTGTTGCCCTCGTACTTCGCCATCTCGGCCTCGAGGGACGTCCCGCCGCTGTTGAGGTAGGTCCCGATGGCCGCGCTGCTCAGGAAGTTGGTCGCGTCGTGGCTCAGCTCAAGGGTCAACCCAAGCGGCCCGAGCGCGCTGAGGGACGCGTTGAGCACATCGTTGACGATCTGCTGCTGGTTGGACAGGTCGTAGTAGTGGCCCTGGTTCTGCTGGTTGCAGGCGATCGTGGTGATGATATCCAGCAACGCCTGGCTGTACCCGGCCCCATCATTCACGCTGCCGAAGGTCCCCGCCTGGACGGTTGCCGGCGCCAGCCAGCCGATGGCGCACGCGGTCACGATCAGGCCCGCCACCAGACTCCGTGTGGTCTTCACTTACCGGCCTCCCTGCGGCGCTGCGCTGGATCCGTGGGTGAGGGAGACGACCCCGGCCTGAACAGAATCGTTCAGGTCCGCCACCGTCGACAGCAGGCCACCCGAGTACAGTTGCGCCGCCAGGGACGGAGCAGCGGATTGAAGGAAGGTCTCGTAGGACGCGGCGCTGCCCCCGGTCAGCGCCGCAACCCCGCTGAGTGCCTGAACCAGATTTGTGTTGCTGGTCGCCGCCAGTTGCTGGCCATAGCCCGTCGCCGGCCCTGACAGCAGTCCGAGGGACTGGGCCTGCGCCGTGGTTACCATGCCCAGCCGCGCCACGATCACCGGCAGCGTGTCGCCCGCCGCGAGCGGGGCCTTGGCGCCGAAAATGGCGTTGGGATCCAGGGTCACCGTCAACGGTACGTCCACCGCCTGGCCCGCCTGGACCGGCACGCTGACGATCTCGGCCCAACTGCCGACGACGCCGCTCAGCGTCGTGTCGTGCTCCAGGAGGCTGCTGCCGGCCGGCAACGCCGCCTGGTTGAGGGTGGGCTCGGGCGTGACGAAGGCGGGGAACACGAAGAGCAGCACGGCCACTCCGTTGACGTCCCCCGTGTTGGTCACGCGCCAGAAGTGGGTCTCGTGGAAGCCCGGCACCTGGGGCAGGGCGTCACCCTCTGCCACCGTGAAGTACGGCAGGGCAGGCGGCACGTCCACGCCCGCGGAGCCGGCGAGCACGTTGCCCGAGGTGTCCTTCACCTGCAGGGTATAGATGCCTCCCGGCGTGGCGGGGAAGTGGGCGGCGGCGCTGGTGCCGCCGACGCCTGGCGTGACCGAGAGCGCGCTGGCGGCCGTGTTGCCGGACGCGTCCAGCAGCACCGCCTGAGTGGCGGCGGACAGCCCCGAGCCGGTCACCGACACGCTCAGCGTGCCGTCGGCGGGGTTCACCTGCGCGCCACCGGGGACGGATGTGGCCCCCGCGGGCGGCGCGGCGCACGCCACGTGGCCCGTGAAGGAGAACGGCTGCGAGATCTGGCTGGTGTAGCCGGACCGGGCGATGACCTCGTAGTGCCACCAGGACCCGCTCAGGGTAAGAGGCCAGGTGCCCGGCTGCAGGCACGTGGCGGTCAGCTGCAGCACCGGCTGGCCGGCACCGGCCGCATGCACGTAGGCGTTGTCCTGGGTCAGGAAGCCCCAGTGGCCCGGCACGCGGTTGCCGTAGCCGATTCCCGAGCCGCTGGGGGCGCCGATCTGCACGTCCAGGGCCGTCGGGTCCCAGGAGGCCTCCGCGTGGATGCCGTCCACGGGCAGCGGCGCCGACACCACCTGCACCGGCAATTGCGCCGTCGCGCCCACGGCCAGGGCCGACGCCTGGGAGATCTGCAACTGGATGGGTTGGTAGGTGTCCAGCAGGCTGGCGAGGGGCCAGCAGTCGCAGGCGCTGCGCCCCGCGGCCAGCGGGCCGTACAGCACAACGTCGTCGGTGCCGTATCCGGTCGCCCCCTGGGGCGCCGTGAGCACCAGCTGGCCGCCGTAGGTGCCCGTCGGCAGGGAGAGGCTGGCCAGATCAACGGGGGGCTGGCAGCCGGAGCCGTACACGCTGGCTGTCACGTTGCTCCCTGCCCCGCCGGAGAGGTTCAACTGCCAGGTGCCATCGACGCAAAGCGGCGAGGTCGGCGTGTCTCCCGCCAGGTAGGCGTGGGTTCCCTGGGTGTAGGGCAGCGAGAACTGGACGCCGGCGAAGAGGAAGGGCAGGGTGACACTGGCGAGGCTGCCCGGCTGGGCATACGGCGGCTGCGCTATGCCCCACACCCCCCCCGTGGAGGTATAGGCCGTCGAAGCGCTGCTGACGACCAGAGGCGACGGCCCCAGCAGCGTGAAGGCCTGGCTG
>DATLTP010000011.1:0-27808 GCA_035533535.1 Bacillota bacterium | reverse complement strand
TGGCGGGAGCAGGCTGGCGAGGGCGCGACCGTCCTCGTCGGGTATGACACGCGTTTCCTTGGAGGCAGCATGGCCTCGGCCGTTGCGTCCGTATTGGCGGGGGCCGGTCTGACGGCGCGCGTATGCCCGCATCCCCTGCCAACGCCGGCGCTCTCGTACGCTGTGCGCGACATGGGAGCCGCCGGCGCCGTCATGGTCACAGCCAGCCACAATCCCCCGGAGTGGAACGGGTTGAAGTTGAAGGGCCCCCACGGCGGACCCGTGGACAGCGCCTTCACGGGTGAGGTCGAAGCGCGGATTCCCTCTGCGACGCCCCCCCTGGGCGGCGCTGCCGATACCTTCGACCCGCTGCCGCGCTACCGGGCGCGCCTGCGCGAGCTGGTGGATCTGGGACCTGTCGCGGAGGCCAGTCCGCTGGTCGTGTGCGACCCCATGCACGGATCCGGCGCCGGGGTGCTGGTGGGCCTGCTGCGAGAGGCCGGTGTGGACGCGCGGGAGATTCGCGGCGCGCCGGACCCGTGGTTCGGTGGGCTGCGTCCCGAGCCGATCGCAGCGAACATGGCGCCGCTGCAGGCGGCGGTTTCCGCCTCCGTGATGCCGGCCGTGGGGTTGGCGACGGACGGCGACGCCGACCGGGTGGGCGCGGTGGACGAGACGGGAGAGATCGTCGACGCCCAGCGCATCTTCTCCCTGCTGCTCCGCCATCTGGCACGGGACCTCGGCCTGCGCGGCGTCGTCGCCAAGACGTACGCCGTGACGGACATGGTGGACCGCCTGGCCGAGGGGATGGGCCTGCCGCTGCGCATCCTACCCGTCGGCTTCAAGCACGTGACCGAGGTCGCCCTGCGCGAGCCGCTGCTGATCGGCGGCGAGGAGGCGGGCGGCATCGGCGTGGGGATGCACCTGCCCGAGCGCGACGGGATCCTGTGCGACCTGCTGCTCCTCTCGGCGATGGCGCGGTCGCGGATGAGCCTGCACGAGCTGGTGGCGGACCTGCTCGCTGAGGTCGGCCCACACGTGTACGGGCGCGTGGACCTGCACCTGAGCGAGCAGGAGCGGACACTGGCCATGGACGCCCTGCGCCAGCCGCCGGCGAGCATGGCCGGGATGCCGGTGACGGCTGTCGAGCGGCTCGACGGGGTCAAGCTCCGCTTCGGCGCACATGGGTGGCTCCTCTGGCGACCCTCCGGAACGGAGCCCCTCCTGCGCGTCTATGCGGAGACGGATCGTGCCGACCGCCTGGACGAGCTGCTGCGGGCTGGGGCGGCCATCTGCCGAGCGGAGGCCGTCTGATGACATCGGAGGAGCGCCCCGGGGTGCCGGGCGGGGGCCAGGCGGACGAACCCGGCCAGGCTGGGGCCATGGAGATCTTTGCGGCCATGCAGCCGGGTGGTCCGGCCCCGCGGCCTGAGCCCGCGGCGGGAGCCCCGCCGGCCGAGCCGGCGGCAGGAGCCCCGCCGGCCGAGCCCGCGGCGGGAGCCCCGCCGGCCGAGCCCGCGGCAGGAGCCCCGCCGGCCGCTGGCGATGGGGATCGGCATCAGCCACCCCAGTCCGGCGGCGACGCACCGGCCGGGCTCGGTGCCGATGTGCCTGCCGCCCCCGCGGAAGTGGCCGCCAATGGCAATGCGCCGGCACCTGGCACCGACGTGGGAAGCGCCAACGGGCAGGTCTCCGACGGCCAGCCCGCCGAGCCGTTTGTGGTTCCAGCCCCACTGAGCCCCCGCCCAGCGGCCGAGGCCGCCACCGCCACGAACGGCGCGTCGGCGGATGCGCCGCCGGCTGCCGACACGCCGGCCGACACGTCCGACGGTCCCGCGGTGATCGGCCCGATCTCCAGCCCGGAGGCCCAGGCCCCGCACGACGGGCCGGATGACGTGGTGGACACTGTCGCGTCGCCGCCGGCGGTGAGCGAGGGCATCCACCCGGCGGAGGTCTTGCCGCCGGAGCGCGCCGCCGAGCCCAGCCCATCCGGCAGTGGCAGTGGTGGCGGCGGCAAGCCGCCGACCGGCCGCAGGGGGCGCCGCAAGAGGCCTCGTCATGAGCCCGAGGACAAGCCCATGTCCGTTGTCGAGCACCTGGACGAGCTCCGCCGCCGGCTGATCTGGATGATCGGCGCCCTGCTGGTCGGCGTGTCCGTGGGCTTTTATTTCGTGCGGACCATGCTGGATTTCCTCGAGGGGCCCCTGCACGGACTGAAGCTGTACATCACGGCGCCCCTGGACCCGCTGTTCGCCTACGTCAAGATCTCGGTCGCCTTCGGCCTGGTCGTGGCCTCGCCGGTGATCCTCTCCCAACTCACCGCGTATGTCCTGCCCGCCCTCAAGCGGTCGGAGCGGCGCATGATCTACTCGTACCTGCCGGCCGCGACCCTGCTGTTCCTGGCCGGTATGGCGTTTGGCTTCTATGTGTTCGTCCCGCTGGTCCTGGATGCCATGCTCCGCTTCGCCGGCACGAATCTGACACCGATCCTGACCATCGACAAGTACATCTCATTTCTGCTCAGTTTCACGCTGCCGTTCGGCGCCGTCTTCGAGTTGCCCGTCGTGGTCGTGACGCTTGTGCGGCTGGGCATTCTGACACCCCAGGCCATGGCGGCCGGGCGCCGCTGGGCCATCATGGTGACGGTGATCGTGGCCGCGATCTTCGCCCCGCCCGACCCCATCACACCGTTCGTGATGGCCGTGCCCATCTACGCTCTCTATGAGGTGAGCATCTGGGTCGCGCGGGTGGCCGCCCGGCGGCGGGCGGCGGAATGACGTTCCAATTGTCGGAGCCATTCGACACCAAAGGATCAATCTGACGATCCCCGCCGGGCCCACCGGGCCCATCCACAGCGTTATCCACAGCTCAGAGGCCCATTTGGCCTGTTATTCACAGGGTTATCCTCATTGTCCCCATCCCGTGCGGTGAGGTTGTCGACACGGTCTTCGACACGACGGCAGGGGCCGTGGACAAAAGGAGAGCGTCCAAGTGACGGGGAAGCTTAAGATTGGTCGGCAAGGAGGGCGCCCGTGCAGACAACGATCTTCGCCAAGAACATTGACCTAACGCCAGCGCTCCGTGCCCATGCGGAGAAGAAGCTGGCGAAGCTTGACCGCTACTTCGACGTGCCCCTGCAAGCGCAGGTGGTCCTGTCGGTGGAGAAGGCCCGCCACATCGTGGAGGTCACCATCCCAATCGACGGTTGGATCCTGCGCGGCCAGGACGAGACGGACGACATGTACGTCTCCGTTGACCACGTCGTCGACAAGCTCGAGCGGCAGGTCCACAAGTATAAGACGCGCCTGATCCGGAAGCCGCGGTCCGAACCGCAGCCGCTGCCCGAGCCGGCGGGCCCGCCCGAGGCGGAGCTGGAGGTGGTGCGCGTAAAGCGCTTCAACCTCAAGCCCATCCCGGTGACCGAGGCGGCGCTGCAGATGCAGCTGCTGGGGCACGACTTCTTCGTGTTCCGCGACGCCGATCAGGACGGCGTGGTGGCTGTGGTGTACCGGCGCCGCGACGGCCGCGTGGGCCTCATCGAGCCGGAGGCGTAGCGGGGTGTCTGCTCCGATCGTCATGATCTTCGAAGGCGGCGGTGCCGCCGGCCCAATCGCCCGCGACCTGCAGCGGGTGCGCGACGCTGTGGCCAGACGCCTCGCTCGGATCTGGGAGCTGGCGGGCGCTCGGGTGCTGCTGATCTCCGACCGCCTGCCCGAGGCGACCCATCGGACGGCGGCCGACTTCCACTTCGGCCGCACCCTGCAGGCTCTGCTGCGCCGGTACGCCCCGGAGCGGGTGGTGATCATGGGCGGCGCCGCCCTGCCGCTGCTGCGTTCCGCGGACGCCCGCCGCATCCTGGCCCGCCTGCAGCGCCTGGAGGGTGGCTTTCTCGCCAATAATCTCTTCTCGCCCGACCTCGTGGCGGTGAGTCCCGCGAGCGCCCTGCTGCGCATCCCGGCGCCCGACACGGACAATCAGATCGGCCTCCGCCTGCTGGACGCCGGCCTGAAGGGCGTGGCCCTGCCCGACCGCGCGCGCTTCAAGCTGGACCTCGACACGCCAGCAGACGCCGGGATCCTGGCCAGCGACCCGGAGTGCCCGCCGGATGTGGCCGTCCCCCTGCGCGAGATCGCCTGGATCCCGGCCCTGGCCGAGCGGGCGGCCGCCGTGGAGCGGGCCCTGCGCCAGCCCGGCGCCGAGTTGACGGTGATCGGCCGCGTCGGCCCGCCGGTGCTGAGCTTCATCGACCAGCGCCTCCGCTGCTCGACGCGCGTGGTGGCCGAGGAGCGCGGCATGCGGGCCCTGGGGCGCGAGCAGGCGGGCCTCGCCCGCTCCCTGCTGGCGCCATGGCTGGAGGCGGTGGGTCCGGACGCCTTCTTCGCGGCTTTGGGTCAGGGAGCGGCCGTCTTCGACGACCGCGTCCTGTTGGCCCACTGGCGCCGCCCGTTCACGGAAGAGGAGCGCTTCGCCGCAGACGCCGGCGCCGTGGACGGCATTGCCGACGAGCGCCTGCGCGACTTGGTGCGTGCTGCGGGACGGGCGCCGATGCCGGTGCTGCTCGGCGGCCACTCCATCGTCTATGGCGGTCTCTGGCGCCTGGCGGAGCGGGCCCTGGCCAGCCGAGAGGCGGCCGCGTGACGGCCTCACCCGCAGGCCGGGTGCTGGCGGCGACGCATGGCAGCGGGCGGCATGGCGTGCCGGAATGCGCCATTGGCCAGGCCCTGGTCGCGCCCCGCGGCCGCGGGCAGCACGCGCTGGGATGCACCACCGGCCAGCCCAGGGCGGCAGCCGGCACGGAGCAGGTTCGATGGCAGGTTGGACGGGCGGTGGCCGTATGATCCCGCGGCAGACGGCAGAGGCGTTCGAGGCATTGGCCAAGCGGCTGCGCGGTGTGTACAGCTGCCGCGTCGAGATGGAGCCCGGCAGCCCGGTGCCGGCCCGCGTGCACATCACAGCGGACATCTCGCGGCGGACGGCCGCGGCGCGCGACGTGCAGTCCGCGTTCTTCGCGGCGATGAGCGTGATGGTGCCCCTTGAGCGTTTCGCCGTCAGCAGTCTGCGCCGCCCGGAGGGCGAGCCGGCGCCCGGCGCCGACCGTCTCCGCCTTGCGGGCATCCGCTACGAGCAGGACAGCAGCGGCCTGCGCGTGATCGTCAGCCTCAGCCAGGGCAACCAGGAGGCCACCGGCCTGGCCGAGGCCGGGCTGGGGGAGGACCCGCTGCGGGCCAGCGCCGAGGCCGCCCTGGCGGCGGTCGCCATCGCCCGCGCCTGGCCGGAGGTCGCCAACCTCGAGGACGTGGCCCTGTTGGCGGCCGGCACGCACCCGGTCGTGCTGGTGCGCGTGCGCGTTGCCCTTCTGCACGGCAAGAGCGACCTGCGGCTCGGCGCTGTCCTCGTGCGGGGCGACCCGCGCGAGGCCGCCGTGCGCGCGGCGCTGGACGCCGTCAACCGCCTCGACCCGGAACGGCCCCTGCTCGCGGTGACCGGGGAGACTGCCTGAGCCCCACCGCCGTGCCCATACCTCATCGCCTGTAGCGCCGGGTGCCTGGCGGCAGCAGCGTCCACTATGCCGGCGGAGGCCGCTTGCCATTGGCAAGTGCTCGCCACGTCGCCCTTTGCCGCGCCACGGCACGCGATGCTACACTGAATCGGAACCGCTGCCGCCGCGGCTTAGCTTTGCCTTGCCGCGGCCATCGCCTGTTGACGTCAACACATGATGCGGCCGTTTCGTGAAGCGAGGAGGATTTCCATGCTCGGCGTGCTGCGCCGAATGTTCAACGCCAACGATCGCGAGATTCGTCGCCTGACGGATTTGGCGCAGGAAGTCGCCGCGTTCGAGCCCGAGATGCAGGCGCTATCCGACGGCGACCTGCAGGGCAAGACCGTTGCCTTCCGCGAGCGGCTCGGCAACGGCCAGCCGCTGGACGAGATCCTGCCCGAGGCTTTCGCCGTCGTGCGCGAGGCCTCTCGCCGCGTGCTCGGCCAGCGGCCGTATGACGTCCAGATCATGGGCGCCGCCGTGCTGCACGAGGGCCGCGTGGCGGAGATGAAGACCGGCGAAGGCAAGACGCTGGTGGCCACGCTGCCGACGTACCTCAACGCCCTGCCAGGCGAGGGCGTGCACATCGTCACCGTCAACGACTACCTGGCGAAGCGCGACAGCGAGTGGATGGGCCAGATCCACCGCTTCCTCGGGCTGAGCGTCGGGCTGATCGTGCACGGCCTGGACGCGCCCACCCGCCAGCGCGCCTACCATGCGGACATCACCTATGGCACGAACAACGAGTTCGGCTTCGACTACCTGCGCGACAATATGGTGATTTACGCCCAGGAGCTGGTGCAGCGGCCCCTCAACTACGCCATCGTCGACGAGGTTGACTCGATCCTGATCGACGAGGCGCGCACACCGCTGATCATCTCCGGGATGTCCGACAAGCCGACGGAGCTCTACTACAAGTTTGCCCGCCTCGTGGAAAACCTGAAGGACGAAGAGGACTACACCTTCGACGAGAAGCTGCACACGGTGGCGCCGACCGAGGAAGGCGTGGAGAAGGTCGAGCGCGCCCTCGGCGTCGACAGCCTGTTTTCGCCCGAGAACATGGACCTGACCCACTACCTGGAGAACGCCCTCAAGGCGAAGGCGCTGATGCACCTCGACCGTGACTACATCATCAAGGACGGCGAAGTCATCATCGTCGACGAGTTCACCGGTCGTCTCATGTTCGGCCGGCGCTACTCGGACGGCCTCCACCAGGCCATCGAGGCCAAGGAAGACGTCAAGATCGCCCAGGACAGCCAAACGCTGGCCACGATCACGTTCCAGAACTACTTCCGCCTGTATAAGAAGCTGGCCGGCATGACGGGCACGGCGGCCACCGAGGAAGAAGAGCTCCAGAAGATCTACAAGCTGGATGTCGTCGTGATGCCGACCAACCTGCCGATGGTCCGCCAGGATCTTGCGGATGTGATCTACAAGTCGGAGGCGGCCAAGTATCGGGCCGTGGTTGAGGACATCCGCGCCTGCTATGAGAAGGGCCAGCCCGTCCTGGTCGGCACGGTCTCCGTTGACAAGAGCGAGCGCCTCAGCCGGCAGTTGGAGCGCACCGGCATCCGCCACCAGGTGCTGAACGCCAAGTACCACGAGAAGGAAGCCGAGATCATCGCCCAGGCGGGCAGGAGGGGCGCCGTCACCATCGCCACCAACATGGCCGGCCGCGGCACGGACATCATGCTCGGCGGCAACCCCGAGTACCTGGCCAAGGAGCGGCTGCGCCAGGAGGGCACCGACCCCGACGTCATCACCCTCGTGTCGGAGAGCGGGCCGATTCCCGAGGAGCTTGAGGCCGTTCGCGCGCGTTACCACGCGCTCATCCGGGAGTTCAGGAAGCAGACGAATGCCGAGCACGAGGAGGTCGTCCAGGCCGGAGGCCTCCACATCATCGGCACCGAGCGGCACGAGAGCCGGCGCATCGACAACCAGCTGCGCGGCCGCTCCGGCCGCCAGGGCGACCCCGGCAGCAGCCGCTTCTACCTGGCCCTGGACGACGACCTGATGCGCCTGTTCGGCTCCGAGAACATCCGCGGCGTCCTGGACCGCCTGGGCGTTGAGGAGGATGAGCCGATCGAGCACCCGCTGATCTCGCGGGCCATCGAGACGGCGCAGCGCAAGGTCGAGTCGCGCAACTTCGACACCCGCAAGCGTGTGCTGGACTACGACGACGTCATGAACCAGCAGCGCGAGGTGATCTACCGCCAGCGGCGCGAGGTCTTGGCCCACGAGGACCTGCGCCCGGCGATCGCCGAAATGGTCGACAAGGTCATCGGCACCATCGTCGACGACCACTGCCCGAGCGACGGCGACCCCGAGGCCTGGGACCTCGCGGGGCTTCATGAGACGGCCCTGGCCACGTTCGGCGCCGCGCCGGAGCAGGCGGAGCTGCAGGGCGCCGGCAAGGAGGCTGTGGCCGCAGCCGTGGCCGAGGCCGCCCAAGCGGCCTACGCCCACAAGGAGGCCACCATCGGCTCGCCGACCATGCGCGAGCTGGAGCGGGTCATCCTGCTGCGGATCGTCGACCAGAAGTGGATTGAACACCTGGACAACATGGATGACCTGCGCGAGGGCATCGGGCTGCGCGGCTACGGCCAGCAGGACCCGCTGGTGCAATATAAGATCGAGGCCTACGACATGTTCAACGAGATGATCGAGCATGTGCAGGAAGACGCGGTCAAGGTCCTCTTCCGCATCGAGATCGTCCGCCAGCCCGCCCAGGCGCAGGCCCCGGCCGAGCCGGCCGAGCTGCTGCAGCGCCGCCAGGTGGCCCGCGGCGCCGTCGCCTCGCACGCGAGCATGCCCGCAGCTGCCGCCCCCGCCGTCGCGGCGGCCGGAGGCGGGGGGATCACCCGCATGGCGGCTTCCCGGCCGGCCAGCGTGCCGGGAGGTGCGGAGGCGCAGGCCGGAGCGCCACCAAAGCCACAGCCCGTGCGCGTGGCCAAGGTGGGGCGCAACGACCCCTGCCCGTGCGGCAGCGGCAAGAAATATAAGCACTGCCACGGCAAGTAGCTTCAGGAACCGCGCCGGGGTCCCCGCCGAGGCCGAAGCCTCGGTGGGGTGGCAGGCACTGCCACGGCAAGTAGCTTCAGGAACCGTGCCGGGGTCCATGGCCACGGCAAGTAGACGGGGTGAAAAGCGTCATGGAATGGGAAGACCTGCGCCGCGAGCTCGTCCAACGCAAGGCGAAGATCGCCGATATCCGGGGGTCTCTTTGACCCTGCCCACCGTTCCGCGGACATCGCGGCCCTGGAAGCCCGGGCTGCCGCGCCCACGTTTTGGGACGAGCCCGACGCCGCCCGCGGCGTCCTGAAGAAGGTCCAGGCCCTGCGGGGGCCGCTGGATGCCCTCCAGCAGGCGGAAGCCGCGCTGGGGGACCTCAACGCCCTGGCCGACATGGCCGCCGAGGCGCCCGACGACCCCGACCTCGTCGCCGAGGCGGAGCGGCTGCTCCCGCAGCTGGACCAGGCGCTGCATGAGCTTGAGGTCGCCGTCCTGTTGAGCGGGCCCCATGACGCCGGCGATGCCCTCGTCAGCGTCCACCCCGGCGCGGGCGGCACCGAGTCGCAGGACTGGGCCCAGATGCTCCTGCGCATGTACATGCGCTGGGCCGAGCGCCATGGCCTGCAGGTGGAGGTGCTGGACTGGCTGGCCGGGGATGAGGCTGGGATCAAGTCCGCCACCTTCATGGCGCGCGGTCCGCACGCCTACGGCCTGCTTCAGGCCGAGAAGGGCGTGCACCGCTTGGTGCGCATCTCGCCCTTTGACGCCTCCGGCCGCCGCCACACCTCCTTCGCGTCGGTCGATGTGCTGCCCGACATCCCGGAGACGGATATCGAGATCAAGCCGGAGGACCTGCGCATCGACGTCTTCCGGTCCAGCGGCGCCGGCGGCCAGCACGTCAACAAGACCGAGTCGGCGGTGCGCATCGTCCACCTGCCGACAGGCATCGTCGCCTCGTGCCAGAACGAGCGCAGCCAGCACAGCAACCGCGAATCGGCCATGACCATCCTGCGGGCGCGCCTCCACGAGCGTCGCGAGCAGGAGAAGGAGCGGGAGCAGGCGGCCGTGCGCACCAGTCAGGGCGACATCGCCTTCGGCAGCCAGATCCGCTCGTACGTCATGCAGCCCTACACCATGGTCAAGGACCACCGCACCGACGTGGAGACAGGCAACGTGCAGGCCGTGCTCGATGGCGAGATCGACCTCTTCATCGACGCCTACCTCGCTTCCAAGGCGCGGGCGGCGGCCGAGGCGGCGGCGCGCACGAGCGCATGAGCGGCGACCGCATCTGGATCTTCGGCGTGCCCATCGACCGCGTGACCCGGGCGGAGGCCCTGGCGCGGGCGGAAGTCTGGGCTGCCGCCGAGCGCGGGCCCTGCCGGCTGGTCTTCACCCCCAACCCGGAGATCATCATGGCGGCGCGGCGGGAGCCGTCCCTCCGCACAATCCTGGCGGCGGCCGACCTGGCGCTGGCGGATGGCGTGGGTGTGGCCTGGGCGGCGGCACGGGGCGGCCGGCCCGTCCCTGAGCGCGTGCCCGGCATCGACTTCGCGGGCGACGTGCTGGCAATGGCGGCCGGGCGGGACCTCCCCACGTACCTGCTCGGCACCAAGTCAGAGATTGTGGCGCGCGCCGCGGACGCGGCGCGCTCCAAATACCCGGGTCTGCGTGTGGCGGGCCTGCACGACGGATACTTTCCCATGGCGGATGCGCCTGCCGTGGCGGATCTGGTGCGGAAGAGCGGGGCCCGCGTCCTGCTCGTCGGCATGGGCGCCCCCCGCGAGCAGCGCTGTCTATGGGGGCAGCGGGAACGGCTCGGCGTGGGTCTGGCGCTCGGCGTCGGCGGGTCCCTCGATGTACTGGGTGGGGCTGTGCGCCTTGCGCCGGCGGCGGTCCGGCGTGCTGGTCTGGAGTGGCTGTGGCGGCTCCTGCGCGAGCCGGCCCGTCTGCGGCGGCAGATGGCGCTGCCCGCGTTCGCGTGGGCGTGCTTGACCGCGCCCTCGCCACTTTGGGATGATGCCAACGGCCCGTAGGGTCCGGAGTCACGGATGGCGGCAGCTTTGCGGGAAGCCTTCGAGTTGCGTGATGCAATGATTCGGGGTGGTCGGGCTGAGCCGGTCGCTCGGCCGGGTCCTGGTGGCGCTCATCGCGCTCGGGATGCTGGCCGGCCTTGCGCCGTTGGTGCAGCGGGCGCGTCTCGAGGCGGCGGACAAGTCCGTCGACCTGGTGGCGGACGAGGCGGACTTCAGCGCCATGGCCGCGGCCGCCGGCGCGGACCCCGCGAGCTACCTGCGCCAGCTGCACGGGGTGGGCATCACCTCGCTCGGCGTGGCCGAGGATACCCTGCAGACCCTGCAGGATAAGGGGCTGGCGCAGTCCTGGGCTGGGTCGGACCTGCTGGCCGCGGCGGCGCTCGGGCCGCTGCCTGGCCCGTTCACGGGCCGCGCCGTGCAGCCGGGGTCCACCTACGTCTACGCGGCGGACCCAGGGATCGGGCAGTGGCTGACGGGTAGCCTGATGGCGCGGCTGCCAGCGAACGCCGTCACCGTCTGGTCGGCTGTCAGCCCGACGCTGCTGGCGGTCGCGGCGCCGTCGGGCCAGGTGGACACCTTGGGGCTTGGTTTCCGCCCCGGCCGCCTGCAGGCGCTGGCGGCGCTTGGCTTCAACATCGTGCCGCGGCTGGCGGCGGACCCCTTCGAAGCGCCCGGCACCATCGCCGACACCATCCACCAGGCGGCGGCCTCGGCGCCGATCCACACGGTGATCTTTGCGGGCGGGGCCGTGACCGGCTACCCCGACGCGGTCAAGGCGACGTCGGCGGCCTTGGGGTCGGCCGGCTGGTCGGTGGGCGCCATCGAGACGGTGCAGCAGCTCGGCAACGTGAACCAATTCGGCCTGGCGCAGCTGGTGGCCGACCGGCCGGGCGCCGTCGTGCGCGTGTACAGCCTGCCGGCCTTTGTGTTGGCGGGCCAGAGCCCGGCCCAGGCGGAGCAGACCATCCTGGACGGGGTGACGGGGCGCAACCTGCGGGTGGTCTACCTCCACCCGTACACGACGGCCACGGATCCCGGCAACGTGCTGGCGGACAACCTGGCGCGCTGGGGCGCGCTCGCCAGTGCCCTGCAGCGGGTCGGCTTCACCCTGGGGCCGGCGCACCCGTTCCCCTCGGTACGGGTTCAGTCGCGCTATGTCATCCTGCTCAACATCGCCATCTGGGCCGGGACCCTGTGGCTGCTGATGCTCCTATTGCCCGCCGTCGCCAAGCGCGGCTGGATGTGGCTGGTGCTGGGCGGTTTGGTCGCTGCGCTGGGAAGCGTGGCGCGGCCGAGCCTGGCGCAGGAGGGCGGCGCCCTGGTGGCGTCGGTGGCCTTCACCACCCTGGCCGCCTGGTATGCGGCACGGGCTTGGGACCGGCTGCGCGATGGCGCCTCCCGGGCTGAGGTCTGGCGCGAGGCGCTCTGGACGACAGTGGCGACGGCGCTGATTTCCGGCGTCGGCGCCTACCTGCTGTCGGCGCTTTTGTCCAGCACCCCGTACCTGCAGGAATGGGCCTACTTCCGGGGCGTCAAGGTCACCTACGTGGCGCCGCCCCTGCTCACGATCTTCGTCTTCCTGGTCGCCGTCGGGGTCACGGGGCTGCGCAGGCGGGGGGAGCATGCGCCCCTGAGCCGCGAGCTGGCCGCCCTGGGCCAGTTCCTGATCCGCGGCGAGAACCTGGCCGCCCTGGCCCTGCTGCTGGGCGGCGCGGCCTACTACGTGCTGCGGAGCGGCAACGTGTCGATCTCGTCCGTCTCCTCCCTGGAGGAGAGCACACGCACCTTCCTGGCGCGGGTGCTGGTGGACCGGCCCCGCGAGAAGGAGTTCCTGATCGGCTACCCGGGGATGTTCCTGGCCGTCTGGCTGGCTTCGCGCCGGCGGGCGGGCTGGTTCTGGATCTTCCTGCTGGGCGCCAGCACGGGCCTGGTCTCCATGGTCAATTCCTTCGAGCACATCCGCACGCCCCTGATGGACTCCACCCTGAGCGTGGTGTACGGGCTGGTGCTGGGCGCGGCCATCGGCAGCGTGGTCCTGCTGGTGTGCGATGCCATCGCGAAGGCCGTCGGCTGGGGCCGGCCGGTTGAGCCCGGACCCCCCGGCGAGCACGGGCGGTAGGCGTAAGTTGGCCCGCATCCTCGTCTCCGGCTACTACGGCCACGGCAACGCGGGCGACGAGGCGATCCTGGCGGCCCTGACGGCCGGACTCGCGGATCACGAGCTGACGGTCCTCTCCGGGGATCCGGCCGCCACGCGGGCAGAGCACGGCGTGGAGGCCATGCCCCGCCAGAGCCTGGGGGCCATCGTGCGGGCCCTGCGGTCCACGGACCTGGTCGTCTCGGGCGGCGGCTCCCTGCTGCAGGACGCCACGGGTCCCCGCAGCGTCCCGTACTACCTCGGGGTTTTGTGGCTGGCGCGCCGCCTCGGGCGGCCGTTCGTCGTCTACGCGCAGGGTGTGGGGCCGATCCGCTCGCCCTGGCGGCTCCGCATGCTGCGGCTGCTGAACCAGGCACGGGCCATCACCGTGCGCGACCAGGCCTCCGCCATGCTGCTGCGGGGGGCCGGGGTGGGGCGTCCGCCCCTTGAGGTGACGGCCGATGCGGCCCTGGGCCTGCCGGCGCCCGTCCGTGATCCGGATCGCCGAGCCCTCGCCCGCCTGCAGCTGCCGGCGCGCTCGCCCGTCTTCGCGTTCTCCGTGCGCCGCTGGCAGGGGGATGGCTTTGCGGCGGCCATCGCGTCTGCGGCGGACGGCCTGGTGCGCCGCTATGGCGGCAGCGTGGTGCTGGTGCCGATGCAGTTCCCGGGGGATGTGGCCACCTGTGAGGCCGTGCGGGCGCGCATGCGAGAGCCGGCCGCCGTGCTGGCGCGCCGGCTCCCGACGGCTGGCATGCTGGAGCTGTTCGCCTGCTTCGACCTGGTGGTGGGCATGCGGCTGCACGCCCTGATCTTTGGGGCCCTGGCCGGGCTCCTGCCGGTTGGGCTCTCGTACGACCCCAAGGTGGACGCGTTCCTGCAGGCCGTGGGGGCGCCGGCGCCGTTGCCGGTCCGGGACCTGCGGGGGGAGAGCCTGCTCCAGCACCTGGCCGAGCGCTACCCGGAGGCCGGCGGGGTGGGCGCGGCCCTGGCCCGGCGGCTGGCGGACCTGCGGGCGCTGGCCCGCCGCAACGACCAGGTTGTGCGGGCCGCCCTGGCGGAGGTGGGCCGCCGCCGGGCCGAATAGACGTGGCCAAGCGGGCGCCCGCCGCCGGCCGCTGGGGCCGGGGGCCGGGCGCCGGGGGCCGGGGGCCGGGCGCCGGGGGCCGGGGCCGGGGGCCGGGCGCCGGGCGCCAACCACCGGCTGCCGGAGCGCGAAAGCCGCCGCTTCGCTGCCCCCTTCGCTGCCGGACGCTGGCGATGGCCGCCAGAATTGCGTTTTAACGCCACAGGTATGGCAGGAAGATGGATTGTTCCGTCGAAATGCGGCCAGGGTCGCGAAGGCATCGGGTTTCTAGAGCCGGGGGGATTGCCCATCATCGCCTTCGAGCAGGTGACCAAGGTCTATTCGCCGCGCACCGTGGCGTTGGCCGACGTCACCCTTGAAATCGCCCGAGGCGAGTTCGTCTTCCTGATCGGCGCCAGCGGCGCCGGCAAGTCCACCCTCATCCGCCTGCTCTATCGGGAGGAGAAGCCGTCCGCGGGGCGCTTGCTCATCGACGGCAAGGACATCGGCCGGCTGCGGCGGCGGGAGATCCCTTTCCTGCGGCGGCGCATTGGCGTGGTCTTTCAGGACTTCAAGCTCCTGGAGAATAAGACGGTCTACGAGAATGTGGCCTTTCCCCTGGTCTGCACGGAGGCGCGCACCCGCGACATCGGCCGCCGGGTGCCGCAGGTGCTGGATGCGGTCGGACTGGCAGCGAAGGCGCGGTCCCGCCCGAGCGAGCTGTCGGGCGGCGAGCAGCAGCGGTGCGCCATCGCGCGGGCCGTGGTCGCCGACCCCACGATCCTGATCGCGGACGAGCCCACCGGGAACCTCGACCCCGAAACGGCCCGCGGGATCATCAACCTGCTGGTGGAGATCAACCGCCGCGGCACGACGGTCTTGGTGGCCACGCACTCCGAGTCCCTCGTCAACACCCTGCGGCGCCGGGTCATCGCCCTTGACCACGGGCGGGTGGTGCGCGACGAGGAGCGGGGGCTCTACCGCCGGGAGGCGCTTTAAGGTGAAGGTGCGGACCTGGCTCCACTTCGGCCGCGAGGCGGCCGCCAGCATCCGCGACAACGGGCTCATGAGCATCGCGTCAGCCAGCACGGTGGCCATCTCGCTGCTGGTGCTGTCGCTGTTCGTGATCCTCGGGCTCAATCTTGCCCACATGGGCCAGGTTCTCAATTCCCAGGTCGAGATCGTGGCCTATATGCAGACGAGCTTCAACCGCTCGGGCCAGGCGTCCCTCATGCAGCAGATTCAGGCCATTCCAGGCGTGAGCTCCGCCCAGTACGTGACCAAGGAGGAGGCCCTCAACCGGCTGCGCGCGCAGTTCGGCGACCAGCAGGACCTCCTGAACTCCGTGGCCGACAACAACCCGCTGCCCGACAGCGTGGAGATCCACGTCGCCGATCCCACCCAGGTCGATGCGGTGGCCACAGCCGTCGGCAAGCTTGCGGGAGTCGACCATGCTGACTATAAGCAGGCCGTCGTGCAGCGCCTGTTCGCCCTGACCGCGGCCCTGCGCACCGCCGGGCTGTTCCTGGTCGCCGCCCTGGCCCTGGCCACCATCGTGCTGATCGCCAACACGATCCGGGTCGCCGTCTTTGCGCGGCGGGACGAGATCTCGGTCATGAAGCTGGTCGGGGCGACGGATTCGTTCATCCGCTGGCCGTTCCTGATGGAGGGTGCGCTCCTGGGGCTGCTGGGGGCCGTGGCGGCCTCCGCGGTGGCCTGGTGGGGGTACAGCGCCCTGGTGACCCGCATTGCCCAGGACCTGCCCTTTGTGCCCGTCCTCAGCCGGATGCCGCTCCTGCCTGAGCTGACCGCCTGGCTGCTGGCGCTCGGGCTGGTGCTCGGGGCAGCGGGGAGCACGGTCTCCCTGCGCCGCTTCCTGCGGGTATGAGCCGACGGGCGGGCCTGGCCGGCCTGCTCGTGCTGCTGGCCGCCTGGCTGGCCGCGGCGCCCGTTGGGGCGGCGGCTGCCGCCCCCAGCGCCGACCTGGTTCAGCAGATCCAGGCGCAGGAACAGGACCTGCAACAGCTGCAGCAGCAGATGGCCAACACGCAGCATGACCTCGTCGCCGCCCGTGCAACCCTGACTTCGCTGCAGGGCAAGGTGAGCAGCCTCGCCGGCCAGGTGGCCACCCAGCAGGCCTACATCAACGGCCTGGAAAAGCAGCTCGGGGACGCCCAGGCGCGCCTGCAGACGACGGAGACCGGTTTGGCCGCCACGGAGCAAGCGCTCACGGCGCAGCAGAAGACCGTGGGCCTGCGCATGCAGGCCCTCTATGAGTATGGGACGGTCGACTACCTGAGCGTGCTGATGAGCGCGCACTCCTTCACGGACCTGATCAACCGCTTCGTCTTCATCACGGACATCCTGCGGGCGGATGTGGCCGCCCTGCAGACCTACCGGCAGGCCCGCGTCGAGGCGGAGCAGCAGCAGAAGCAGGCGCAGGCCCAGCGCGACCAGGTGGCGCACCTGCAGGCGGCTGCGGACGACGCCCTCCAGGCCTACCGGACGCGGCTGACGGAGGCTCAGGCCGCCGCTGGCCAGGTCAAGCAGGTGGTGGCCAAATACCAGACTGAGGCCGACGCCCAGGCCGCGTCCTCGGCCCAGGTCCAGCAGACGCTCTCCAGCCTGCGCGTCCGCTACACCCGCACCCAGGGCGGCTTCGCGTTTATCTGGCCGGTGGACGGGCACATCATCATCACCTCGCCGTTCGGCCAGCGCTTCCACCCCATCCTCCACATCTGGGAGCTGCACAGCGGCGTCGACATCGGTGAGGATACGGGCACGCCCATCCACGCAGCGGAGTCCGGCGTCGTCGTACAGGTCGGCTACCTCAATGGCTACGGCAACACCGTCGTCATCGACCACGGTACGGTGAAGGGGCACGATATCGCGTCGCTTTATGCGCACCAGTCGCGGACGGTGGCTGTGCGGGGCCAGGTCGTGCAGCAGGGCGACCTGATCGGCTACGTGGGCATGACGGGCTGGGCGACGGGGCCGCACCTGCACTTCGAGGTCCGGGTCGACGGCACGCCCGTCAACCCGATCGATTGGCTGCCGCCTGCGCCCTGAGGGGCGGGGCGGCGGGGGCGGATCTCAACATGGGCGCTGGGCCGGACTGGGGCAGAGGAATCTGGGCCAGATCTTGAGCAGGGGTGCGCGTCGAGCAGTTGAACTCGCGGATGCTGGGTGGGCGCAGGCTCTGACCCCTCGGTGTTGGCGGAATGAGGCGCAGGGCCCCTGGGTCCCGAGCGCGATTTGAGCGCAGGTTCCGCGGCAAGGACTTGGCCACGCACCGGGCGCTCTCCATATTGGCGGCGTTGGCACATCCAGGGCGATGGGTGCAGACTGAGCGGCGGGAGGCCGCAGGATGACGACCGCAAACACGCCCGCGCCTGACTCGGGACCCCAGGGGCCGCACCACGCTGGCCGCCCGCTTCGCGTTGCTCTGGTCTGCCATCCCACGCAGGGCGGCAGCGGGGTCCTGGCCACGGAGCTGGCGCGCGAGCTCGGCCGGCGCGGCAGTTACGCCCACGTCATCTCCTACCAGCCGCCGCTGCGGCTGCGCCGCTTCCCACCGAACGTCTACTTCCATGAGGTCGATATCCCCAGCCACCCCCTGCTGGTCCACGCGCCCTACGAGATGGCCCTGGCCAGCAAGATCGCGGACGTGGCGCGCTACGAGGGGGTGGAGATCGTTCACGTCCACTACGCCGTGCCCCACGCCTTTGCCGCCGTCGTCGCCGCGGCCATGGTGGCGCCGGCGCCGCTGCGGGTGGTGGCCACCCTCCACGGCACGGACGTCACCCAGCTGGGGCAGGATGAGAGCGTCGCCGCGGCGCTGGCCTGGAGCCTGCGGCACTGCGACGCGGTGACAGCGGTCTCGTCCAGCCTGGCGTCCCTTGCTCAGGAGCGCTTTGGCCTGGCCGCGGTGCGCGTCGTGCCAAACTTCATCGACCCGGCGACCATGCGGCCGCGACACGACCTCGCCCTGCGCGCCAGCCTGGCCGAGCCCGGGGACCTGGTTTTGCTGCACGCCTCCAACTTCCGCCCGGTCAAGCGGATCCCGGACGTCATCCGGATCTTCGCGGCGGTCGCGGCGGCGCGCCCCGCCGTCCTGCTGCTCCTCGGGGACGGGCCGGACGCGGCGGCGGCACACCGCCTGTCCCACGAGCTGGGCGTGGCGGACCGCGTGCGGTTTCTCGGCGTCCACGAGGACGTCGCGCCCCTGCTCTCCGTGGCGGACCTGTTCCTTTTGCCCTCGGAGACGGAGAGCTTTGGCCTGGCCGCTCTGGAGGCGATGGCCTGCGAGGTGCCCGTGGTGGCGACCCGCGTCGGCGGCCTGCCCGAGGTGATCGAGGACGGTAAGAGCGGGATCCTCTGCGCCCCAGGCGATGTCGCCGCCATGGCTGCCGCCTGCCTGCGCCTGGGTGACGCCGCTGTCCATGGCGCCATGGCCACCGAGGCACGCCGCCGGGCCGTGACGCACTTCAGCGCCTCCCGGGTCGTCCCCCAGTACGAGGCGCTCTACCGTGAGGTGCTCGGGGCCGTATAGGGCCCCCTCGGCTCGTTGCGGGCGTCGGCGGCGTGCGCGCCGGACCTGTGGCGCCACGGCCTGAGCCTCAGCCCCTGCGCGGCTTCCGGGCCCGACTTGGTGGTGAGGCCCAAGGTGCCGATGTATAATGACCTGCGCGGCACGGAGGCCGGGGCGACCCGGCCTCTTTCCGCGAGTACCCAGACTTGTCCGCGGAGGCGGTGGCGCATTGACCGACCGGACGCCCGACACTTCTGGCCGGTGGCCGCGCCGCCCCCTGTGGCTCCGAACTGTGGCGACGATCCTCATCACGGCCGTCGTGACCTTTGGGGCGACGACGTACTTCGAGCGCGGCCAGGCCTCATCCAATGCCACCCTCCGGGCCCTGGAGGCCCAGCCCGCCTTCCCGCGCCTGCTTCAGGCCCTGAACCTGACGCGCCAGTACTACGTGACCGATCCCAACCTCAACCAGATGGTGGAGGGTGCCATCGCCGGCGCCGTCGCCGCGCTCGGCGACCCGTATTCGCAGTACTTCAACGCCACGGACTACGCCGCGTTCAACCAGCAGTCGAGTGGCCAGTATGGCGGCATCGGCGTCGAGGTCGAAAACCAGGGCTCTGACATCGTGGTGTTCCGCACGTTCCCCGGCACGCCGGCTGCCGACACGGCCTACCAGGGCGCGCCGAGCGGTGCTCCGCGGGGCCTGCAGCCGGGTGACCGCATGGTGGCCGTCGGCGGCAAGTCGATCGTCGGCTCGCCGATCCAGGCCGCAAGCAACCTCATTCGGGGGGCCGCCGGCTCGCAGGTGACAGTCACGGTGCAGCGCCCCGACCCGTCGGGCGGGCCGGCGCAGCAACTGACCTTCGTCTTCACGCGCGCGAACGTCGTGATCCCCACGGCGACGGGCACCATGCTGCCCGGCAACGTCGGCTACCTGAACGTCAATCAATTCACGGAGACGACGCCGGACCAGGTGCGGACGGAGCTGGCCGCCATGAAGAAGGCCGGGATGAAGGGCCTGGTGCTCGACCTGCGCAACAACCCGGGCGGCCTGGTCGACTCCGCCCTGGGGGTGGCCTCCCAGCTCATGTCCAACGGGCTGCTGACCTACCTGGTCGACCGCCAGGGCAACCGCCAGAACTACACCATCACCAGCGGCACGACCCTCGGTGTGCCCATGGTGGTGTTGGTCAACGGCTTCACAGCCTCCGCGGCGGAGATCCTATCCGGGGCCATCCAGGACCGCGGCCTCGCGCCGCTGGTCGGGACCCAGACCTTCGGCAAGGGGATTGTGCAGCGCATCTACCCGCTGCAGGGCAACACGGGTCTCAAGATCACGGTTGCGCACTACTACACGCCGAAGGGGCGCGACATCAACAAGAAGGGCCTGACGCCAGACCATGTGGTCCAGTTTCCCAAGACCGCTTCGGCCAACATCATCGGCGACCCCAGCCAGGACACGCCCGCGGCCGACCCGCAGATGGCGGAGGCCCTGAGCGTGCTGCAGGGCGAGATGCAGGGGCATTAGGGGGCTGTGAGCCAGGCCACCTGGAGCTCGCTCGCCCAAGTCGCGGGCGCTTCGCTCCAGCAGCTGCCGCAGCTGCTCAACCCCTTCGTCGGCTACTTTTTCTGGCTGGTCGTCCTCTTCGTGTACTGGCAGGCCCGGCGGGCTGCCCGCCTGGAGGAGGCGCTCTACGGCCGCCCGCTCAACGTGCCCCTGCGGCGGACGCTGAGTGCCGTCGCCTACGGGGTGGTGGCGGGCGTGGCCGGGACGCTGCTGATCACGCTGATCGGCATTCCGCTGGGCGCCACGGACATCGCCTACGTCTGGCCATTGGCCCTGCTGCTGCTGCTCGTCGATCCGCGGCTGCTGTGCTTTGCCTACGCCGGCAGCGCCCTGATCCTGGCCAAGCTGATCTTCGGCTGGCCCCCCGTGCATGCCGCCGGGCTGCTTGGCCTTGTGGCCGTTCTCCACCTCGTCGAGGGCGTGCTGGTCGCCATCGACCCCGAGAAGATCGTCACGCCCCTTTACGTCCGCACCAAGGACCATGGCACGGTGGGCGGCTTCTTCGTTCAGCGCTTCTGGCCGGTCCCGCTGGTCATTGTGCTGTTCCTGCCGGGTGTCCAAGCTGCCTCCGCGGCCGGGAACATCCCCACGCCCGGCTGGTGGCCGCTGGTCCCGCCCGTGGCCGGGGCCCTGGCCAGCACCAGCCTCTACGTGCTGCTGCCCATCGCGGCCGGGCTCGGCTACGCCGACATCGCGCTGACGCGGCCGGCTTCCCGCAAGAGCCTGGGCACCGCGAGCCTGCTCTGCCTGTATTCGGGGGTGCTGCTGGTCCTGGCTGTGCTTGGCAGCCACAACCCGGCCTGGCTCTGGGCTGGGGCGATCTTCGCGGCGGGCGCCCACGAGTGGCTGGCGCGGCATGGCGGCGGCAGCGAGCTGCGTGGGCAGCCGTACTTCGGCAAGGCGGAGGACGGCGTGCGCATCCTGGACGTGCTGCCCGGCTCGCCTGCCGAGCAGCTGGGTCTCAGGAGCGGCCAGGTGATCCAGGCCGTGAACGGCACACCGGTCGCCGACCGCATGGCGCTGGCCACGGCGGTCGGCGCCGCCTCGTTCTTTCTGGCGCTGGACGTGGATGGGCGGGAGGTTGAGTGGAACCGCCACCGCGGGGGGCTGGGCGAGCTGGGGGTCATCCCGGTGCCGGAGCCAGACGACCCGGCGCACGCCGACCTGACGCGGCCACGCCGCGCCCTGGCCGTGGTGCAGTGGGTGGAGCAGCTACGGATGCGGCGCATGCGGCCCTAGAGGCGGCAGGCAGCCAGGTGGGCGCGGCCGAAGCTTGCGGCCGCGGAGGCGGGCCGACGGGGCCCTAGCCGACGAGCAGGTAGGCCGCGGCCATGATGACGGCCCCCACGCCCAGCACGGGCGCGACGGCCGGCAGCGAGACGGTCTCGAACACGGCGACGGCCGCGCCGAGACCCAGTGCCGCACCGATGAGCAGCGGCTGGCGCGATCGGTGCCCGGCCTGCGGCCGGCTGCCGGACTGGTCCTTGCCGCGAGCGCCCTTGGCCTCGGGCATCGCGGCCCGCCGCCGCACCTCCAACTGGTAGAGGGCGTGCACCAGCCGGTCGATCTCCGGCTGGGGCGGGTCGGTCCATGTGAACGCCAGTTCGTAGCCGGATGTGGTTTCGGCCCGCCGCACCAGGCGCGCGGGCAGGTCGAACGGCGGATCCTCCTCCAACAGGCTGAAGTGCAGCCGCCCCGTCACGCCGTCCCGGACCGGCCAGTCGGGCATGGCGGCGGCGTCGGCATCCGCGGTCAGGCGGAGACCGCCGCCGCTCACATCGCCGAGACCGCCCCGAACGTTGGCGGGCTTGGCCGTCTGGCCTCCGAGGCCCTCGAGCTCGAAGACGACCTCGACATTGAAGACGTCCAGGCGGAAAAAATTGCGGCGGGTGGCGCCCGAGTCGGGCACCTGCGCCTCGGCCGGCGTGGCCGGCGTGGCCGGTGCAGCCGGCGTGGCCGCCGCAGCGGCTGCGGTGGGTTTGCGTGCAGCGGGCGGAGCCCCCGCTGCAGAAGCGTCCGATCCGTTCGCCGCGGGCTTGCGGGACGCCTTGGCCTTGGTGCCGGCATCTGTCTTGGCCGCAATCGGCTGGGCGCGCCGCGGCGCGGCTGGGGCGCTCCCGCCCGCACTCGCGGTCTTGCCCTTGCCTGCCGTCCGGGCCTGAGGCTTGCGCGCGCCGGGCGCGGCGGTGGGCGCCGGTGGCTGTGCCCCGGCCAGCCCCGGAGCGGGCGCGATGCCCGGTGCTATAATGGCCCCGGGAGTGACCTGGACGGCCTCCTTCCGCATGTCCGCCACCTTCCAGCCCGCTGGCGACCAGCCTCGCGCCGTGCGTGAGATTGCGGAATCCTTCACGCGCGACGACCATGGCGTGGTCCTGCTGGGCGTCACCGGATCCGGGAAAACCGCCACGATGGCCTGGACCATCGAGCAGCTTCAACGTCCGACCCTGGTCATCGCCCACAACAAGACCCTGGCGGCCCAGCTTGCGGGCGAGTTCAAGGAGTTCTTCCCAGACAACGCGGTCGAGTACTTTGTCAGCTTCTACGACTACTATCAGCCGGAAGCGTACATCGCCGCGACTGATACCTATATCGAAAAAGACACGCTCCGTAATGAGGAGATCGAGAAACTCCGCCATAGCGCCACCACGGCCCTGTTCGAGCGGCGGGACGTCATCGTGGTCGCGTCGGTCTCCTGCATCTACGGTCTGGGTTCCCCCGAGGATTACCGCGATCTGGTCCTCTCGCTGCGCGTGGGCCAGGAGCGCCGCCGCGAGGAGATCCTGCGCAAGCTGGTCGAGATCCAGTACAAGCGCAACGACATGAGCCTGGAGCGCGGCCACTTCCGGGTGGCCGGCGACGTGGTGGAGGTCTACCCGGCCGCGTCGACCGACCGCGCCATCCGCGTGCAGATGGACGGCGACTGCATCGAGCGGATGTCCGAGATCGACACCCTGACGGGCGAGGTGCTGGGCACCCGCGACCACGTGGCCATCTACCCGGCCACGCACTACGTGACGGCCCGCGAGAAGATGGAGCGCGCCGTGGTCACCATCGAGGCGGAGCTGGAGGAGCGCCTCGCTGAGCTGCGCAGCAAGGAGATGCTGCTGGAGGCCCAGCGCCTGGAGCAGCGCACGCGCTACGACCTGGAGATGATGCGCGAGGTCGGGGTCTGCTCCGGCATCGAGAACTACTCGCGCCACCTCACCGGCCGGGCCCCGGGCCAGCCGCCCTACACCCTGCTGGACTTCTTCCCGAAGGACTTCTTCTGCATCATCGACGAGTCGCACCAGAGCATCCCGCAGATCGGCGCCATGTACGAAGGCGACCGCAGCCGCAAACTCGAGTTGGTGCGCTACGGCTTCCGCCTGCCGTCGGCGCTGGACAACCGGCCGCTGACCTTTGCCGAGTTCGAGGAGCGGGTGGGCCAGACCCTGTACGTGTCCGCCACGCCCGCCGACTACGAGAAGCGCCACTCGCAGCGCATCGCCGAGCAGATTGTCCGCCCAACGGGCCTGCTCGACCCCGAGGTGATCGTGCGGCCCATCCGCGGCCAGATCGATGACCTGATCGGAGAGGTCCGGGCCCGCGTCGCCAAGGGCCAGCGGGTGCTGGTCACCACCCTGACCAAGAAGATGGCCGAGCAGCTCACCGACTACATGCGCGAGCTGGGGATCAAGGTCCGCTACCTGCACTCCGAGGTGGAGACGCTGGAGCGCATGGTGATCGTGCGCGACCTGCGCCTCGGCGTGTTTGACGTCCTGGTCGGCATCAACCTGCTGCGCGAGGGCCTGGACCTGCCCGAGGTGAGCCTGGTGGCCATCCTCGACGCGGACAAGGAGGGCTATCTCCGCTCGGAGCGCTCCCTGATCCAAACGATGGGGCGCGCGGCCCGCAACGCCGAGGGCAGGGTCATCCTGTACGCCGACCGCATCACGGGCTCGATGCAGGCCGCCATGAGCGAGACGACCCGCCGCCGCGAAATTCAGCACGCGTACAACCTGGAGCACGGCATCACGCCGACCTCGATCATCAAGCCGGTGCGGAACGTGCTCGAGGCCACGCACGCCGCGGCGGACGTTGGCGAGGTGGACGCCGCCGACGAGCGCCATAAGAAGATGAGCCCGCGTGAGCTGGCGGCCACCATTGACCGGGTGCGCAAGGAAATGCGCGAAGCCGCCCGCATGCTGGAGTTCGAGCGCGCGGCGGAGCTCCGGGACCTGATCGTCGAATTGGAAGCGCGTCGGAGCGACGCTCCGCCGCGCGCCTCCCGGCCCCGAGCCAGGGCGCGCTAGCGTTAAGGCCCGCTCCCGCATACAGTGCTCCACAAATGGCGACCTACATTGTCCGGGGCGGTAAGCCCCTGCATGGCCGGGTCCAGATCTCCGGAGCCAAGAACGCGGCAATCCCCATCCTGCTGGCAACGGCCGCCGCCGGCGGCCGTTGCGTCATTGCAGACGTGCCCGAGCTCAGTGACATCACGGCCGTGGTGGATCTCCTGAGGCATTTGGGGGCTCGCGTCGAGCCCGATTATGTCATCGAGCCCACGCTGACGACCTCAGCCATCCCGCCGGAGCTGGCCGGCCGGATCCGGATGTCCCTCATCCTGCTGGGGCCCCTCGTGAACCGCTTCGGCGAGGCCAGCACCGCCTCGCCCGGCGGCTGCGACATTGGCGACCGGCCAATCGATTTTCACCTGGCCGGGTTGCGGGCGATGGGTGCCCGCATCGAAGAGGCGGGCGCCAGGATCGTCTGCCGCGCGGAGCGTCTCCGGGGAGCGGAGATCCATCTCCCCCTCCCCAGCGTCGGCGCCACCCACCACATGCTGCTGGCGGCGTGCCTGGCCGACGGCGACACCTTCATTCACAACGCGGCGCGCGAGCCGGAGGTCGTCCAGCTCGCCGAGTTCCTGAACCTGATGGGCGCCCGCATCACGGGGGTCGGGACGCCTGAGATCCACATCCGTGGCGTGCGCCAGCTGGGTGGCGCTGAGATCACGCTCATCCCCGACCGCATCGAAGCCGGAACCTACCTGCTGGCGGCCGCTGCCGCAGGTGGCGACGTGACAGTGGGCGGGGCACGGGCGGACCACCTCGACAGCCTGCTGCGAGTCCTGCGCAGGGGCGGCTGCGAGCTCTCGATCACGGCGCAGTCCGTCCGCCTGCGGGCTACGGGCCGCCCAAACCCGCTGGATATCACCACGGCGCCGTTCCCCGGCTTCCCCACCGACCTCCAGAGCCCGGCCCTGGCCTGGCTGCTCAGGGCGAACGGCACCTGCCGGGTGGAGGATCCCGTCTTCCCCGACCGCTTCGGGGTCGTGTCCGAGTTGAGGAAGCTCGGTGCCCAGGTCACCACGGAATCTGGACGCGCCTTCGTCACCGGCGTCGCCCGGACTTCTGGAACCGTGCTGCGGGCTGCGCCCGACCTGCGGGGAGCGGCGGCCCTTCTGGTTGCGGCCCTGGCTGCGGACGGGGAGACCACCATCCGCGATGCGGCCGCCCTGGCGCGGGGATATGCGGACCTCGCGGTCCGCCTTCAGTCGCTGGGTGCGGCCGTTGAGGCGCCCGCGTAGGCGGGCGCGCCCAACTCGGACGTGCAGTGCGGGCAGCGCGTGGCCATCAGCGGAATGCTCGACAGGCAGTATCTGCACTCCTTGCTCGCCGGCGCAGCGGGGGCCGGGACGGGGGCCCGCATGCGGTTGATCTGCCGCACGATCAGGAACATGAGGAACGCGACGATCACGAAGCCGATGGCCACATTGATGAAGTCGCCGTAGGCGATCACCGGCG
Organism: Bacillota bacterium; assembly: GCA_035533535.1. Taxonomy (GTDB): domain Bacteria; phylum Bacillota; class Sulfobacillia; order RBS10-35; family JAJYVM01; genus JAJYVM01. The sequence continues at coordinate 2,161 of DATLTP010000011.1, read as the reverse complement.
CGCCGGCCTTCTGGGCGTCGGCCAGAGTGGCGTATGGCTTGCCGGACAGGTTGATAAACAGGGCGGCGAAATCGACTCGGCCCAACGCCAGGCCGACCGGCGGCATCAGGATGTCCTTGACCAGGGCCGTGACAACGGAGCCGAACGCGGCGCCCATGATGATGCCGATGGCCATGTCGAGCAGGCTGCCGTGCAGGGCAAAGGTGCGGAACTCCTTGACCATATGGCTCCCCCTCCCGCGGGCGACGCTACCGCAACGCCAGGCGTCGATGTGTGGCCCGCACCACCCTCGGGGCTTCTGTGATAAAGTCACCTCAATCCCGCTATTGCGACTGTCCGACATCTCGCCCGGCGACACGACGGCTGTAAGCCGAGGAGGCCCGATCGTTTGGCTGCTCCGGACCAGCCCCAGCACCCGCCGGCCCCCCTCCCTCGGCGCCGGAGCACGCTGCCCGACCTGACCACGGTCAACCCCTGGCGTGCCGTCTTCGTCATGGGTGTGCCGGGCGTGACCCGCGCGCTCCTGGCTGCGGCCGCCCAGATGATCAACCTCATCGTGGTGGGGCACCTGGGCGCCGACGCCATTGCGGCCGTCGGCGTTGGCAACCGGATCCTCTTCGTCATCATCGCCGTGCTGGGCGCCATCACGGTTGGGACGACGGCGCTGGTGGCCCGCGGCATCGGCCAGCAGGACCCCGAGCGCTGCGCCTCCGTCATCCAACAGTCGATCATCCTCAGCCTGGTCATCGGCGTTGTGCTGGCCGTGGTCGGGGCCCTGACTTCGGGGGCTGTGGCCAAGGCGCTGCTGGTGACCGAGCCCTTTCCGGACCCGCGCCTGCAGTACGAGACGGCGACCTACATGGTCTGGAGCCTCATCCCCATGGCCTTTGGGGTCATCAGTTTCGCGGGCACGGCAGTCTTTCAGGCGGCGGGCGATCTGACGACGCCGCTCTGGGTGCTCACCGCTGCGGACGCGCTGAACCTCGGGCTGGCCTATGTGCTGGTGTACGGGCTCGGGCCCATCCACTCGATGGGTGTGGCGGGCGCGGGCTTAGCGTCAGGTGTCGCGCGCATCGCGGCGTCCATCGTATGCCTGGTGCTGCTGCGGCACCGCACCGATTACATCCGCTGGCGCCCCACCGGCTGGAAGCTGGACCGGGCGACGATCCGCGACGTCCTGCACATCGGCCTGCCCGCAGGGGCGGAAAACCTCTTCCGCCAGGGCTCCTTCATCGCCTTTGGCCTCGTGGTGGCCGCGCTGGGCTCCGAGGCCCTGGCGGCAGCCCAGATCGCCCAGACGCTGCAGAGCGTCGTCTTTAACGTCGGCTTCGGCTTCTCGAGCGCGGCCACGGCCCTGGTCGGCCAGAACCTGGGCGCCGGCAGCCCCAAACGGGCGGCCGTCTGCGCCCACGCGGCCAACTGGGCCTCGGCCGGCGTCACCGCGGTCATCGCGGCGCTGCTGGTCGCCTTCCCGCACACGGCGGCCTCCATCTTCACCAACGACCCAAGCCTGGACCATCTGAGCGTGATCTGCATTCGCTGGATGGCCTTCGGCCTTGTCGGCACATCGGTCTCGCTGGTCATGGCGGGGGCCCTGCGCGGGGCCGGGGACACCACCTGGGTCATGTGGATGACGGCCATTGGCACGTGGTTTGTCCGCCTGGGCGGCTCGGCCCTGATCGGCCTGGTCATGGGCGGCGGCCTCGCCGGAATCTACGGCGCCGTGGCCGGCGACCAGCTGGTGCGCGGCGTGGCGGCGACGTGGCGCTTCCAGGGCCGCAAGTGGGTCAGCATCTACGAGCGGCAGGAGGCATCGCGGCAGGGCGGGCGGATGGCCGCCAGCCGGGCCGCAGACGCGACGGGGTAGGGCATCCGGCCTGGCCCGCACCGTCCTCGGCCCCGGAGCTTGTCTCCAATCGGCTAAATCCATTATCATCGAACACGGGTTCGCTGTCTTGGCGTGGGATAATGAGTGCAATCCCGTATGAGGAGGCTTCCCAGCACTTGGCCTTGGAGCGCTTGGTGGTGCGCGGCGCCCGCCAGCACAACCTGAAAAACGTCGACCTCGACATCCCGCGCGACGCGCTCGTCATCTTCACGGGCATTTCCGGCAGCGGCAAGTCCAGCCTGGCCTTCGACACGATCTACGCCGAGGGCCAAC
>DATLTP010000010.1:0-16096 GCA_035533535.1 Bacillota bacterium | reverse complement strand
TGCCCCTTGGCACTCCTCAACTTCCCGAAGTCGACCACACTGGTCACCTCCCGTTGGACGGCGTCGCCATGGGCGCCGAGCCAAGTTTGCAGGCCGTTTGCAACTCTCGGCCGTCGCAGTGCCGAAGGTAGAAGTAGAAGTAGTGCGGCCAAACCGAGAGTGCTTAATCTACGGGATTGGCGGGAGTACGTGGGAATCGAACCCACCGGGGATGGATCGCACCCCCCACCGGTTTTGAAGACCGGGGGCGACACCAGTCTTCCTGCTACTCCCGCCAACATCCTAGCGTGGTCGGCCCGTGGTGCGCAATCCCAATTGACGAACGTGTGTTCGGATCATAGGCTAAGTTCATGGCACCACCACAGGTCCGCGAGGTCGACTGCCGCTCGGCGCTGAACGCCGTCACGGGCATGCCCTTCCGCTGGAGCCTCAACCCGTACCGCGGCTGCACCCACGGCTGCCACTACTGTTACGCCCGCGCGACCCACACTTACTTGGACCTCAACGCGGATGATGACTTCACTGGGATTCTGATGGCCAAGCGCAACGTGGCCGAGGTCCTGCGCCGCGAGCTATCCGCGCGCACCTGGCACCACGAGCTCGTCGCCGTCGGGAGCGCCACGGATGTCTACCAGCCGCTGGAGGGGCGGATGCGGCTGACACGTGCTTGCCTGGAGGCCCTCTGCGCCTTCCGCACCCCGTTCACCGTGACGACAAAGGGGCCGCTGGTGGTGCGCGACATCGACCTGCTGGGCCAGGGCGCCGACAGCGTGGCCGTCAGCGTACCGACCGTGGATGTGGATCTCTGGCGCAGGCTGGAGCCCGGCACTGCGCATCCGCTGCAGCGGCTCCGGGCCGTGGCCCGTCTGCGCGAGGCGGGCGTCAACGCCGGTGTGCTCTGTGCGCCCATCATCCCTGGCCTGACCGACAGCATGCAGCACCTGGCCGCGGTGGCGCGTGCCGCGGCCGACCATGACGCCGCCTTCCTCGCCGGCAACACCCTCTACCTCAAGCCCGGCACGCGGGAGCACTTCCTCGCGTTCCTGGGGGAGAGCTACCCGCACCTGGTCCCGACGTACCGCGGACTTTATGGCTCCGCCTACCTGCCGAGGTGGCGCAAGGAGCGGGTCATGGACGACCTCTCCGCCGTGCGCGAGGCGCAGGGCCTCAGCCGCGGGCGGTGGCGAATGCAGGAGGCCAAGCAGCTGGCGCTCCCGCTGGATTAGGTGCGCGGCGGCCCCTACCCCTCCACCAGGCTGGGGCTCCGGTCGATCTCCACCAAGCGGAACCGCTCCCCGTCCCACTCCATCCTCACCACGGTCGCGTTCGGGATGCGCAGGCTGGCATGGTCCGCGTAGGAGCGGCCCAGGGCATCCAGCAGGAAGCCGATGATCGGGTGCATGTGGCTATACGCAACCACGTCCCCGAGCGCGGCCATGGTCCGAAGCAGGCCGCCGATCCTCACGGCCATTTCGGATAACCGCTCACCACCCGGCGGCGGGCAGTTTTCGGGATCCTGGCGCCAACTCCGGAACCGCGGCACGTCGACTAACTCGGCCTGCAAGCTCCCGTCCCAGACCCCGAGCCCCGTCTCCCGCAGCTCCGTGCGAACATCCACCGCCGCCGTGTAGGCCTGTGCCGTCTCCACCGCCCGCAGCAGGGGGCTCGACACCACGGACACCGCCCGCTGGGGCAGCAGGGCCGCAGCCGCCAGAGCCTGGGCCCGCCCCCGCGGCGTCAGGCCCGGACCCGGCGGCTGTCCGCAGAACCGGCCCTCCACGTTGGAGAGGCTCTCGCCGTGGCGGACCAGGTAAATTTCACTCACGGGTGCCACCATCCCACGTCCGCGCGAGCGGGGCCCAGGCAATACGCCCTGCGCACCATGGTACCCCACTGCCGGCAGCCCTCGCCGACCCCTCGTTGCCAGCGCCACCCGCAGCCCACTCGCTCCCCATGCGACCTTGCCGCCCATCGCGCCCAGCGACGGCCGGCTGTCGGCAATCCCCGCCGCCCCCACGTCCGCCGCTCACCAGTCGAAGGAAGCCGCGAAGGCGCTCAGGATGCGGCGCGTGCCGGCGATGAAGACGGCCAGGACCGGGACGATGACGATGGACGTGGCGGCCGCCAGCAGGTTCCACTGCAGCCCAGACTCGCTGGCCTCGGCCACGGCGGCAAGGCCCACCACGATCGGCCGGGCGTGGGCCGTGTTGGTCACAATCAGCGGCCAGAGGAAGTCGGTCCAGTGGTAGGTGACGGAGATGACGGCGAAGGCCAGCAGGGCCGGCAGGGCCCGCGGCAGGTAGACCCGCCGGAACACGCCGAGGGTGCCGTAGCCATCCATGCGGGCCGCCTCGTCCAGCTCCCGCGGCACGGTCCGGAAGGCCTGACGGAAAGCGAGGATCGCGATCCCGGAAACCAGGTAGGGGAGCATGACCCCCGTCCGCGTGTCGAGCAGGTGCAGGCCCTGGACGATCTCATAGTCCTGGATGAGCACAGCGTAGACGGGCACCACGATCTGCAGCAGGAACAGGCCTGTGACCAAAGGCTTCCCGGGGAAGTCGTACCGGGCCAGGATGAACCCGACCAACGCCCCGAAGACGGTCTGCACCACCAGCAGACCGCCCACGATCAGCACCGTGTTCAGGGCATAGGCCCCAAAGGGCGCCGCCGCCAGGGCCCCGGACAGGTTCGCCAGCGTGACGCCGCCGCCGCTCGACGTGAACGTCGCCCACAGGGCCCAGAGCGTCGGAAAGCCCCAGACCAGGGCCACCAAACCCAGCGCCACGCTCACTGCCAATGAAAGGCCCTCCGTTCCAGCCCGATCAGGGCCAGGGCCGACAGCGACGACAGCCCGCCCATCAGCAGGGCGGACAGGGCGGCCGCCCCGCCCCAGGCGAAGTAGTTGAAGCCGAGCTGGTAGAGGTAGAACATCAGCAGGTTCGTGGCGTTGTTGGGCCCGCCCTGGGTCATCACGTACACGGGGTCGACGGTCTCCGCCGCGTAGAGCAGGGCCATGGTCGTCACAAACGCGATCATCGGCGTCAGCATGGGCAGGATCACGCTGCGGAAGGCATGCCAGCCGCCGGGGTCCTCCGTGCGCAGTGCCTCGCGCACGCTCTGCGGGATGGCCTGCAGGCCGGCCATCAGAAACAGCGTGAAGTACGGCGCGTACTTCCACACGAAGAGCACGACCAGCACACCCAGTGCCGACCCCGGCTGGCCGAGCAGGTTGCCGGTGTGAATGCCGAACACGGCCAGGATCTTCCCGACGAGGCCGAAGCGCGGCGCCAGGAAGTACAGCCAGATGTTGGCGGCGGCGATCATCGGCATGACCGTGGGCGAGAAGATCGCCACCAGCAGCAGGCGGGAGACGGCGCCCCTGCCCGTCAGCAGAAGGGCCAGCAGGAAGGCCAGCACCACGCAGAGCACGACCGACAGCCCCGCATAGATCGCCGTATTGCGCAGCACCACCGCGAACAGGGGCTGCGCGAAGAGGAACCGGTAGTTGGCCAGCCCCGCGAATGCGCCCACCGTGCCCCGCACGCCGATGTGGTCGAAGCTGTGGAGAACGGTGGCCACGATGGGCCAGGCCACGAACCAGACGACCAGGCCCATCGGCACCAGCAGCACGAGATAGATCGCCAGCACGCGGGGCAGGGCGAGCGCCCTGCCCCGCGGTGCGGGAGCCTCAACCGTGAGCGCGGCCACGCTACTTGAAGGGCGCCAGGATGCCCTGCGCCTGCTGCTGGGCCTGGCCGAGGGCCGCCGGGATGGTGGCCTGGCCGTCGAGCACGGACTGCACGGCGCTGTCGAAGGTGTCCTGGATCTGGTTGAGCTGGTAGGTCGAGAGCTCGGGCTCCGCGTACTGCAGCTGCTGCGCCGCGACCAGGGCCTGCGGGTTCTTGGCGGTATACGCCTTCATGTCCGGCGTCTGGTAGGCGTCGGGCGTCACGGCGACATACCCGGTCTGCATGCTCCAGCTCGCGGCCTGGGCCGGGGCCGTCATCCAGCGGATGAAGGTGAGTGCCGCCTGCTGGTGCGAGGCCGGAATCCCCTTCATCAGGTAGAAGTCGCCGCCGCCGAGGTTGCTGCGGTCGGTCGCGGTGTCCGCCGGCATGAAGGCCACGCCGACCTGGAACTTCGAGTTCTGCAGGATGGAGGCCAGGCTGCCGCTGGAGTGCACGATCATGGCCGCCTTGCCGGCCTCGAAGTCGTTGGGCACCGTGTTCCAGGGCAGGATGCCCGTCGGCTCGACCTTGTACTTGTGCGAGAGGTCCATCCAGAACTGCAGGGCCGTCGTGACGGCCGGGGCGTTGAAGTTCACGGTCGTGCCGTCATCGGCGGCGAGGTTTTGACCGGCGGCGATGGCGAAGGGCTGGAACACCCAGTAGACCGTGCCGTCCGAGGGGATTTCGATCCCCGTCACGCCGGTCTTGCTCTGGATGGCCTTGGCATCCGTCACCAACTCATCCCAGGTCGCCGGGCCCTTGCTCGGGTCGAGCCCGGCCTGCTGGAAGAGGTCCTTGTTGTAGTAAAGGACCACGGTCGACCGCTGGAACGGCACGCTCCAGTAGTGGCCCTGCACCTCGGGCTTGAGCATGGCCGGGTAGAAGTTGCCCTGGCTGACCACATCGTCCAGCGGCTGGATCGCCTGCAGGTGCAGCAGGTCGAAGATGGCCGTGTGGTTGACGACGGCCAGGTCGGGCGGGTTGCCGGCCTGGATGGCCGTCTCGACCTTGGCCAGCGTCTGCTGGTAGCTGCCGGCGAACACCGGCGTGACGTGGATCCCGGGGTGGGCGCTGTTGAAGCTGTGCGTGAGGTTGGTCATGATCGTGGCCAGCGGGCCGGACACGCCCACCGGGTAATCGAAGGTCAACTCGACCGTTTGTGCCGGCGCTGTCGCGCCGCCCGTCGCGGCTGCCTCTGCGGCCTGGGACGCTGCCGGCGCCGCGGTGCCGCCGCAGCCGGCCAAAAGCAGCAGGGCCACCCCCGCGGCCGCTGCACGTAATCCATTCTGACGCATGGCCATCCTCCATTCCGAATCCAGGATCATCACACCGCCACCCGCCCGCCCGCCGGCGGCTGCTCGAGCGTCCCCAAATAGCCGGTCGTCCCCGCATCGAACAGGTGGAAGGCGCCGTAGGGCGCCGCCAGATCCACCGCCTCGTCCGGCCGCACATCCGCCTGGCCGCTCAGCCGCACCATCCAGCCCCGGCTGCCCGCCGCCACCGTGACGAGCGTCTCGGCGCCCAGGTACTCGACCAGGTCCACGCGCCCCCCGATCTGGCCCTGGCCCGCCGGCACCAGGCGCAGGTCCTCGGGCCGGACGCCCAGGATCACCTCCTGCGGAACGGCGTGGGGCAGGGGCAGCCAGCCGCCCTGGTCCAGCGCGAGGCCAGCCTGGCCCTCCCGGGTGGAGGCGGCGGCCGGCACCAGGTTCATGGGGGGCGAGCCGAGGAAGCCGGCCACGAACGTGTTGGCCGGCCGCCGGTAGATGTCGGCCGGCGCGCCGGCCTGCTGGATGCGCCCGCCATCCATGACGGCGATGCGGTCGCCCATGGTCATGGCCTCGATCTGGTCATGCGTGACCACCACGGTGGTTGTTCCCAGCCGGCGCTGCAGGCGCGCCAGTTCGGCACGCGTGCGCGTCCGCAGCTGGGCGTCAAGGCCAGAGAGCGGCTCGTCCATCAGGCAGACGTCGGGCTCGCGCACGATGGCCCGCGCGATGGCCACACGCTGGCGCTGCCCGCCGGAGAGCTGGCCCGGCCGGCGCTGGAGCAGCTCCGCCAGCCCCACGCGCTCGGCGGCCGCCCGCACCCGCGCCACCACATCGGCCGCCGCCACGCGCCGCGCGCGCAGGGGGAAGGCGATGTTCTCGAACACAGTGAGGTTGGGGTAGAGGGCGTAGCTCTGAAAGACCATGGCCACGTTGCGCCGGTGGGCCGGCACCCCGTCCACGCGCCGCCCGCCGATGGCGATCTCACCGGCGTCCGGCTCCTCCAGGCCGGCGATCGAGCGGAGCAGGGTGGTCTTGCCGCAGCCGGAAGGTCCGACGAGCACCATGAGCTCCCCGTCGGCGATGTCGAGCGACACCTCCGACAGGGCCTGTACGGCCCCAAAGCGCTTGCTCACCTGATCCAGCCGAACGGCAGCCACCGGGTACCCCCTGCCGCGGACATGCTAACCTGGCCGCACAGCGGCCCAGGCTACGGTCTGCGGAGGGTTTGGCGAAGGGCGGATTAGGACTCGGTTGCGGCCGCCGGCAGGGCCACCACGAAGCGGCTGCCCGCACCAGGCTGGGAGGAGACCTGCACCGTGCCACCGTGCGCCATGACCAGGCTCCGAACAATGGCAAGCCCGAGGCCGCTTCCGCCGGTCGCGCGTGCGCGCGCCCTATCCGCACGGTAGAAGCGGTCGAAGACGTGGGGGAGGTCTTCCGGCGCGATCCCCTGACCCGTGTCCGCCACCTCGATGACGACGTCGGCGCCCTGCGCCCGGGCCCGAACGTCGACCCGGCCGCCAGCGGGCGTGTGCTGCAGGCCGTTGGTCAGCAGATTGACGAGGATCTGACGCAGGCGGTCGGCGTCCGCGCGCACGGGGCGCAGGCCCGGCGCCGCCTCCACGCAAAGGGCCACCTGCCGGTCGGCCGCCACGGGCTCGAGGTTCTCCCTCAGGTCGGCGATGAGCGCGGCCACGTCCACGGGCGCCAACGTCAGCGAGAGCTGGCCGACCTCGGCCAGGGAGAGGTCGCGCAGGTCGTTGACCAGGCGGGACAGCGTGATGACGTCGTCCTGCAGGCGAAGGACCTGCTCCGGGTCCAGGGGTGCGGAGCCGTCCTGCATCATGTCCAGACGCCCTTTGAGCACGGCGAGCGGGTGGCGCAGTTCGTGCGCGACGTCGGCGAAGAGCTGTCGCCGGGCGCGCTCCTCGGCGGCCAGCCGGTCAACCATGGCGTTGAAGGCGCGAGCGAGGGCCGCCACCTCGTCCCGCCCTTCCACCGGCACCCGGGGGGACAGGTCGCGCAGGTCGATGCGCTGAACCGCGTCGCGCAGGCGGATGAGCGTGCGCGTGATGCGACCTGCCGTGAAGAACCCAACGCCCCCGGCGACGGCCAGGAAGATCAGAATCGGCCATGGATGGCGGTTCCCGGACCGCAGCACGCCCATGGCGGCCAGGAAGCTGACGACGGCCACAAACAGGAACGTCCAGGCCAGGCGCCGGCGCAGGCTGTGCCGGCCCGGCCGATGCCGGCAGGGCCTATTCACCTTCGGGCACCAGCTTATATCCGATGCGGTGCACGGTTTGAATCATGCGCTCACCGGCGCCGAGCTTGTGGCGCAGGTGGCTGATGTGGCTGTCGATGGTCCGCTCGTAGCCCTCGTAGTAGTCGCCGATGGCCGCCTCCATGAGCTGCAGGCGCGAAAAGACGCGCCCGGGGTGGGCGGCCAGGGTGGCGAGCAGGCTGAACTCGGTCGCCGTGAGCACGAGGGCGCCGCCGCGGTACTCGGCGGTGTGCCCCGGCAGATCGAGGGCGAGCCCGCCCACCCGGACGTGGTCGCTGTCGCCGTCTGGCCTTGTGCGCCGCAGCACTGCCCGGATGCGCGCCACCAGTTGGCGCATGCTGACGGGCTTGACCAGGTAGTCGTCGGCGCCCATCTCCAGCCCGAGGACGATGTCGGGCTCCTCGTTGCGCGCCGTGAGCATGATGATGGGCGTGCCGCCGGCCGCCCGGATCTCGCGCGCGACGTCAAGGCCGCTCTTGCCGGGAAGCATCCAGTCCAGCACCAGCAGGTCCGGGGCATGCTCCCGCCACACCCGCAGCGCCTCCAGCCCGTCGGCGGCCGCGAGCGTGGCGTAGCCCTCCGCGCGCAGGTAGGCCTCCATGACCTGCCGCAGCTGGCCGTCGTCCTCCACAACGAGAATGGTCGTCACAGCAAGGAGCGTACCGCAGGGCGGCGCTCGGGGCGCCGCCTCCACAAAATCGCCACAAGCGCTCCACGGCGCCTCCACGGCCGCCAGCCAGACTGAGGTTGGAGGTGGCATCGATCATGCACTGGGGTTGGGGCTTCTGGTGGTTCCCGCCGTTCGGCTTCTTCATTCTCCTGTTCCTGCTGCTGGGCGGCATCCGCTTCCTGTTTTTCCGCCACCGCGGCCCTTGGCGGCACTGGCAGGAGGACCCGCTCGCCCTGCTCAAGCGCCGTTTGGCCATCGGCGAAATTACCGAGGCCGAGTACCAGCGGCTGAAGGAGATCCTCACCCACTGAGCCAAAGGGCTTGGGCCGAAGGGATGCGACGGTTTGCGCAAGGGGCTGCTGATGCTGGTCCGCCTGACGGGGGTCGTGCAGCTCGTGCTCGGCCTCATCATCTGGGCGGGGTCCGCGGACGGGCTGATCCAAGTGCACATGATGATCGGCGTGCTGTTCGTGCTGGCACTCTGGGCGCTGGCGGCCGTGTCCTTCCGGGTCGCGGGCGCTGGGCTGCCCGTCCTGACCCTGGTCTGGGGCCTGCTGGTCGCTGGCCTGGGCATGACGCAGCAGCAGATGATGCCGGGAGCCGCCCATTGGGTGATTCAGGTGGTGCACCTGCTGTTTGGCCTGGTGGCCATCGGCCTTGGCGAGATGCTCGGGGCCCGCGCCCGCCGGGCGACGGCGTAGCCGCCGCCCGCCCCGCCCCCCACAGCAGCTAGTGTCGTGACTGGCTAAGTCGTTTAGCATTGAGCCGGCCGCGCTTTGGCCAGGATGTGGGTGGCCGTCTTAGTCCAGACAAACGGCTGGGCCGCTTCCTGGTAGCCGGCGATGAAGCGCCGGATAGTTGCCATGAGGTTGAGGACGCCCGCGCGGGTCGTGAGGATTGAGAAGAAGGTTTCGACCTGGTTCATCCAGGATGCGCTGGTTGGTGTGTAGTGGACATGGAAACGAGGATGCTTGCCCAACCAGGCCCCTACTGCGGCGTGTTGGTGGGTGCAGTAGTTGTCCCAGACGATGTGCAGGTCTTGGCGCGGGTACTCGCGGTTGAGCTGGCGCAGGAAGGCCAAGACCTCCTGGTGGCGGTGGCGTTGATGGAATTCGGTAACCACCTTGCCCGTGGCCGTGTCCAACGCGGCAAACGCGTGACTGTGCCATGGCGCCGGTAGTCGTGGCTCTGCCGCGCTGGCAGCCCCGGACGCAGCGGCAGCATGGGCGCGGTGCGTTCCAGCGCTTGAATTTGCGACTTCTCGTCGACGCATAGCACCACCGCGTGGTTGGGTGGGTGCAGGTAAAGTCCCACCACGTCGACGACCTTGGTCTCCAGTAGCGGGTCCTTGCTGAACTTGAAGGTCTCGACCCGGTGTGGTTGCAGGCGGTGGCTCCGCCAGACGCTCTGCACGATGTTGCGGTCGACCCCCAAGCGCTGGGCCGCTCGTCGTGTGCTCCAGTGCGTACCCTCCTCCGGCGGCGGCACCTGCATGCCCAGCGCCAGGATCCTCTGTCTGTCTTCTTCGCTGTATCTACGCGGCGAACCCGGCCGGGGCGCGTCGTCGAGCCCGTCCAGCCCAGTTGCCGCGAATCGGTGCCGCCACTTGATCACCGAGGGGCTCGAACAACCCAGGCGTCTTTGAATCTGCTTGTTTGCGAGCCCGTCGGCCGCCGCCAACACAATCCGTGCCCGCAAAAGGTACTGCTGCGGCGTGTTTGCCGCCACCAGCAGCCGCTCCAAGCCTGCTCGTTGTGCCGGCTCCAATTTGATCTCGGGGCGCCTTCCTGCTCATGCCATGAGGTTCCCACGTCGCAATGCATAAGGAAACTCACTAGCCAGTCACGACACTAGCTGCTGTGGCCCATGCCAGTCGGGCAGCACGACGGCGATGCGCCGTCCCTGCCCGTCGTGGGCCAGGTCGACGTCGAGCGGTTCTCGCCTCCGGAGATCCGCGCCCGCGACCACGTCCCTGCCCGTCTTGGGCCAGGCTAGCTGCGAGCTGGCCGCCGGCCCATGCGCCGCATGAACTCCAGCGGCCAGTCGGGCAGCACGACGGCGATGCGCCGTCCCTGCCCGTCGTGGGCCAGGTCGACGTCGAGCGGCTCTCGCCGCCGCAAATCCGCGCCCGCGACCACGCGCACCGTCGGCCGCCAGGGATCCAGCCCCTGATCCACCACCGCCGCCAGCTCACCGCTGCTCAGCCGGGCAATGGTGCCGTTGGGGTAGGCGCCCACCCGCCGGGCCAGGCGGCGCACCACATCGCTGTCGAACTTCGTGCCGGCCTCCGCCAGCAGCTCGCCCAGGGCCACGTGCGGCGGCTTCGCCTGCCGGTGGGGCCGGTCGGCGGTCATGGCGTCCAGGGCATCGGCCGCCGCGGCGATCCGGCCATACTGCAGCATCCGCTCGCCGCGAATCCCCCGCGGGTAGCCGGAGCCGTCGACCCGCTCGTGATGCTGGAACGCCACGTGGGCCGCGTACAGGTGGATCTGGGGGTTGCTGCGCAGGATCTGGTAGCCCGCGGCGGGGTGCTGCTTGACCCGTTCCCACTCCGCATCCGACAGGGCCCCGGCCCTGTCGGCGAGATGGAGGTCCGCCGCCCGGCCGACGTCGTGCAACAGCGAGCCGAGACCGAGGTGATGGAGGTCGGCGCTGTCCAGCCCCGAGGCCAGGCCGGCCAGCAGCGAGAGGATGCAGACGTTGACGGCGTGCGTCCATGTGTAGTCGGGCGCCGCGCGCTGGGGGTCCAGGGCGAACACGGCGCGGCCCTCGCGCATGATCTCGTCCGTGAGACGGCGGACGGCGCGCTCGGCGGCGGCCACGCTGCGCACGCTGCCCTCGCGGGCCTCGGCGAAGGCGCTCTGGGCCGCGCGGAAGGCCAGCGCCCGGGTTTCGCCGCGGATCGGCTCCTCCCAGCGCACGTCGTCGAGGAGCGGGTCCTCGACGAACACCGAACCGTAGCCATACCGGCGCAGGGCGTCGAGATAGGCGGGCGTCAGCTCGACGCCGGCCTGCAGCAGGGCCTGGCCCGCCCCGTTGCGCACGGTGCGGCCCAAAACGGCGCCGAGCGCAAGATGGAGCGGAAGCAGCCGCAAGCGCCGCACATCCTCGTTGGAAGTGTCGGCATTCGCCCAACCAGAATTTAGTTAAGACTCAGGTAGCGATGCGCTCCCCGCGCAAAACGGCGCCATGAACCTCCGTTGCGCCCAGGGCTTGAAACCCCCGGGAGTAGGCCTCGGCCAGCGCCTCCCGCGTCCAGCCGTCCACCCGGGTGGCCAGCCCATCCGCCAGCTCGCCGGCCAGGGCGGCTGCAGGTGCCCGGCTGAAGATCTCCTCGCTGAAGCGCATGCCTGGCGCCAGCGCGGCCAATTCCCGGCCCAGCAGCGCCCCGTCCGGCCCCGCCAGCAGCTGGCAGAGCACCACCAGGCGCCCGCCGGGGCGCAGGTGCGCGGCCGCCCCGCCCACCAGCCGCCGCAGGATGCCCAGCCCGTCCGGGCCGCCATTGGCGACGCCCGAGTAGGGGACGCCCTGCGGCACGGGCACGTAGGGCGGCAGGGACGCGATGAGGTCGAAGCGCTCCCCGGCCACCGGGGCATACATGTCGCCAAGCACGCACCGCACCCGGCCGTCCCGGCCCAATAGCTCCGCGTTGAGGGCGCAGTACTGGACGGCGCGGGGCTCGATGTCCACCAGCACGGATGCTTCGGGGTCCGGCACGCCGAGGAGCCCCTGCACCCCGCAGCCGGCGCCGATGTCCAGCACCCGCAGCCCTGCGACCTGGGGGAGGGAGGCGGCCAGCATCAGGGAGTCGGGCCCGATGTAGACACGGACCTCTTGCCCACCGTACCCGCGCGGCCGATCGGCCAGGAGCTCGGCGGACCCGAAGGGGACGGCGACCCAGCCCGCGTTCTGCCATGTCCCGCTGCCGCCGTAGGTAGCCAGGCCTGCGTCCGCCAGGGCGCCCGCCAGGTTCAGGGCGTCCCCGGGCAGCGCCTCGGCCGGCACCGCCTCACCCAACCCCAGCCAGCGCAGGATGGCGGTCGCGGACGGCTGCGCGGCGCGCAGCCGCACGGAGGCAGCCTGGACGTCGCGTGCAAACGGCCCCGGCTCGTCGCCGAGGATCAGGCTCCTATATAGGTGGTCATAATTCCAAGCGGCCAGTTGGCGCCGGAGCGCGTGCATGGCGCGGCGCTCTTGCGGACCCAGCAGCGCGAGCCCCACCTTTCGGTGGTACCCTACCACTGACCGTTGCGGGCTGTCCCGCCTTTGGTCAGAAGCCGCCGCGCCGGTTGCGGCCCGGCTGGGAGGCGGCCCGCGCGAAGAGCCAGCCGAGGCAGAAGCCCGTGAAGCCAGCCGCCATCAGGTCGAGCACCGGTCCAGTCCCCTTTGGGGCTGTATCGGGCGGGTGGCGGCTGGCGGTGAGCGCGCGGTTTGCAGGGGGTGGCACCGACGGTCCCTTGGTCGGAGTCCGACGCCGTGGTCCAGCTCCACTCACGGAAGAGGATCCGCATCCACACGCACCAAGTGCCTGGCGCCGCCCGCCCCATCATCCTGCTGCACGGGCTGCTGTCGTCAGGGCGGCAGTGGCGCGGCACGCTCGAGCGCCTGGCCGGCGGCGGCGACCTCCTCCTGGCGCCGGATCTGCCTGGCTTCGGCTTTTCCGGGCTGGTGCGCATGCCGCAGCGCCTGGAGGACTACGCCGACGCCCTGGAGGCCTGGGCCGTGAGCCTTGGCCTGCCGCCGGCGGTCCTGGTCGGCCACTCCTTCGGCGGCATGGTCGCCACGGACTGGGCCGCCCGCTACCCGCAGCGTGCCGCCGCCCTCGGCCTGCTGGCCCCCGCCATCGTCCCGCACGGGTTCGGCGTGCCGCGTCCGTTTGGCCACCCCACGCTCGGGCGGGCGCTGCTTGGGCTGGTGTCGCTGCCGCCCGTCGGCCGCCGCTTCTTCCGCTTCGTGGTCGACGATGTGAACTCGATCTCACGGGAGGACGCCGCCAGCTGGACCTGGAGCGTCCGCCGCTGCCGCGCCCTGCTGGGCCTGCGCGACTTCTACACACTCGGCGACCTCGGAGCGGTGCTCGGCGAGCTGCGCTGCCCCGTCCGCATGGGCTGGGGCATGCGCGACCAGGTCCTGCCGGTGGCCGACGCCGACGTGATCCACGCCGCCCTGCCGCGCATGGAGCTGGTGCGCTGGCCCTGCGGCCACTCGGTCATGGCCGAGCGCCCCGCGGACAGCGACCGCTTCATCCGCGAGGTGGCCGACCTCGCGTGGCCATGATCGTGGGCGCGACCCGGCTGGTGCTGCGCATCGACGGCGCGCGTACCCTGAAGGATAAGCGGTCGGTGCTGAGCTCGCTGATCACGCGGACGCGCGCTCGGTACCAGCTGGCGGTGGCGGAGGTGGACGACATGGACCGGCCTCAGGACGCGGTGGTCGGCCTCGCGGCGGTGGGCAACGAGTGGCGGCACGTGGAGAGCACGCTGAACGCCGCGATCCGGTATATCGGCGGCAACTTCCCGGTCGACATCGTCGACCAGGTCACGGAGCGCCTTTGAGCCTGTTGCCCGAGGCGGCCGCTTTGCTGGTGGCCGCCGGCCTTTACGCCGGCGGCCTCGAACCCGGCCTGCTGGGTGTCTCCGAGCACACCGCCGAGCTCCCGGGGTTGGGGGAGCCGGTGCGCCTGGTGCACTGGACCGACCTCCACGGGCGCAACCTCTCGCGCCTGCGCTGGCCTGGGCCGGAGCCGGACGTCATCGCCTTCACCGGGGATCTGGCCACAGGGGCAGCTGACCTGCCGGGGACGGAGGCGACGCTGGCGCGCATGGACGAGGTGTGGGCGGGGTGCAGGGCGCGGTATGCGGTGCTGGGCAACCACGACCGGCGGGCGGGGCGGGCGCGGGTGGCGGCGGCTCTGGAGCGGCATGGGTACCGCGTCCTGGACAACGTCGGCGAGCTGTGGCGGGGGATCTGGGTGGCGGGCACCGACGACGCGCACCGCGGCCGGCCGAACCTGGCCGCGGCGCTGGCGGGGGCCCCGCCCGGGGTGCCGCGGCTGCTGCTGACGCACAGCCCCGAGCTGTTTCCGCAGGCGGTGGCGGCGGGCGTGGACCTCGCGCTGGCTGGCCACACCCACGGCGGCCAGGTCCGCGTGCCCCTGGTCGGCGCGCTCATGACGGCCAGCCGGCTGGGCCGCCGCTACGTGATGGGGGAATACCGG
The DNA here is from genome assembly GCA_035533535.1 of Bacillota bacterium. Lineage (GTDB taxonomy): Bacteria > Bacillota > Sulfobacillia > RBS10-35 > JAJYVM01 > JAJYVM01. Next base: position 1,926 of record DATLTP010000010.1, on the reverse strand, counting down.
GAAGGGCGGTCGCTGCTGTTCGTCAGCCGGGGCATCGGGACCGTGCACCTGCCGCTGCGGCTGTTCTGCCCGCCGGAGATCGCCATCTTCAAGCTTGTCCCGGCCCCGCTTGGGTAGAATCCGTCAGAGAATCCGTTAGAGGTGAGACTTTTTGGCCATGGACCGCCAGGCCGTTTTGCAGGCCCTGAACGAGCGCATCGCCAGCGGCGAAGGGGTGTGGCTGGGGCCGGTGCGCGAGCTGGCCCAGGACATCGGCATACCGCCGCAGCGCCTCTATTACCTGATCCAGGCATTCCAGCAGGCGGGCGCCATCTGGACGCGCAGCCGCGGTCCCAAGGGCCTGGAGATTCGCAACAGCGAAGGCCCGGCGGCGGGCGGGGGCCCAGTCGCCGTCAAGCGCACGGTGCCGCGGGGCGGGCGCTCACACTTTTGCCCCTGGTGCGGCCAGCCGGCTGAGTCTGGCTGGCGCTATTGCATGGCCTGCGGCAAGCGCCTGCCGGCAGGGTAGCCGGCGGCCGGCTCCTCGCCCTGCGGCTGGCGCTTTTGCCACCGGTTCGGGTTCATGATGGCCGGCCGCCCCCCAACAGGTGGCGCTTCTCGAGCGCCTGGCCTGAGCATCAGCCGCTGGGGCCGGCCACAGGGCTGAAAGCCACACTCATGCGCAGCCACGGGCGCTCCTGACGGGCGCTCCTCCGGCCAGCCGCGCCTTGCCCCCCGCCGCCTACCCGGCGCGCGGCACCGCCACGGCCGTTCCGGCCAGCTGTTGCGCCAAGGCAGCGATGGCGCGGGCGAACGGTCCGCGGTGCCGCCGCCCAACCAGGGGCCGGCCCGCGTCCAGGGCGGCCCCGACCGAGGGGTCGAAGGCGATGGCCAGGTCCACCGGGGCCCCGATGAGGTCCGCGACCGTCCCCGCCGGTACTCTGGCCGGGCCCCAGGGCGCGTTCAGCACGACCTTGCGCCGCGCTGGCTCCACGCCGAGGGCGTCGAGCAGGCGCAGCAGCCTGGCCGCCGCCGCCAGCCCCGGAACATCGGGCGTCACCACGACCACCGCCGCCTCGGCACGGTCCAGTGCGGCCAGCCAACCCTCGCCAGGGGCAGGCGGCAGGTCGGCCACAACCCAGGGGAATCGGCCCAGCAGGCCCGTCAGAATTTCCGCCAGGTAGTCGCGGCCGCCCTCCCGCACCGCCGCCCCGGCGATCTCCGCCGCCAGCGAGGGGTCGCGCGGCGAGGCCAGGATGCGCACTGGCAGGCGCGGCGGGGCGGTCATGAGCTGGATGAGCACGTCGGGGTCGAGCGGCCCGCTCGGCCGGCAGGCGTCGGCCAAGGTGCGCTCCGCCTCCGCGCCAGCCAGAGTCACCAGTCCGCCAAAGTCCAGGCAGAGGTCGACAGCGGCCACGGGCCGCTCCGCAAGCAGGCCCAACGCCACGGCGAGGTTGAGGGCGATGCTCGAGCGTCCGGACCCGCCACGGCCCCCGCAGACGGCGACCAGCCGTCCCGCGGCGGGGCCGCCAGATGCCAGGTGACCAGCGGCCGCCACGGCCCGGGCGAGGTCCTCGGGCGTGAAGGGCTCGTCCACATAGTCCCGGATGCCGAGAACCATGGCCCGGCGGATGGCCTCCTGGTCAGGCCGCCCGCCCACCAGCACCACGGCGTGGCCGGCCCGCACCAGGGCCGACAGCTCCTCGGGGCCGGCCATGGCGTCGTCGACGAGCACCCCTGTGGCGCCGTGCGCTCGTGCCGCGTCCAAGCCCTGCCCAGGCGCCACCTCAGCCGCGACGGCCACGCCGGCCGCCGCAAACGCCTTCTGCCACCCGTCCCGGCAGGATCCGAGCACCACCCACGTCTGCATGACCCCACGATAGAGGGCGTGCCGGCACGGAGCCATAGGCCGGGCGGGCAGAGGACCTGGGACCAAGGTCCCACCGG
>DATLTP010000009.1:0-7408 GCA_035533535.1 Bacillota bacterium | reverse complement strand
CCCCCCCCCCCCCGCCCCTGCTGTCGGGCCGGGGGATCAGTGGTGGTCCCGCGGGGTGACCACGTCTAGCGTGAAGGTGTGCGTCGTGCCGTCACTGAGGTCGATGGTGAGCGTCACGCTGCCGCTCGTGACCCCCTGGTCGCGGAGCTTGAGCAGGTAGACGTACAGCCCATTCTGCTCGCGGAACTGGTCGCCGTCATTGGCTCGGCCCTGCGGCACGGCCGGGCTGCCGTTGACCAGCAGCGTCGCCGTGGCGCCCCGCACGGGCTGGCCGTGGGCGTCGAGCAGGTGGAACGTGATCGGCAGGGTCTCATTCGGATCGACGGTCCGATGGTGGTCACCCGGCGGCAGCAGCCCAACGAACACGTACTGCACGCGCTGGGTCAGGCTGGCGCTGCTGCCCGTGAAGTCCGTGTCCCCGCCGTAGGTCGCCGTGATGGTCTGCGGGCCCGCCGGCAGCTTGCTGGTGGTCAGCGTCGCCGCGGTGGTGCCGTTCGTGGTGCTGAGTGCGGCTGTGCCGAGGGTCGTGGCGCCGTCCGCAAACGTGACGCTACCCGTGGGCGTTCCGGCTCCCGGGGCGGTCACGGTCACGGTTGCCGTGAAGGTGACCGGCTGGCCCAGGGCCGACGTATCGGGTCCCGTGGGCAGGTAGACGGAGCCGGATACGGTGCCATGGTCCCCTGGTGTGAGGAGCCCGAGCGGGCCGCCGGGGCCGTGGTCGGGGTCACAATCGCCCTTGCCATCATGACCCTTCGCCTCCGCCGGGTTGCAGGCTGCCGGCGTGACCGCCTGCGAGGTCAGCGTCAGGGTCGTGGCTGCCTGGCTCACCGTCTGGGCAAGGTCGCCCGTCGAACCGAGGAAGCTGGTGTCGCCAGAGAAGACGGCACTGAGCGCATGCGAGCCGACGGCCAGGCTGGACGTGGTGTACGTGGCCGCACCAGCACTCAGGGGTGCGGTCCCGAGGCTCGTGGAGCCGTCGTAGAAGGTGACGGATCCGCTGGGGCTGCCTGCCCCGGGCGCCGTCACGGCGACCGTGGCCGTGAGCGTGATCCCCTGGCCGTAGACCGACGGATCAGCGCTCGAGCTCAGGGTCGTGCCGGTGGCGGCCTGGTTCACGACCTGCGCGAGACTGCCGCTGGTGCCGCCCGTGAAGTTCGCGTCACCCGCATAGGTCGCCGTGATCGCATGGGAGCCCACGCTGAGACTGGATGTGGTGAACGTGGCCGTACCGCCGCTCAGCGTCGCGGAGCCCAGGGTCGCCGAGCCGTCGGTGAAGGTCACCGTGCCGGTCGGAGCCCCTGCGCCTGGCGGGCTGACGGCCACGGAGACCGTCAGGGTCACGGGCTGTCCAAACACCGACGGATTGGCCCCAGAGGCGAGAGTCGTCGTCGTGGAGTCGGGGCTGACCGTCTGGGAGACGGCCGTGCTCGTGCTCGCCGCGAAATCAGCGTCGCCGCCATAGACGGCTGTGATGCTGTGGGCGCCGGCGCCCAGGTCCGAGGTGGTCAGGGTCGCCTTATCGCCGCTCAGCGTCCCGGTGCCCAGACTCGTCGAGCCGTCATAGAAGGTCACGCTTCCGGTCGGGCTGCTCGGCCCCGCCGCCGACGTGACCGTGGCCGTCAGGGTGACCGGCTGGCCATAGACCGACGGGTTGGGGCTGGAGGCGACAGCCGTGCTGGAGGGCGCCGGCTGAACCTGCACGGTGGCCGGGGTGCTGGTGCTCCCAGCGTAGTCCGTGCTGCCCGCGTACACCGCGGTCAGCGTATGAGTGACGCCTGCAACGGCAGGGATGACCGTGAGGACGGCCGTGCCGGACCCCGTCACCATGAATGACCCGAGGGGGGCGGTGCCGTCATAGAAGGTCACGAGGCCTGATGGCACGCCGGTCCCGGGGGGCGCGGCGCTCACCTGCGCGGACATCGTCAAGCTGTTGCCATACGTGACCGAGGCCGGCGCGGTTAGCGTGATGGTCGTCGCAGCGGGGTTGACCACCTGAGAGACCGCGGGGCTCGTGCTGGTCGCGAAATCGGTGTCCCCCGCGTAGACCGCGGTCAGCTTGTGCGTCGCCACGGACAGGGACGACGTGCTCAGCGTGGCCGTGCCGCCGTTCAGCGTGGCGCTGCCCAGACTGGTCGCACCGTCATAGAAGGTGACGGTTCCGCTCGGAGTGCCGTCCGAAGACGACACGGTCGCCGTCAGCCCAACGGACTGCCCGTACACGGAGGGATTCGGAACCGCAGTCAGCGTCGTGCTGGTCGGCGCGGCGGTGACCGTGACGGACACGGTGGCGCTCGTGCTGCCCCGGAAAACGCCATCGCCGGCGTAGACGGCCTTGAGCGTGTGGGTGCCGGCCGCAAGCGACGAGACGGCCAGCACGGCCTGCTCGTTCGGGTCGAGGCTTGCACTTGTCAGTGCGGTCGAACCCTCATAAAGCGTCACGTTTCCCGTGGGGCCGCCGGTGCCGGGGGCGTCGCCCGTCACCGTGGCGGTAAGGGACACCGGTTGGCCGGCCGTCACGGTGTTGGAGGACGGCGCGAGGGTGGTGCTGGTCGGCGCGCAGGCGACGGTGGCCGGATAGCCGACCGTACCGGCACAGGTGATCCCCTTGACCAGCACGCGGAATGTATCGCCGGGATACAACCCGAAACCCCCGGCCGAGTAGTACGACCCCAGTCCAAACACGATCTGGGTGTTCGTGTAGCTGCTGACGGTGATCCCGACGCCGTTGCCGGTCTGGCCGGCGTTCCAATTGGCGGAGAGATTGCTGATGCCCAGCTGGTTGCCGTAGTCGAGGCCCGTGAACGGCACCGGCTGCCCCGTGTTGGCGGGGATGGAGCCGAAGCCCGCGCCGTTGATGGTGATCGACGGCGAGCCGAGGCTTCCGCCGATCTGCACCGTGGAGATCACCGGCGCCGCGCACGTGATCGTGGCAGGATAGCCGACGGTGCCCGTGCAGGTGACGCCCTTGACCAGCACCCGGAACGAGTCGCCCGAACTCAGGCTGAACCCGCCCGCCTGGTAGTAGGAGCCGAGACCGAACTGGACCTCGGTGTCGCTATATGCGCTGACGGTGATGCCGACGCCGTTTCCGGTCTGGCCGGCGTTCCAGTTGGCGGAGAGATCGCTGATGCCCAACTGGCTGCCGTAATCCAGGCCTGTGAAAGGAACGGGCTGGCCCGTGTTGGCTGGAATGGACCCGAAGGCGAAGCCGTCGATGGTGATCGTCGGGCTGCTGGCGCTCCCGGTGATCGACACCGCCTGGATCACCGGCAGTTCGGCCGCGGCAACCGGTCCGGCCGTCGCCGTGACGGCCAGGGCCGCGCCCAGCAGTCCCGCAAGCGCAACATGCGCCAGCCGGTGCCGCCAATGCATGCCCCAATCAACTCCCCTCGGCACAGATGTTGCGGATGCGCCCTCCGCGACCGGTCGTCCGGATTCGCCCGCCTGGGGAATGTCTCCTGCCGAACCCTTCACGATTTGTGAATGAAGTGTTGTGGAATCCCGTTTCGACTCCGGCGCCTCACCGGAGGGAACCGCCTCCGCCTTGCCGAAACCGCACCTGGAGGTGGTTGCCCTGCCCGCGACCCTCGACGAAAAGGAACTCATCGGCGCCGTATCTGCCGACCACGCCTGGGATCACCTGCTCTCCATCGCCGACCTTGCGCGCCTCACGGGCTCGCAGGCCGAGCTGGAGGCCCATCACCGCATCCAGGAACGGCTTGAGAGCTACGGGTTCAGGACGCAGCTCCACCTGCACGACGCTTACATCAGCCTGCCGCTGGCCGGCGGCCTGCAGGTGATCTCGCCCATCACCGAGGGCTACTACTGCATCACGCACAGCTTCAGCCAGCCCACCCTGGCGGGTGGGGTCGACCTCGACCTCATCGACGGGGGCAAGGGGGTGCCCACCGACGGGTCCGCCCGCGGCAAGGCGGTCCTGGTCAACGGCCTGGCCTCGCCCAACGTGGCCGTGCAGGCGACGGCCCAGGGCGCCGGGGCCATCGTGATGGTTAACCCCGGCCCCGAGATCCACGAGATGATCGTCTCGCCGGTTTGGGGCAGCCCCGGCGCCAGCACGCGCGACCGCCTGCCCAAGGTGACCGCCGTTTCCGTCAACAAGGACACGGGCGCCATCCTGCGCGGCAAGCTCGCGCAGGGGCCGGTCCGCGTCCGCCTCCTGGCCGCCGTGGACACCGGCTGGCGCAAGACGCCGCTGCTCACCGCCGATGTCGGCGAGGGCGACGACTTCGTCATGTTCAGCGGCCACCTGGACTCCTGGTACCTGGGCGTGATGGACAACGGCGGCGCCAACGCCGTCATGATCGAGACGGGGCGCGTGCTGGCCCAGCGGGCCGCCGCCCTCAAGCGCCGCCTGCGCCTGGTGTTCTGGTCGGGCCACTCGCACGGGCGCTACTCCGGTTCGACCTGGTACGCGGACCACTTCTACGACGAGCTGGACGGCCACTGTGCCGCGCACGTCAACGTAGACTCCTCCGGCGCCAAGGGCTCGGTCATCAACCTGGAGAGCTCGGCGATGGCCGAGGCGCGGCACATGGTGGGGGATGTCTTCGCCAGCCAGGGCTTCACAGGCTACGAGGGGACGCCCGTGGGCCGGAGCGGCGACCAGTCGTTCTGGGGCATCGGCCTCACGGCGGCGCTGGGCGGCCTGTCGGCCCAGCCGGCTGGCGAGGGCCGTATCAACCTGCTGGCCGGCGTCCTGGGCGAGGGCAGCCCCGTCAAGGAGCGCTACGCCGGCTTTGGCTGGTGGTGGCACACGCCCGATGACACGCTGGACAAGATGGATGCCCACCTCATCGCCCGCGACACGCGGCTCTACGCGGCGGTGCTCGGACGGCTGTGCGCCGGCGAGAGGCTGCCCTTCCGGTTCGCGGACACGGCCGCTGAGATCGGCACGGCGCTGGACGGCCTGGCCAAGGCGGCCGGCGACCGGTTCGATTTCTCGGCCGCGCAGGATGACGCCGCCGCTTTGCGCACGGCCTTAGAGAAGGCTGGCGGGTCGCTGGACGACGCCACCCAGAAGGCCATGGCCCGGACGCTGAACCCCGTGCTGTACACACGGGTTGGCCGCTTCAACCACGACCCGGCCGTGGGCGGGGGCCTTTTGCCCGGCCTGCAGCCGGCCAAGGGGCTGGCGGCAGCGGACGCGGACGGGGTGAAGTTCCTGGCCGTCGACCTGACGCGGGAGCGCAACCGCCTGTGCCACGCCCTGCGGGAGGCGCGCGGGCTGCTTTCCTGACGCGCTGTCCGGTGCGGGCCGCCCCGCGGGCTGAAGGGCCTGCGGGGCGGCCCTTCGTTTTGGCGTGCCGGGGCCAGTCAGGGCGGCGCGGCTGCCGCGCCTCAGGCTGGAGGCGGCCCGAACGGCCTCACCATGTCGGTGTCGCCGGGCTCCACGCCGAACATGCGCACCACGACGACGATCTGGCCCTTGTGGTTGAACTCGTGGGTGATCGGATGGGCGAGGAGCCAGCGCGGGGTGAGGCGCTCCGTCTGACCCCAGACCGCGCGCTCAAGGGGCTCATCCATGCGCCCGGCGAAGCGCTCGAGCAGGCGCTCCACGGCCGCGTCGGCCACCGTGAAGGCCGCCCGCGAGGCTGCGGCATCCGCGTAATCCGCGGGCCGCAGGTCGGGCGGGTCCTCGCCCAGCGCGATCTTCGCCGCCCAGAAGAGGTAGCAGTTGGCGATGTGGATGTGGCGGTCGCGCACGCTCTCGCCGGCCAGGGTGGCCTGCGGCGCCTGGTAGCGTTCGGAGCCGAGCGCTTGGAGAGCGGTCATCAGCGGCTCCCGGCTCCTCTGCACCCACCGGTAGATGGTCTCAAGCCCCACGTCCATTTCGGTTTCCCCCGTCTGTCGTGCGGGATCGGCTGGGCTGGGCGGCGAGTGCGAGGGCGAGCGCCAGCGGCGCGGCGCCGCCCGGGACCGAGCACAGCCCTGGCGTGCTTGCGCACCTGACCTGCTCTCAGTTCTCCGAGGCCGGTCGCGCGTCCTCCACCCTCCGCGTCATCAGATGGCGGTCGTGGTCGGCAAACCCGGCCCGCCGGTATAGCCGCGAGGCGTCGGGATTGTGGCTCTCGACCTCGAGGTGGATGGCCGTGACGCCCTCGGCCCGGCACCAGTCCACGACCTGGTCAAGGCCAGCGCGGCCCAGGCCCTGCCCCCGCGCCTCAGGCCGCACGAAGAACTCATCGATCATGGCGTCGCGCCCGCCGAACTCCAGGCTGTAGCCGAAGGTCAGGACAATGTAGCCGGCATCGCCAGGGGCGACCCAGATCTCGCCCAGCTCAGGCGTGGCCAGGAGCCGCCGCATGGCGAAACGGGCGGCCGGACGGTCCCAGTTGGCGTGCGACTCGTCGTAAAACGCTTCCATCAGCGCCGCCACGGCCTCGACATCGGCTGCGCCGGCCCGACGCCACGGTTGCCTCATTGCGTCCACAACCTCCTGAGCGGCAACACGGCCGGAATGGCCGCCAGGCTCACCGCCGCGGCCACGAGCAGGGCAACCGTCACCGAGGTCGCCCCGGCCACAAGGGACAGGGCCACGACGATGGCCGCGGCCATGGCGCTCCCCAGGCCGGAGGATAGGCCCGAGGCCATGGCCACGCTCTCCGGGAAGAGGTCCTGGCAGATCACCACCGACATGGCGTCCGTGCTCATGGAGAACAGTCCGGTGAGGGCGGCGAACACCACCGACGGCGCGCCGCGCGTCAGGACGAAGCCCGTGAGCGACAGTGCCGACGCCGCCGCGGCGACGATGACCACGCGGTCGCGGGGCAGTAGGTCGGACAGCGTGCCCCCAAGCGCGTTGCCGAAGCTGCCCGCCAACAGCATGACGCTGACGACAACAGCTCCGAGGTACAGGGGTTGGCCCTCCAGCCTGTACGCAATGGGCACCAGGATCAGCACCGCGCCGCTCACGGTGTTGAAGGCCGCGGTCATGGCCAGGAGCGACGCCGTCGGCCCCCACCGCCCGGCAAACAGCTGGCCCAGGGGAAGGGTGCGGGCCTTTCCAGCCGGTGCCGGCGGCTGGCGGCGCAGCACGACCAGGTAGCCAATGCCGACCGCCAGGGCGCCGCCAGCCAGCCAGGAGACCGACCGCTGGCCCGCCCAGACCGCCAGCGCGGCCAGAATCAGGGGCGCGGTCGCCCGTCCCAGGCCGCCCGCCATGCCAAAGAGCGCCATGCCGCGCCCGCTCTGGGCGCCGCTGAGCGAGCGCACCCAGGCCATGGCCGGCGGGTGAAAGGCGCCCCCAGTCAGCCCGGCTGCCACGGCCAGCGCGAGCAGAACCCAGGCGGCGCCCGCGAAGGGGAGCAGCCCCGCGGCCACGGCGCCCACGCAGAGGGCGGCCGGCAGAGCCGTCCGCAGGGCCGTGCCACGGTCGCTGAGGTAGCCG
>DATLTP010000008.1:0-4606 GCA_035533535.1 Bacillota bacterium | reverse complement strand
GGGGCGCCCTGCGCGACTCCCTGACGTTCGAGATCGGGCCCGACGGCGCCGCTCTGTTCGGCGCGCAGCACGGCCTCTACGTCATCGCGGGCGTCGGCGCCCACCCCATCGCGGTGCGACAGGCCCGCGCCCTGCGGTTTTACTGGGAGAAGCGTGGCGTCGTGTTCATCGGGCCGTCGGTCAACCATCCGGGCGCCCCGGTGAACGACTTCCGGCTCCGCGCCCTCTCGCTGGCCTTCGGAGACGGGACGCTGGAGCGCGCCGTTTCGCAATTCTGGCAGTCCATGTTCCAGGCCGGTGGCCTCTGAGCGGAAGGGGGCGCGGCCGTGGGACGCCAGCAGATCCTGCGCGCCGAGCAGGAGTTCTTCGCGGGTGGCGGCGAGTCCGGCGCGATGCCGACCATCCAGCCGAAGACGTACTGGGTCCCGACCACCTCGGCGGTCGCCAATCAGTTCGGCTACGTGACGGTCCGCATCGGCGGGACCTTGGCCATCGCGCTGTCTCAGTTGCCGACGATCATCCTCGACATGCCGCAATCCAGTGAAGGTCGCGCCCCGTTCTTCTCGCCGCCGATGGCGAACATGAAGTTCATCCACTACGCCTGCAGCGTGCGCCTCTGCGCCTCGGTGCAGGGAGACCCCAGCACGCTCAGCGTCGGCTCGGACGCCTACTGGCAGTTTGAGGGCTGGTTGGACAGCATCGCCCAGATGATTCGCGGCGGAGCGGCCGGTAGTCTGCTTGCCAAGTCTCTTGTGACCCCCTCCTTCCCGTCTGGCGGGCAGGTCACAACCTGGGGGGAGGACTTCACCATCGCGGAGACGGTGCAGCCGCTCGAAACCTCCCTGCTGCTGACGGGGCGCTTTTCCATCCAATGCGAGGAACAGGTGGTGGCCTGACATGGCGACGCCCAAGGCGCAAATGACCAGCCTCATGCACCTGGGTCTCGGGATCGAGGCCACCCTGGGGACGCCGGTTGCGCCGACCGCCTGGGTGCCGTCCCAGGCCCCGAAGCCACAGGTGGACATCACCTACGTGGCAGATGAAGGCTTCCGTGGCGTGCCGTGGCAGACCTTCGGCGAGTACCAGGGTACCATGTCGTCCACCTACCAGATGGACGGCATGTTCTACCCCCTGAGCGGCGGGAACCTGCTGGCGGCATTCCTGGGACTCGATACCGTGACCGGCGCCACCCCGTATCTCCACACCTTCACGGCGGCCGACACGACGCCCTCCTACACCCTGAGCGACACCGTGCTGGGGTCGGCGGCAGTCGGGCGCAAGTTCGCGGGGAGCCGCCTGTCGAAGCTCAAGCTCAACTTCACCCCCAAGGGCGGCCTGTCGTACACGGCGAACTGGCTCGGCTGGCCGGATGTCACCTACACCCCGGAGGCAACGACCTTCGAAACGGAGCCATTCTTCCTCGGGTGGGAGGCGGCTCTGTCCTTCGGCGGGAGCCCGGACCTCAACCTGAGCAAGTTCCAACTCCAACTGGAGCGCGTCGGGTCGGAGGCGCTGTTCTCCGCCTCCGGCACCCAGAACCCATACGACATCTTTGTCGGACCCATCAAAGTGACGTGGGACCTCTCTTTCTACATGATCACCGCCGGTGAATACGACTACCCCTACACGCAGACGCCGGAGGTGACGCAGGTTGTCGTGACGCAGCCGGCGACGGGCGCGATCCTGACCCTGGTTTCGTCGGGCCTGCAGTTCACGAAGCCCACCATCGGACGCGGCAGCAAATACGTGACGGTGGCATTGATGGGCACCGGCTACTACAACGCGACGGACAGCGGCGCCCTGCAGGCCATGCTCAGCAACACTGTCACCACCTCCTACTCCACGACCGCCGCCTCGTAGGCCCGAGAAGGGACTGTATCCCCCGATGTCCGCACCGGGCGTTGCGCTGCCCGTCCGCACCGAGCTCGCCAAGCTCCAGCGGGGGGCCTGGGTCGAGGTCCTACCGGGCGCGGCTCTGACCTATGGACAGCAGCGCGCCGTGGAGCGCGCGGCCCGCATCGCCTCCGAGGAGGCCCGCACGGACGCCTTCCTGCATGCGCGACTGCGCGTGCTGGTGGGCGCCTGGTCCCTCCGGACCCCCGATGGGCAGGCGCTGGCGCCCCCCGCGCAGGTGACGCAGGAGGAGTTCGACCGCCTGCAGGTTCGGGTCGCGATGGCGATCCACCGGCTGGTCGCGGCGCAGTGGAACATCGCCACGGCGCCCGAGGACGACGGCGACCCAAACGCGCCCTCGGCCCCCTGACGGAATCCCTGCTGGAGGGCGCATTCCCCTCGGAGGCGTTCGCGCAGGACTCGGACCTGCGCCTGTTGGCGGCCCGCTACAACGAGTTCGCGCTGTGCCGCGAGATGGGATGGACCTGGGCCGCACTGCAGCGCACCCCGGCGCCCATCGTGCGCGATTTTATGACGTTCTGGCGCGCCGAGGGCGCCGTGCAGCAGCGAGTGGCCGAACGGGCGCGGGCAGAAGCCGAGGAGGCGCGGCGAAGGCGGTGAGCGGGCGTGGGCGGAGCCTCCGCGGGCATCCAGCAGGTCGGCTTGGGCATGATGATCTCGGCCGAGGACGACGGCTTCCAGGCCCTCGTCACGGACGCGATGGAGCAGATTGCGGCCCTGAAGACCACCTGGGAATCGCTCACGGAGGTCGCGGACCCCTTCCTCGTCTGGCAGGAGCAACTCGACGGGCTGCTGACCCAGATGGAGGGCGCAGCCGAGCGCATCCGCGCCGAGATGCAAGGCTTGACGGGCGCCGGGGGCCTCACCGAGACCGTCGTCGTGACGGCCAACACGTCCGAGGCCACCACCGCGCTGACGGCCCTGCGGACGGAAGCGGAGGCCGCAGCCACCGCCGCCGCGGCCTCCTTCGTCCCGTTGGTGGGCGCGGTGAACTCCGACTTCGCCGCCGTGCAGGCGGCGGCCGCGGCGGCGCTGCAGAAGATCCCCACCGAGGCGCAGCAGGCGGCGGAGATGACCGAAGCCGACATGGCGGCTGCTGCCGCGGCCGTCAACGCCTCCCTGGAGCGCATCAACGCCCAGGGGGCCTTCGCGGCCCTGGAGTCGGGAGCCGAAGCCGCCGCGCAGCAGTTGGAGTCCTCCATGCAGGCGGCCAGCGCCGCCGCCGCGGAGGCCCTGCAGCAGATCAACTCCGCTGCCGCCGAGGTGCAGGCCGCGGTGGAGGGCGACTTCTCCGCGATGGCGCAGCAGGTCGAGTCCGCGGTGAGCGCGATGGTGTCGGCGGTGGATGCCGACCTGGCGCGCGTCACGGCCGAGGTCGCCCAGATCAAGGCGGAGCTCGCATCCGTCTCCCTCGGCGGCGGGGGCGCTGGCTACATCGACACGACCTACAGCGAGTATCCGCTCGGCGGAGGCGGAGGCGCGGGGGGCACGGCCGGGCTCTTGGGGCCCGGGGCAGCCGGCGCCGAGGGCGGAGGCGGAGGCGGAGGCGCGGGGGGCACGGCCGCTGCGGGCAGCGATGCGGCCGACGCGGCCGCCCTGGCGGCGGCTTCTGGCGGTGGTGGCGCGTCGCTCGGCGGCCTTATGATGACGGCCGGCGCCGGCTACCTCGCCTACCAGGGCCTTCAGGGCCTGATCCAGAGCGGGCAGGGCGCCGTGGACCTCCAGATGCTGCTGCAGCAGAACCCCGGCATGACGGCCCCGCAGGGGATGCAGACCATGGCCGACTTCGGGGCGGTCGGCCTCAACCCTTCGGGGGCCTACGGGGCCATCGGCGGAATGGAAAAGGGCCTCCTGCAGGACTACACCCTGACGGGATCGGCTGGCTTCTCCAAGGACATCCTGCTCGCCATGTCTCAGGCGGGCGTCAAGACGCAGGAGGGAGAGACCGGCGCGCAGGCGCTGACGAGCCTGCAGAGCATGGGGCTCCAGCCGCAGCTGCAGACCATGGCGAGCCTGTATCAGGAGGCCGTGAAGTCCGGCGAGGGCATGCCGCAGATTCAGACCCTGCTCGGGGGCATGGGGGCGAGCGGAAGCGAGATGCAGATGCTGCTCGCCAATTACGGAACCCTGCAGCAGCAGAACGCGACCGCTGGCCAGGGAATGACGATGGCGCAGGTCAACACCGCCGCCAGTAACTCCCTCAGCGAGTCGGACTCGATGGCGCAGCTATCGCAGGAGTTCATGCAGCTTGCCGACGTGGCGGCGCCACTCGTGACGACGGCCCTGCAGGCACTCGCCGCCGCGATGCAGCCCGTCGTGGCGTTATTCCAGCAGTTGGACAACCTGGGAGGTTTTTTAGGTAAAGTAGCGCCCAGTGCGGCGACGGCGCTCAGTACGTCCATGGGCAACGAGCCCGCGGCTCCCGGCAGCCCTCTCGGGACCGGCGGCGGCTACGCGGCGCCCACGGCCACAGCGCTGCCGCCCTCTGCCTACGAACTGGACACGCAGTACCAGCAAGCCCTGCAGCAAAGCGGTATGCTGCTCGGGCACGGCGCCCCGGGGGTGGCGGCCACCATTCCCAACCCGGTCAACAACCACTTCACGATCACGATCTCACTGCCGAGCGGCACCGGGCGAGGCAATGTCGCCCAGGCGGAGTCCATCGCCAAGGCCCTCGTGCAGCAACTAAAGC
>DATLTP010000007.1:0-13651 GCA_035533535.1 Bacillota bacterium | reverse complement strand
ATGGACTCCACGTAGCGGCGCTGGCCGACCGTCTTTGGCCGGATGGGCTTCATGTGCCCTCCGCGGCGGTGCCCGCCGGCCGCTTCTCATAGCGCTCGTACGCGCGAATGATCGACTGCACCAGCGGGTGGCGGACGACGTCGGTCTCGTCCAGGTCGACGAAGGACAGGCCCTCGACTCCGGCCAGCACGCGACGCACCTCATGCAGGCCGGACAGGCGGTCGGAGGGCAGGTCCACCTGCGTAACGTCTCCGGTCACCACGCAGCGCGAGCCGAACCCCAGGCGGGTCAAGAACATCTTCATCTGCTCCGGCGTCGTATTCTGGGCCTCGTCGAGGATCACATAGGAATCGTCCAGCGTCCGCCCGCGCATGTACGCCAGCGGCGCCACCTCGATGGAGCCTCGCTCCATGTATCGGCCAAAGGCCTCGACCCCGAGGATGTCGTACAGGGCATCGTACAGCGGGCGCAGGTAGGGGTCCACCTTGTCCTGCAGGTCGCCGGGCAAAAACCCGAGCTTCTCCCCCGCTTCCACCGCCGGCCGCGTCAGCACCAGGCGTGTGACCTCCCGGCGCTTGAATGCCGCCACGGCCATGGCCATGGCCAGGTAGGTCTTGCCGGTGCCGGCTGGGCCGATGCAGAACACGAGGCTGTTTTCGCGCATGGACTCCACGTAGCGGCGCTGGCCGACCGTCTTTGGCCGGATGGGGCGGCCGTGGGTGGTGGTGATGAGCGTGTCTGAAAATACCTCGCCCAGGTTCTCCTGGCGCCCGTCCTTGGCCAGGCCCGCCGCGTAGCGGACGTCCTGGGCGGTCAGGTGGTGGCCCTGGCGGGCCAGGTCGAGCAGCTGGGCGAGCAGCGCGTGTGCCGCCTCGGACTCCGCGCCCTCGATGACCAGCTCGTTGCCGCGCGACATGATGCGGACCCCGAGGCTGCGCTCGATGGCGCGCAGGTGCTCATCCTGGCGCCCAAACAGCTCGAGGGCCAGTCCGTTGTCGGGAACCGAGAACGCCCGACGTGCTTCAGTGGGCCCTGCCATCTGCGGTCGATCGCCTCCGCACTAGCGCGCCGGCAACGCCCGTGGAACGGCGATGTCTTCTTCGGCCGGCAGCGTCACGTTGACCACCACCGCCGCTCCATGCAGCGGCGTGTAGCTGACGGTAGGTTCCCCAGGCCGAGCTCCGTCCGGCAGCCGGCTGCGAAGGTCGGACTCGGCCGCGGCGGCGCCGTCCGCCGCGGCTTCCTGCGGCGTCAGCCTGCGCCAGATGCGCTCGATTTCCTGATAGGTCAGAGATTGGACGTGCAAGGGCAACACGAGGCTGCGCCAGCGAAGCGACCACTGCCGCATGGAGAGCCGGTAGTCGGCGAATGGCAGCGGCGCGCTGGCGCCGAGCCCGATCCGCCACCCAAGCAGCTGCAGCTGCCAGCGCACGACCTCCCGCCCCGTCGGTACGGAAAGCTCGCGCAGGAGCGCGATCTCCGTCGTCTTATGATACCAGACGAGCGCCGTGACCGCGCCGCGCGGCGTGGCCGTCCCGTTCTCGGGAGCGATCAGCACCTGGCCGCGCACGACTGTCTGGCCGGGCACCACCAGCGCCTTGCCCCGCAGGACCAGGACGTGCTGCACGACGCCATCGGAGGCCGCCACCAGCTCAAATGGGCCCGTGGCCGCCGCCTCGCCTGCGCCCGTCGCCACCCGCTCCGCCACCTCGATCGTGGCCCGCACGCCCTGCGTGCGGATGGCCGCCCAGGCAATGGTCGGCACGCGAGCCGTCAATTCCTCCGACAGCACATTGGAGTCGACGGACGCCCGCGGTGCGCCGGCATGCAGGCCCAGCGCCGACGCGGCGGCCAGCACCTGCGCCTGCGTGCGGGCGTCCGCCCCCTGCACCTGGACGACCCAAATTCGGGCGCCCAGAACCCACAGCGCAGCAAGGACCGCCGCGGCCCCCGCGACGAGCACGGGCCGGCGGGCGATGCGGCGGATGAGAAACGGCAGCCCGCCGCGGGCCAGGATGTGGACGCGGGTGTGGGTGGCCCGGGCCGCCTCGCGGCAGTCAAGGAACGCCGCCACGCGCATCGCCGCCACGGCCTCGGTGGGCCCGGTCCGCTCCAGCCCCCAGAGGACGTGGCCGTCCTGCACACAGAGGTTGACGAAGGCGGCCAGGGCCGGCCCGCGCAGCCGCAGCCGCACGTAGCCGAAGCAGTAGGCGAGAAAGCGCGCGGCTACGGAGAGCCCCCCTTGGCGCCGCCGCAGGCGGCGCCACGCGTTTGAAGCAAGAAGCCGGCGCGCCGCAGGGCCTCTGAGGGCCAGAACCCAGCTGATCACCCGGCCCGGGACGCGCGTCTGCTGCGCGGCCGCCTGACGACGATTGCCCGGCCAGCCGCGGGTTGCTCGCGGCGCACCCGGCCCGCGGCCAGATTCCGGTGCGTCGGCCGCGCGCCACACGCGCGGCCCGGCTGGCGACCAGAACCTGGCCGCGGAACGGACGCCGGCCGCACGCCTCGCACACGGCCGCCCTCACGACCATGGCCCCTGCCACGCGCCCGGCTCCCGCCGCGCGCCTGGGCTGCAGCCGGACACTGGGGCACGCGGGCGTGGGCCACGCGTGCGGCCGGCCTTGCCGCGGGAGCCCAGCCGGGCGCCGGAGCACGGACGCACGCCTCACATGCGGCCGCCTGATGACGGCGCCCTCGCCGCGCGCCATGTGCCGCTGCGAGCCCGCAACCCTGGCCCGCCGCCGGCGGCGCGGCCGCGTGCGGCGCGTGCGGACCGCTGGCGGGTGCAACCCCGCCACCAGCAGGGGCTGGCTAGCGGCGGGGGGGCGGGCTGGGTTCCACCTCCCGCTCGAACACGATGGCCTGCAGCTGGCCCGTGACGGTGATTTCCTCGCCGCGCACGACGCCGACGCGCAGCTCGCTGCCCTTGACCACGATGCGCCCGGCGCCGGCCGCGATCGTGACCTGGTCCGGGGCAAAGGCCAGCAGGCCCCGGTGGTTTTCCACGGTCAGCGAAAGGCCGGCCACCGCCGTCAGGCGCGGGAGGTCGTACACCAGGTCGGCCGGCAGCAGGAGCGGTGCCGCCGCGCGGCGCAAAACCCCGCCCGCCCTGCCTCGGCCCGCGCCGCCCATGGCCGCGACTCCTCCCGACCCTCACACCTATGTCCCGTCCCGCGGCCGTATGGCTTCCCGGGCGAGGAGCATGCTACGGCACGCGGAGGTGGCCATGTCACATGGCGGTCGTGAATGTGATCGAGCTTGTCTCGGACTCGGAGCAGAGCTGGGAGGACGCCGTCAAGCACGCGGTGGCCGAGGCGTCCCGCACCGTGCGCGGCATCACCGGCGTCGAGGTCGTCAACCTCACGGCCACGGTCGATGAGGGCAAGATCAAGTCGTACCGCGCCAACGTGAACGTTGCCTTCCTCGTGGAGGCCGGCGCGCCAGCCCCGCGCTAGTGCCCCTACAGGCCGAAATCCAGCTCGAGCGAGCCGGCCTGCAGGCGCACCGTCTGCAGGCTCAGGCCGGGCGCCGGGGCCGGCACCGGGATGAGCAGCCTGCGGCCGGCCAGCAGCGAAGCCACGACGCCCGGCCCGGCCGGGGCCCCGCCCACGGTCAGCGTCGCCGGCTGCCAGACCAGGTCGCCGCCCTGCACCGCCACGGGCCCCGTGAGCTGGAGGTCGGCGGGCCCGCCCGAAGTCAGCGACACGCCGTCCGCGGCAACAGTCAGCGCCAGCGGCGCGATGCCCACGGCCGCCGTCAGGTCCGCCGCCGACACCGTCACAGCCACGTGGCCCGCGGCCACATCCACCGAAACAGACGCCGGCTGCACCCGGCCCCAGGGCAGCGCCGACCAGCCGGCCAGGACGCCGTTCAGCTGCGGCAACCCCTGCAGCAGGGTCTGGTCGAGCGCCACCAGCTTCGCGGCCGAGGCCGATGCCTGGGCCTTGGCCGCCGCCAACGTCGCCGCCCGCGCCGCCTCGTCCTTGCGCAGGGTGGTCAGACCGTCGGCAGCCCTCTGCTCAGCCGCGGCGGCCTGCGTGGCAGCGGTGGCGGCATCGCCGCGGGCCTGCGCAACTTCAGCGCGCTGGGCCGCCACCGTGTGCAGCACGCCGACCTCGGATGCCACGATCTGCACGACCAGGGAGAACCGCGTCAGAAAGTCGCTGAATGAGGTGGACTGCAGCAGCACGGCCAGGAACGACGCGCTGCCGTCTTCATAAAGGAAGCGGACGACCGAGTCGGTGCGCGACTGCTCCGAGGCGAGGCGTTGGTTCAGGGCCGCGACCTGGGCGTTCAGGTCCACGACCTTGGCCTGGGCCGCCGCGGCCGCGGCCTGCTGCACGCTGAGATCCCCCCGCGCACGCACCACCGCCGCATCGGCCGCCGCCAGCTGGGCGCTGAGCTGGGCCTCCGCAGCCTGGTCGGCCTGGTACTGGCCGTAAACGGGCGCGGCCGGGCCCGCCGCCGCAAGCGGCGCCGAGACGGCCAGCAGCAGGGCGATGGCGATGGCCAGGGCGCGCATGGCGTCGGACCGCTCCCTTTGACCGGTGCCCTTAGCGTTCGGGCGGCTCCGGGAACCGTACGCTGCCCAGGCTATGCGAACGCTCCGGCGAAGCAGGTCGCTTCGCGTCCGCCACCGGGCGGCAGTCGTCGCCGCAAACCCCTTTGAAACCGCAATTTCCGCAGCGCCAGGTCCCCCAGAAGCGATCCATGGCAAACCCGCAAACGGGACACCGTTCGGGCGGCAAAGCTCCCAACCCCTGCCAATCGCAACACGGCGATGTTGGTCGGGCCGTGCGTACGCACGGCCCGTCACGAACTGCCAAAAGCGTTCGCTGCGCCTTCACTGCGCTCCTTGCCCGGACAAGGGCCGGCGATATAATGGTGAGGGTCGTGTGGGCCTGCCCGTGCGATCTCGGAGTTCTGCGAAGGGAGTGACCCCGATGCGGACCGAACTGGTCTGGAAAGTCGGGGGCGAGCAAGGCGAAGGTATCGACAGCACGGGCATCGTGTTTTTGAATGCCTGCCACTCGCTTGGCTACTACACGTTCGGATACCGGCATTTCATGTCGCGCATCAAGGGTGGTCACACCAACTACCAGGTGCGCTGCTCGACGCGTCCGGTCTACGCCGTTGGGGATCAGACGGACATCCTGATCGCCTTCGACCAGGAAAGCATCGACTATAACTTCTGGGAGCTGCCGGCGGGTGCGTTCATCATCGCCGACGGCTTCGGCGCCAAGCTGCCCGAGGAGCGTGGCGTCACCCTGGCCGAGGTGCCGCTGACCAAGATCGCCTCGGACCTCGGCAACTCGCTGATGAAGAACATGGTCGCCATGGGCGCGACCTGCGAGTTGACCGGGCTGCCCGTGGAGCCGTTCCAGACGTTCATCGAGCGCCAGTTCAGCCGAAAGGGCGAGGAGGTCGTCAAGGCCAACCTCGAGGCCCTGGACGCTGGGCGCGAGTATGTGCGTGAGCGCTGGGGGCAGCAGGCGCACTTCAAGCTGGCCGATTCCGGCATGTCGCCCGACGGGCGCCTGGTGATCGAGGGCGACTACGCGGCCGGCATGGGCGCGCTCGCCGGCGGCTGCCGCTTCCTGGCCGCGTATCCGATCACGCCGGCCAGCATGATCATGGAATGGCTGGCCGTGAACTTCCCCAAGGTGGGCGGCGTGGTCATCCAGGCCGAGGATGAGATCGCGGCCCTGTGCATGGCCATCGGGGCCAACTGGGCGGGCGCGCGCGGCATGACCTCGACGTCGGGCCCTGGCTTCTCGCTCATGCAGGAGGCCATCGGACTGTCGGGGCTGACCGAGACGCCGGTCGTCATCGTCGACGTGCAGCGCGCGGGTCCGGCGACGGGCCTGCCGACCAAGCACGAGCAGGGCGACCTGAACGAGATGATCTACGGCTCCCACGGCGAGTTCCCGCGCATTGTGCTGGCGCCCGGCACCATCGAAGAGTGCTTTTACGCGATGGCCGATGCGTTCAACCTCGCCGACAAGCACCAGTGCCCCGTGATCGTGGCCATGGACCTGTACCTCGGCATGTCGCGCGGGACGGCGCAGGAGTTCGACCTGAGCCGCGTGCACATCGACCGCGGGTCGCTGATCAGCGGCGAGGGCCTGGCTGCGCTCAAGGGCAAGTATGAGCGGTTCGAGAACACGCCGTCGGGCATCTCGCCGCGCGTGCTGCCCGGAACGCCCGGCTTCATCCACCTGACGACCGGCGACGAGCACCAGTTCGACGGCCGGATCACCGAAGACCCGAAGACCCGCAAGGAGATCATGGATAAGCGGCTGCGCAAGGTTTCCGAGGTCGACTACCCGGGCGTCTCCCTCACCGGGGATGCGCCGGCCGACCTGGTGCTCATCGGCTACGGGGCCACGACCGGCACCCTCTGGGAGGCGGCCGACCGGCTCAACGCTGCTGGCACCAAGACCGCGGTGGCCCAACTGACGCGGCTCTGGCCGTTCCCGGTCCAGGAGCTGGAGGCGGCCATGGCGGGCGCGGGCGCGGCGCTGGTCGTTGAGAGCAACGCCACGGGCCAGCTGGCCCACCTGATCCGCAGCCAGCTGGGGGGCGACCTGCTGCCGACCCTGCTCAAGTACGACGGCGACCCCATCCGGCCGGGCGAGGTCGAGGTGCGGTGCAAGGAGGTCATTGCCGATGTCAGCGGCGCTCGTATCGCCTAAGTCCTTCGTCAGCGAGGAGCGGCCCACGTGGTGCCCCGGCTGCGGCGACTTCGCGGTGCTGCAGGCCCTGCAGCGCGCATCGGCCCAGCTAGGGCTGCAGCCACATGAGATGGCCGTGGTTTCGGGCATCGGCTGCTCCGGCAAG
Source organism: Bacillota bacterium (assembly GCA_035533535.1). Lineage (GTDB taxonomy): Bacteria > Bacillota > Sulfobacillia > RBS10-35 > JAJYVM01 > JAJYVM01. The sequence continues at coordinate 6,811 of DATLTP010000007.1, read as the reverse complement.
ATCAGCAGCTACTTCAACTCGTACGGCCTGCATGTGCTGCACGGGCGCTCGGTGCCCTGCGCCATCGGCGTGAAGCTGGCCAACCCGAACCTGACCGTCATCGCCTCCGGCGGCGACGGCGACGGCTACGGGATCGGCGGGAACCACTTCCTGAACGCCATCCGCCGGAACATCGACATCACGTACATCGTGATGGACAACCAGGTGTACGGCCTGACCAAGGGCCAGACGAGCCCGACATCGGCGCACGGCTATAAGAGCACGACCTCCCCGGCCGGCTCGGCCGAGAACCCGATGCACCCGCTGCGGCTGGCGCTGGCCAACGGGGCGAGCTTCATCGCCCAGGGCTTCTCGGCCGAGCGCAACCAGCTGATCGACATCATCGTGAAGGCCATTGCACACAAGGGCTTCTCGCTGGTCAACGCGATCAGCCCGTGCGTGACCTTCAACAAGGTGAACACGTACGACTGGTACCGCGAGCGGCTGCACAACCTGGACGACGACAAGACCCACAACCCGTCGGACCGCGGCGTCGGCTTCAACAAGCTCATCGAGCACGGTGACCTGGTGCGGGGCGTGATCTACGCGGAGGAGACGCCGTCGTACGACGAGTACCTGCCGGGATACACGGGGGCCTCGCTGGCCGATATGGCGAAGCCCACCGAGCGCAGCGTGCTTGAGAAGATGATGGCGGAGTACCGGTAGAGCCGATCGGAATGCGGCCGGGGCGAATCGCCCCGGCCGCTTCGTTTCAGGACTGCTGCGTGCTGCGCGGCCGGGTTGAGTTCAGGTACAGGTGGTACAGGATCTCCCCCACGGCCACCGCCCCGCCCGTCACCAGGGCCGCCCCCAGGCCAACCGCCACCGGCATGACAAATGGCAGCAGCCAGAAGACCAGGGTCACCAGCACGAAGTCGCAGATCACGGCCGTGGCGTTGCCGCCGCGCGGCAGCACCAGCACATCGCCCAGCACGTAGGCCACCAGGGTCACAATCAGTGCAGCCCACAGCGCCTGGCCGATGGTGACCGCGGCCACGGCCGGCAACACCAGGACGGTGATGAGGCCAAGCATCAGATACTTGATGACGAGCTGGGTCAGGACGCGCACGGCGTGGACCCCCCGGATCAGGTTGGCCGGAGCCAGGCGAGGTGATACACCGAAGCCTCGTCCCCTGTGCCGGGCGCGAGCACTCCGCGCGTGAAGGCGCCCAGCTGCTCGCGCGCCTGCGCCTCCTTGCGCTCGGCGTCGCCGTACAGGGTGACGATCAGATCGCGCCGCCGCCAGGCAGCCGCGTCGATGCCCACCTGCCAGAGGTTCGGCAGCAGGCTGCCTCCGATGATCAGGCGACCCGGCAGGGTCGCCATGAGCGAGGTGATCGTGTGAGAGCGAACGCTGTCATACTCCGTGCGGACAGCTGGCCCGCCGCGGAGCACCCGCTCCTGGACCTGCCGCTGCGCCGCGCGCCAGTCGACGCCAGCGGCCTGCGCCCGCCGGCAGCAGGCGTCGCAGAAGCAGGTGGACAGCGCGGCGCTGTCCACCGGGGCCGCCTGTTTCGCATGGTGCCACTCGTGCGGCCAGAGGCCGAAGTACAGGGACTCCAGCTCGATGGCGTCCACCCAGGGCCGTGAGGCCAGGTCCGAAACAAGGTCGACGCAGTAGGCGCGCACCCGCTCGTCAGATGGGCACATGCTGTGCGGCATGGGGTCGCCAAAGCAGGTCTGCTGACGGGGGGCGTCCTTCACGGCGCCGTCGTCGTGCAGCAGGACGGTCCAGGCGTGGAACCGGCGACCCGCCGCGTGGATCCGGTCGGCAGCGGCCTCCGCGTCCTCCGCGACACAGGGCGGGCGCAGATCTCGATAGCCGTCGTCCGGCTGAAAGCGGGCGCCTGGCGTCATGATGCGCAGGTGGCCATTTGGCAAGAGCATCTCCGCCGCGTGATAGACGACGGCGCACGACACGGCATCAAAGCTGCTGATGGGTCCCGCGACTTCGTCACCGGGGTAAGCCCATACGGATAGCATGGGTCCAGCATACCGCTTGGGCCCCAAAGGGCATGATGAGCCCCGGGAGGGCTCATCATGCCTCTGCTCTGGCTCATCGTCATCGTCGTCGCCGGGTACATCGCCTTCGCGCTCGTGGCGGGCGCCATGAAGATCGTCGTGGTTGTGGCTGCCGTCGCCGTCGCCATCTGGGTGCTGAGCAGCCTGCGCGGCAGGAACCGAAACCGGACCTGAGATTGCCCGGAGCAGGGCTGCGGGCCATAATGGCAGCACGGGCTCACCCCGCGCGGGCGGGCCCTCCCGTGCGGCACGGGCCAAACGAGCCAAAGGTGGAACTCGTGTGCAGCGCCACCAGTGGCCCGCCCTCCTGCGTTACGCCCACGCGGCCGCGTTCTCGCTGCTGCCGCTTCTGCTTGTCACGGGCGCTCTGATCTACTTTCCGAGCACCCACGTGGCGCTGATCCGCTACCTGCCTGTGATCGTCGGCCTGCATGATGGCGCGGGCGTCGCCTTTGCCCTGCTCCTATTTCTGCCACTGCTGGCAGTCTTGCCTGAGCGCCGCTTTGCCTGGCCCGACTGGCTGGTCAGCCTGGGGGTCGGCGCGGCCTGCGGCGTGACGGGCGTCATCCTGTGGCGCATCGGCTGGTTCCCGGTGACGTGGCGCTCCAACGCCTTCATGCTCCACGGCGCCACGGCCATCGCCCTCGGGGTCTGGGCCGTGGTCCACGCGGCCCGCCACATCATCCGCGGCGCTGTGCGCCGTGACCTGCTGCCCGTCGAGCTGCGGGCCGGCGTGGGCCGCCGCGAGTTCCTGCGCGCGGCCGGGGGCGGGGCCGCCGTGGCGCTGCTTGCCTCCGCGTCCCTGGATACCATCGTGCGCGTGCTGCAGTACGCCGGCACGGGCAGCAGCCTCGGCGCGGGCGGCTGGCAGATCTACACCGTGACCGGCCAGATCCCGGCCATTGACGCATCGACCTACCGCCTCCAGGTCGACGGCTTGGTCGGCCAGCCGCGCAGCTTCTCCCTGGCCGAGATCCAGGCGCTCGAGGATACCCAGGAGGTGGACACCTTTCAGTGCGTCACGGGCTGGGTGGTGCCCAACGTGGCCTGGCACGGCGTCGACCTGAACACCCTGCTGAACGCCTGCGGCGGGAGCAGCGGCAGCTACCTCACCTTTTACTCCGCCGACGGGGCCTATGTGGACAGCCTCAGCGCTTCCCAGGCCACCGGGGACGGCACCCTGCTGGTCTACGGCATGGACAGCGCGCCCCTGCCCAGCGAGCACGGGGGGCCGCTGCGGCTGATCGTGCCAGCCATGTACGGCTATAAGTCGGTGAAGTGGCTGCAGCGCATCACGGTCAGCGACAAGCAGGTCGTCGGCTACTGGGAGCAGCGGGGGTACAAGGTGGACGCCTACTTGCCGGGCGGCGGGGCGCCCGGCGCCAACCTGCGGAGCTGACCGTGTGGTGGGAGCGCTTTTATGACGAGCTCGGCCCCGCCGTCGACCGCGTATTCGCCTCCCAATACGCCGAGACGGAGGCGGAGGCCGAGTTCGCCATCAAGGTGCTGGGGCTGCGGCCGCCCGCCCTCGTGCTTGACCTGGCCTGCGGCACCGGCCGCCATGCCCTGGCCCTGGCCCGCCGTGGCTTTCACGTCGTCGGCGTGGACCGGTCGCGGCCCCAGCTGGATGCGGCTCGCGCCAAAGCGGACGCCGCCCGGCTCCAGGTCAGCTGGGTGGAGGCCGACCTGCGCCGCCTGCCCCAGCTGCCGCCCGCGGACGCCGCCATCTGCTACTTCAACTCATGGGGGTACTTCACGGACGACGCCGACAACCGCGCGGTACTGCACCAAGCCCGCGCACGCCTGCGCACCGGCGGCGCCCTGCTGCTCGACACCCTTCACGCCGACTGGTGGACCCGGCAGGCGGGGCGGTCGCGCGCCTATGTCAGCGGCGGGGCCGGAATCTCGGAGGAGCTGGCCTACGATGAGCCGCGCCGCCTGCTGCACGCCCGCTGGCGGGTGCGGCTGGACGGACGCCTGCTTGGCACCTACGTGATCCACCAGCGGCTGTACCGGCCCCCGGAGATCCGCACCCGGCTGCAGGAAGCCGGCTTCCGCGTGGACGGCCTTTACGGCGACCTCGCCGGTGGCCGGCCGCGCCCGTGGTCGCCACGCGCCATCTGGGTGGCCAGCGCGGCGCCGACGCGCCCCCCGCGGCCCGCCTGAGGGCCGAGCCCGAGGCGCCCAGGAACCGGCAGGGCGGCGCGGCCGGCGGCCGCGCCGTCACAAGCCTAGTGCTTCTTGCGGCCCAACATCAGAAAGCGCAGGGCCACCGCCCACACCACGATCCCCAGGATGCCAAGCGGCACCAGCACGCCCGCGGCGATCTGGTCGCTGAACTGGACGTGCGGGGCGACGGCATGCATGCCCGCGAGGCCGATCATCACCAGCGATAAGACCAGGAACAGCGCGCTCCACGGCAGGCTCGGCACCTCTGACAAGTCCCCTTCCGCTTTGTTTTTCGGCGCGCGGGGCCAAGCTTCCTACGCCTCGGCGCTCAGCCGGAATCCGCCAGCGCCATCGGCCTCGGCGTGCCGCAGGGCCACGCCGCCGTCCCGCAACACCTCGGCGGAGTTGGGGTCGGGATACGGCGACAGGTATACGACCCGCACGATGCCGGCCTGCACGATGGCCTTGGCGCAGGCCACACAGGGAAACGAGGTCGTGAACAGTGTGCAGCCGGCGCTGGAGGTGCCCGTGACGGCGCACTGCAGGATGGCGTTCAACTCCGCGTGGACGGCGCGGACGCAGTGACCATCGACCATCAGGCAGCCCGCATCGGTGCAGTGGACACCGCCGCGCACGGCGCCGTTATATCCTGTGGCGATGACCCGGCCGCCCTTCACCAGGACGGCACCGACCTGGCGCCGCGGGCAGGTCGAGCGCGTGGCGGCCAGCTCGGCCATGGCAATGAAGTATTCGTCCCATGAGGGGCGGCGCATCAATTGGGCGATCGTTAACGCCTCCTCCGCAGGAACCGCGACCCGGCACTCGGAAATTAGAAGGGCACACGGAGGTGGTCCCATGAACGGCTACCGGCTTCTCGTGCCCGCGATCTGGCTGTGGTTTCACGCCGATGATGCCGCCTGGGGCGCCGTGGAGCAAGCCCTGGGTGGTGCCGGACTGCAACCGAAGAGGAACGACGGGGTGTCCAGCCTGGAGGGGCGGGGGTTCGCCATCGAGTACCGGGAGGAAAACCACCGCCTGTCGGTCGAGCTGACGCACGAGGCTGGGCCCGAGGCGGTGGCGGCGCTGGTCGCCATGGAGGGGGCGGCCGGCGAGCCGGATTTGGAGACGGGCAACTGCTGGCTGTGGTCGCCGATCCCCTTTGCCCTGCGCGGGGCGCCGGCCGAGCAGGCGCGGCGGCTGGTGCGAGCGGCCCGCTGGCTGCTGCCCCATGACCGGCTGGCGGTCGCGCTGGCGGCCATGGCCGCTGAGGCGGCCATGATCCCGCCAGGGGTGTCGCTGACGCTGCACCTGGCCACCGTCGTCCGCCTGGAGATCCATGTGCCGGAGCGGCAGGCGCCGTCCTGCGCGCCGGTATTCGACAACCTGATCGCCGCCCTCGGAGAGCCTGACCACCTGGCGCACGTTACCGTCGCCGCGTAGGGGGAAAACGGAAGGCGGCCGCCGAGTGGATGCTCCCCGGCGGCCGCCATAGGTTACCCCGGCGGGATTCGAACCCGCAGTCCAGATCCCAGCGGCTCCAGACCCCACCCAGCAGGGCTTGTCATACCACCTGTACCATAGGGCGGGAACCCTGACAATTGCGACATTATCCGATTCAGGCAAAGTTACCCGAACCTTGTCGTCAGCACCACCGCCACGAGGCCGACGACCAGGGCCAGGGCGGTGCTGGTCAGGGTCACGCGCACGGCCTGGCCGCGCCGCCGCGCCAGCAGCGGGAAAATGGAGTCGCCATGCTGGCTGACGCTGTTGGCGAGGATTGCCGCAAACGGGAGGCTGCCGGCGGTGTAAAGGCGGGCGAGGAAGATCTGTGGCCCACAGCCGGGGATCATGCCGACGATGACCGCAATCAGGGTCACCGGCAGCACGGCGCCATTCATCCACACCCTGACCTGGGGACCCCAGATCTGCTGGACCGCGTAGAACGCCAGGTCGGCCACGGCCACCCACAGGGTGATCTCGGAGGCGTCCTTGACCGCTGTGCGCACGGCGGTGAAGACCACCTCGGCGCCGTGGCGGATGTGGCCCGCCGGCACTGACCGCACCTCGCAGCCGGCCAATTGAAGCTGGGGCTGCTCGCCGGCGCCTGCCGTCTCCTGGTCGGCAGCCGCGGGATGGGAGGCCTGGGGGCCCTCCGGAGCCACCGCAAGGCCCGCACCCAGCCGCCACCCGCGCTGCACACCGACGCTGGCGACCACGGCGATGACGGCAAGCCCGCCAGCTATGGGCGTGACCCAAGGTCCGAGGGGACCCGCGAGGATGGCCGCCAACACGGCAGCCACCACGAAGGCCACCCACACGGCGTACAAGCGGGGAACGCCCGGGCCCTCAGCCTCCTGGTCGTCCCCGTCCGCCGCCCCGGCGATGGGCTTGAGCTGCATGGCCGCATCCGCGGCGTCTCGGTCCCGCATCCGGCTCATGAGCGCGCCGCTGAGGGAGCCGAGGACGAACAGGAAGGCGAAGATGCCGAGGGCGGCGAGCGGCTTACCGACCAGGAGCACGAACGACGCGTCCCCGCCGGTCGCCACATGGGCAGCCCACAGCGCCGCCGGCGAGACGATGC
>DATLTP010000006.1:0-2392 GCA_035533535.1 Bacillota bacterium | reverse complement strand
ACCTTATCGTTCCCCATAAGTGTTTCGGGGGGGCAAAAGGTGCGGAGGCGATGGACGCGCGCTGGCGGTTTTCTCGTTTTCTCGTAGCGGGAGATGTTCTGAACAGAGGGCCGATGGCGGATCAGGACGGAGGGGCGGGGCGGGCGGCGGGGGAGCGGAGGCGCGCGCAGAGCATCGGGGCGGAGCGGGGGCGGCGCCGAGCGCAGAGGGGCAGGGCGGGTGGTGGCATGACGGCGGCAGCGGCAAGTCGCCCGTTGGGCAAGTGGGTCGATTGCACGAGAGGCGGGGTGGCGCGCGCGGCGCCAGCGAGTAGCTAATGGCGGCGGCGCATGATCGCGTACATGTCGGTAAGGTCCTCCAAGCGGCGGAGGCCGCGCCAGAGGGTCTTCACGCCTGGTTCGCCGTCGCCCTTGCGGCCCAAGAAGCCGCCGAGTTGGGCGAGCCAGCGCACGGCGGTGCGGCAATCAGGCGGGTCGGGCGGCGGGGTCGGCGTTTTCATCCGGCGGCAGTACAAGGCCTGCCACTCGTCGGGGGTCAAGAAGATGGTGCACGGCGCGGTGGGCAAGGAGCGGCCGACCATATCGATGTAAAGCACGCGCCAGGCGACGATCAGGTAGATGGCCAGCGCGCGCCAGAGGCGCTCGGTGGTCTCCAGTTGGAGCTTCTCGTAGCTGCAGCCGCTCTTGAGGACGAAGTGCAGGCGCTCGATGCGCCAGCGCCAGGAATACCAAATCACGCACTGGTCGGCCTCGGCCAGGGTCTGCACCGCGAGGGTGGTGAGCAGCAGCCACTGGACCGGCTCCTGGTCGGGCGGGGCGTCGATCTCCTGGAGCAGGATGACGCAGGCCGGCACGGGCGCGAGGCGGCGTGCGGCTAGGCGGCGCGGGCTTTGGAGTTGGACGGCGGCGACGTGCAGGGCGGCGATGGCTTCGCGCTCGGGGCGGTTGTGCTGGTCGTCGCGGGGCACGGTGAATTTGATCACGCCCTGGGGCTCGGCCGCTAGGGCGGCGTCCCAAAGGGGGCGGATCTCGTCGCCCACGGCCACGCTCCGATCATGGTGGACACGGACGAGCACGTGCTCGCCGAGGTTGCGGGCATGGTCAAAAAACTCGAAGAAGTCGGCCTCGCGGTCGGCGACGGTGAGCATCCTGACGCCGGCGGGCAGGATGCCGGCCGTGCGGGTGAGGGCGTCCAGCCAACGCCGGCTCTCCTTATCCTCCGCACTATCTGGGGCAGAAGGCGCTGCACCCTCCGCCTCCTCGGGGCGGGCCCAACTGAACGAGTCGAGCAGCCCGAGGGGGATGCCCTTCTCGGCTTCTACCGCCAGCACGCCATGGTGGATGAACCCGCGCGGTCCGTCCGTTTTGCCGATGGGGCCCAGGCCCTTGGTGGCGCGGTGGGTGGTGAGGTTGATATAGGTGCTGTCTTGCACCGCCAGGACCAACTGGCATCCCATCGCAGTGATGCGACCGATCGTGGCTTCGCGGTGGGCAGCCCCGATGGCCTCGGGGGTGACCTTGTCGTTGTCGAAGAACCGATAGGCAGCCTTGGCCTGGTGGGCGGCGCCGTTGCAGGCGGAGGGGATGGACCCTTCCGGCTTCTTGCTGGTATCGAGCGTGATCTGGATGAGGCGTTGGACGAGACGCGCATCGCCCAGGCGCGCGCCCCGCAGTTCACCGAAGGCCCACCCCAAGTCAGCCAACTCGTCGGGCTGGCCTGTCGCGCTGTCCTTGTCGTTGCAGGTGGTGCCATCCATGGATCACCAGTGTAGGGACGAGGCCGAATGCTGTCCAGCCCCGCATGACGCCATGCAACCCGCACGTAAGCCCAGACGCATGCCCTATCGCGCTCTCCCTCCCATTTGCTTTTCGTAGCGCCATCTTGCTGCCGTCATCCATTCTATTCCATGTTCACGCCCGCTACTCCGGGACCCGTCGGACTTGTGGGTAACGATAAGGGTCCCAACGCATTCGTCGAATGTGCGCAACGCTCTCGCCCAAGGAGGGTGGGACGCCGCAGGGACGGTGGGGCCCGGCGGAGAAGGCCGCTGACCCGGTGCGGATCGCAAATGGTCTCCGAAATGGTAGGTCTGAATGCCCGAACCCACGCCCGCCGAAGCGGCGCCGCCGCGAAGTATCAGCGTCATCGTGCCAACTTTCCGGCGCGTCGACGGCCTCCGGGCGTGCCTGCGGGGCTTGGCCGCGCAGACACGCCGACCCGACGAGGTCCTCGTGGTCCATCGTCCAGAAGAGGATGCGGCGCCAGCCGCACTGCTGCAAGATCCCGCCGTCCGTGCTGCCCTCCCGGGCCTCAGGCCCATAGCGGTGGCCACACCGGGACTATTGGCCGCGCTCCAAGCCGGCGCCGTAGCGGCCCGCTGTGACGTCGTCGC
>DATLTP010000005.1:0-2233 GCA_035533535.1 Bacillota bacterium | reverse complement strand
GTCGCCCCGGCGGGGACAAACCATGTCGCCACGGCTCTGGCCCGCGCCACGAACAGCTGGACGGCCTCGCTCGTCACCGGGTCGGCCGGCACGCCCACGCCGGCCGGCACCGGTAGGGGCAGCGGCGGCACGCGGATCTCGTGCTCGCCAGACAGGTGCAGCCGGACGCGGCTGGTCGCCAGGATGTGGAGGGCCGGGGCGGCGGCCAGCAGCCGGACCAGCAGCGGCACCTCGTCCAGCAGGTGCTCCATGTTGTCAGTGACCAGCAGTAGGTGACAGGCCTGCAACGCCCGCTTGAGCTGGGCCTCGGGCTGCTCGGCGGGGCGCTCAACCAGGCCGAGGGCGCGGGCAAGCGCGGGAGCGAGCAGCGCGGGGTCGCCCAGCGGCGCGAGATCGACGAAGGCCACGCCGCCGGCGAAACGGCCGCTCGCCGCGGCCTCACGCGCCACCTCCAGGGCCAGACGCGTTTTGCCGGTTCCCCCAACGCCGGTGAGGGTGACCAGGCGGGCGGCGCCCAGCGCGGCGTGGACGGCGGCCCGCTCCGCGGCGCGGCCGATCAGCGGGCTGAGGTCGGAGAGCGGCGGGGTGGCCCACGCCGTGGCGGGGAGGGCGTTCGCCGCCGCCATCAGCTCGAGCAACTCGCGCGCCTCCGTCCGCGTGGTCAGCGCCCCCCAGCGCGCCAACGTGACGACGATCCCCACGACGTCGGCCTGGTTCAGCGTCGCGCCGTCGCTCCCATGCAGCTTGTGGCTGAGCACATTGGGATGCAGCCCCATGGCGTGGGCCAGCTCGATCTGAGACCGCCCGAGCGCGCGGCGGTGGGTCCGCACCGCCTCCCGAAATCGTTCCACGTCTCGCATCCGCGCGTCCCTCCAGGGTCGACCATACCTGGGTAGCCCATTCGCCGCATCATTGCCGCACCTTTCCCGCATCAAAAGGCTCGTGCGCGGCTAGGGGATCAGTATACATTGTTGCCACCCGGCGCTACGCCACCCGACCGCCGGGGCGCACCTGGGAATGCGGTTGGCCCCGCGGGTGCGAAATCACTTGGTTCAGGGACACCCCCGAGGCCACGAGCCGGCGTGGGGCGTGGGATATCGGAGAAGGAAAGCGGAGACTCGATGGACCTGCACGCGACCCTGGCACAGCCCATCACGGCGATCTTCCACCATGTGGCGGCCCCTCCACACCTGGGGAACTGGCTCAGCGACGTGGTCGGAGTGGAGGCGTGCGCGGCGGGGCCGCTGGGCGTCGGCATGGTGTTCGCACTGACGATGCGCCGAGGCGAGCGCCTGGTGGCGGCCACGGGCGAGGTGGTGGCGTACGAGCCGCCGTGGCTGGTCGCCTATCGTCTGCATGTCGAGGCTTGCACCCATGTGGTGCGACTCGCTTGCACGGCCAGCGAGGGCGCCACCCGCCTGCACGTCCACCAGGGAGGCAGTAGCAGCGCACTCTCCGTTGACCTGGAGCGCCTGGCGGAGTCCGTCGCGGCGGCCGCCGCGGGATTGTAGCAACGCACGACCTACGGGGCTGTAGGTGATCGGCAGGGTCGAATAGTCGCCGCGAGAGCAGAGGAGGACGTGGCAATGGCGATGAGGATGGAGAGCAGCTGAGAACGTGGTGACACCGTGGCTCGCGGCGTGGGTTTTGTGTGGTGTCGGGCGCGATGTTGCCCCAGACTACGCACTGGAAGCCGGCGCCCGCGGGTAGGAATGAGGGGACGGATAGGGAGGTGTCAGGATGGTACGGCTGGAAGCAGACACGCGGCTGAGGTTCGACGCCTGGAGCAGGGCGGCCGAGCGGGTGCGGCATGTGGCGACGAGGAGTGGGCTGGCACTGGACGAGGAGGAACTCGCGCTGCTGGACGTGCGGGAGTTGCATGCCCTCCATCTGGCCCCGCGGGAGCCGCGGGCTCACGAGACGCTGAGCGGTGGTCGGATCGATCTCAGCGGGCGCTACGACAACGACAAGATCTGGGCACATCGCCGGCACATTCATCACGCTGCCGCAAGGACAGGGGAGGTCCACTCATGAACACCGAGCTGCTACGCCACTTGTGTCCCTTGTTTGTGCGGCGACGCCGCGGAAGCCTGGCGCGCGTGCTTGCCGCCCTTCTGGCGCTGATGATGCTCATTCCCACGGCCGCTCAAACCGCGCATGCCGATTCAGTCACCCTATGTGAGGTAAACGGGCAACTCACCACCAACTGCCCCCCTAATACGAACTACTCACC
>DATLTP010000004.1:0-4038 GCA_035533535.1 Bacillota bacterium | reverse complement strand
CGCAAGGGAGGCAACGCGCGTGACCCCCACGGCGGCCGAATCCTGGGCAGCGTCCGCCATCGCCAAGTTCGGCGAACTGCTGGAGCAGTTGGCGACGACCGAAGCCGACGCGATGACGCATGCCGATTTGGAGGACAGACTTGCCGAGCAAGGGCGCGGAGTGCTGCAGCAACTGCTGCAGGATCGCCTGGATCTGCGGGCCATGCGCGAGCAGCCCCTCCCGGCGGTCGTCGATGCCCAGGGCGTGCCACGTACCCACATCGTCCGCGACCAGGCCGGCACCCTGACCACCATCTTCGGCGACGTGCGCGTCCAGCGCCTCGCCTACCGTCGGCGCGGGCTGGGCAACCTCTGCCCCGCGGACGCCGACTTGAACCTGCCCGCCGAGCAATACTCGCATGGGCTCCGCCGCCTCGCCGCCAGCGAAGCCAGCAAGGGGTCCTTCGCCGAGGCCGTCTGTGGCGTGCGCGAGGCGACCCATGCGCCAGCCGTCGAACTCCCCAAGCGCCAACTGGAGGAACTGGTGGCGCGCGCGGCCGTCGACTTCGATGCCTTCTACGCCCACACCGAGCGCCCCGCCCAGCCGGGCGAGATGCCGCTCGCCCTCTCCTTCGACGGCAAGGGGGTCGTCATGCGCCCCGAGGCCTTGCGCCCCGGCACCGCCGCCGCGGCTGCGACGGCCCGGGCCGCGACTGGGCGCACGCGGCTCGCAGGGGGCCACAAGGCCCACCGCAAGCGCATGGCCGAGATCGCCGCCGTCTTCGATGTTCAGCCGATGCCCCGCACCAAGGAGGACATCCTGGGTCCGCCCGACCGGCAAAAGGCCCCCGCGCCAGCCACCAGCAACAAGTGGGTCACCGTCAGCGTGGTTGACGATGTCGCCACGGTCATCGCCCAGGGTTTCGACGAAGCTCAACGGCGCGACCCGCGCCACCGCAGAACCTGGCTGGCCTTGGTCGACGGCAACAACGACCAGCTCAACTGCATTCGTGATCAGACCCGAAGACGCCATGTGCAGGTCACAATCCTAGTCGACTTCGTCCACGTCCTCGAATACGTCTGGAAGGCCGCGCGCTGCTTCTTTCCCGAGGACGACCCCGAAGCTGAGGGCTGGGTCCGCGAAAAGGGCCTGGAGATCCTCGACGGCCGTGCCCCCCTCGTGGCCGCCGCGATCCGCCGCAAGGCCACCGCACGCCTCGCGCCCTCGGCCCGCAAAGCCGCCGATGAGTGCGCCGACTACCTGCTGCGCAAGAAGGCCTATCTCGACTACCCCACCGCGCTGGCCTCCGGCTGGCCGATCGCCACCGGCGTCATCGAAGGTGCCTGCCGCCACCTCGTCCAGGACCGCATGGACATCACCGGCGCCCGCTGGGGCCTGAACAGCGCCGAGGCGGTGCTCAAGATCCGCGCCCTCCGCACCAACGGCGACTTCGACCGCTACTGGGCCTTCCATCTCGCCCAGGAGCAGGACCGCGTCCACCGGCAGCGCTACGCCGGGCACGTCATTCCCACCCACCACTGACGCCCAGCCTTCGCCCGCCTACTCCCACCCCAACGCCTCGCCGTGGCACGCAAATCCATCCATCCATCCTACGCGGCCCCACCACGCCGCCACGCCCCCGCCTTGCTCCTGAAAAGAGCCGCACCCACCCGGATCTGGCCGCGTCGTGGGGGTCCCTAACCATTTGGGCCGGTGGGCTCTACCTCAGCGCGAGTTCGTCACCCCCCGACTCGATTCTGCCGTCGGTCACGTGGTATCTGCTGCCGCTGCTTGAGTGGCTGTCGGAAAATTGGGACGCCGTCCTTCACGAGGAGCGCACCCCACAGCCCGGCCTGGAGGTGTCATGGGTGCACGCAGAGAGTCAGCACCTCATCCCCGCCCGGTCCCAGGGTGCAGCCTCCGCCGCTGGCGAGGAGGCACCGGCAGACGGCGTCGGCGAGTCGGCCATCGCCTGGCCCGTGCGTTCGCGTGATACAGCGGTCCCCCGCAACCGCGCCGCCATCCGGGGCTGGCTGACCAGACGCTTGGGCAGCGCTGAAGTCGCTGCGGCGCTGGTCCAGCAGAATGTGACGGGGGTATCGGCCCCGATTGCGTTTTCCTTTCCCGCCGCCGATCTGCTCAGGACGCTGGAACTCGACTTTGCGGCGGCGGATCTGACTGCGTTGGCGGGTTCGGCGTCGGTAAGAGCCGCGACGTCCATGTCCGCATTGCCGGAGCCGCGACCGTTGGATGACCGCCTGGAGTGGATTCAAGGGTACGAGCTGGCGGAGTCCTTGTGCGAGTGGCTGCACTTGGAGCCTGACGAGCCCCCTGATTTGGCCGGTGTGTACGGGAAACTGCGTATCCTCACAAAGACGGTTCACCTGCGCTCCAAGGTGCGCGGGGCCAGTCTCGCCAGCGCCGACCTGGCGCCGGTGCTCTTTGTGAATGCCGACCATCCACAGAATGCCACCATCCCGGCGCGGCGCTTTGCCGAAGCCCACGAACTCTGCCACCTCATGTTCGACCGCAGTGTCACTGGCCGGGTGGCGGTCGCCAGCGGCGTCTGGGCGGCACCCGACCTGGAGCGCCGGGCGAATGCGTTTGCCGCTTACCTGCTCATGCCGCCCGGCGCGGTGCAGCGAGTGTGGACGGGCGTGGGCCAGGGCACCGTCGCCGCTGCCGTGGCCGCACTGGCTGACCAGTTCGGCACAAGCGTGTCCGCCACCGCCTACCACCTCTACAATTTGAGCGTGCTGTCCCTGGCGGAGCGTGAAGCGGCCCTTACCCCCTGACGCTGGAGGCTCGCCGTCAGCTCCGTGGCCGCGACGCACGGACGCGCAACGCCGACGTCGACTGCTTCCTGCTCGCCGTCAGCTCCGTGGCCGCAACCCAGGGACGGACGGACAACGCCACCGTCAGGATTCCGCACCAAGCGTCCTCACCCGCCGGTCGCCCCTGGGGGTACGCGGCAGACAGGGCGGACTAGGCGTACGACGCGTGACCCCCCAGCCAACCCTCGGCGTCACCCCCCGGCGCCTACTGCAAATACCACGCCGCTCGATGGCTGGTGGCCTTTCCACCCGCGGCCACGAAGGTAAAGGCGGCGCCACGCCTCTCCAGATCGGCCATCATCGCCCCCAGCTCTGGCCCGGCGATCACCCACAGCCTGCCCCCGTCGCCGCGCTTGTCGATCACTTCAATCCGCTGGCGGCGGAAGAACCGCGCCAGGTCAAACGGGTCCTCGGGCTCAGCCGGGTGGGTGGGTGCCGGCGGGCGCTCGGCCGAGTCCTCGGCGGGCATCCGCAACGCACCGTTGTGGGCAGTGGCGCCGGTGACCCGGGGCTCCGCGGCGGCCGCGGCCAGGGAGATCGGTCCATCGGCCCTGGCTGAGGCCGTGATGCGTCCCGCCTGCTCCAGCAACGTGCCACGTGCCACGCATCGGTCGAGGGCGCCCCCAATGGTCTCGACGATACGCGCCCCGGCTCGGTCAAAGCCGAACACCCTGGCCGCCTGAACGATCAGCGCCTCGCGATCCATCCCCACGCCCCGCGCCACGAGGTGGCCCAGGGCAAGGGCATACTCCTCAGGGGGAATCTGGTCAGCCGAGCGCTTCGTGGCAGGGTCGCCCGCTACGGGCACCCGCAGGCAGAGGACGCCGCGCAGGCCCTTCGGCCACAGGAAGCCGTCGCGCACCACGATCTCCCGCTTGGCAGCCGCCGTGCTGACCGCCTGCCCGATGCAGTCCTGGATGCGGCTACCCGCACGCCTCACGCCGCAGGCCTCGGTGATGCGTTGCATCACCAGCTCGCGGTGGATCGGCCCCTCCACGTCCACCACCTGCGTCACCAGGCGCGCCAGGGACGGGTGGTCCTCCAGCACCGCCCGGCCGTCCACCGTCGAGGGCACCTGCAGGGCAGCCACACGATAGGGCTGCTGCCACTCGCTCTCCGCGGGGGCGTCCGTCGCCTGGTCCGTGACCACCTTCACGACGGGCTTGGGTGCCTCCGGGGGGAGCGAGGCCAGCACACCGCCGGACTGCACGGCGGCCCGGGCGT
>DATLTP010000003.1:0-3019 GCA_035533535.1 Bacillota bacterium | reverse complement strand
CCGTGGAGCCGCCCCGTCCGATGGAGCCGCCCCGTCCGGTGGAGCCGCCCCTTCCCATGAAGCCGCCCCTTGCGATGGAGCCGTCCCGTCCGATGGCGCCGCCCCGCCCGATGGAGCCGCCCCGTTCGTGGTGGTGGGGGTTACCGCCCCGTTTGGGGCGGCCACCCCCGCCACCACGCCAGCCGCTGCCGCGAACAGGCCCATCGTCGCCAGCAGGGCCGCCACCGGCCCGGTGCTGGCCACCACCGCCCCCGCCAGGGCCGGGGCCCCCATCTCGACCAGGTTCATCCCGGCCGACCACAGCCCGTTGGCCTCGGCCAGCTCCCCCGCCGCCACCACCTGGGGCACGGTCGCGTTGAGCGCCGTCCAGTCCAGCATCGAGAGCGCCGACACGATGAACACCAGCGCGTAGGCCGCCGGCATGACCAGCCGTGGCAGCATCGCCAGACCAGCCAGGCCGAGGCAGGCCAGCCCGCACCCCGTGTCCGTGGCCACGAGGATGGCGCGCCTGGGCAGGCGGTCGGCGATCGCCCCGAAGGCCGGGGCCAGCAGCGCCGCCACGGCCATGGCCGCCGACGCCCCGCCCAGCAGCATGGCGGAGCCGGTTCGGACGTACACCAGCCAGATGAGCGCGAAGCGGTAGATGCCGATGGAGAGGGACGTGAGGGTCCGGGCGGCGAAGAGTCGGGCGAACGTGCGCCGCCGCGGGAGGATGGCCACGGGGAGGCCGACGGCGGCGAGCAGGCGTGCCATGATTCCAGATGCACCCAGTTGAGCCAAATTGTCAACACTTGGCGGAACGCCCTGAATGCTGACATCTCGGCCCGAGCCGTGTGGAGGTTGAGCCAGTTTGGCACCATTGATCTTTCTGACCCGCCGCATCCCGGCCGAGGCCCGCACCCTGCTCGACCAGGCCGCCACGGTGCGGGCCTGGGACCATGAGGAGCCGCCGGTGCCCCGCCCGGACCTGCTGCAGGGCGTCGCCGATGCGAATGGCCTCTACTGCCTGCTGACCGACGCCGTGGACGAGGAGCTGCTGCGCGCCGCCCCTCGGTTGCGGGTGGTCAGCACCATGGCCGTCGGCTACGACCACATCGATGTCGCCGCATGCACCCGGCGCGGCATACCGGTCTGCAACACGCCCGGCGTGCTGACGGAGTCGACAGCCGACCTGGCCTTCGCCCTGCTGATGGCCGCGGCGCGCCGGCTGCCCGAGGCCGAGCGCACCCTGCGGCAGGGCCGCTGGCAGACCTGGTCCCCGCTCTTTCTGGCGGGCCAGGACGTCCACGGCAAGACCCTGGGGATCATCGGCGCCGGCCGCATCGGCCAGGCCGTCGGCGCCCGCGCGCGGGGCTTCGGGATGGAGGTGCTCTACACCGCGCGCTCGAGCAAGCCCGCCTTCGAGGCGGCCTGCCAGGCGCGCCGCTGCGCCGACCTCGATGAGCTGCTGGCCGCATCCGACTTCGTGTCGGTGCACGCGCCCCTGACAACCGAGACGCGCCACATGATCGGCGAGCGGCAACTGCGGCGGATGAAGCCGACCGCCATCCTCATCAACACCGCGCGCGGCCCGCTGGTCGACGAGGCCGCCCTGCGGCGCGCCCTGCACGAGGGCTGGATCTGGGCCGCCGGCCTGGACGTCTTCGAGCGGGAGCCGCTGCCGACGGACCACCCGCTGCTGCAACTGCCGAACGTGGTGGCCCTGCCGCATATCGGCAGCGCGAGCGTGGCGACGCGGACGGCGATGGCCACCCTGGCCGCCGAGAACCTGCTCGCCGTGCTGGCCGGCCGCACCCCCGCCCATTGCGTGAACCCCGAGACGCTCTCGCGGTGAAGTCCGCTGCGGATCTGTCGGTCCGCGAGCGCGACGCGCTCGCGGTTCAAACCTGTTCCGTTGCCGTGCGGGCCTGCCGGCGCTGCCCCAGCATGCCGCCGGAGCGCCTGCGTGTCCCCGGGGTGGGCTCCCCGGGCGCGACGCTCTTCTTTTTGGCGGAGGCCCCTGGCCGACTCGGCGCCGGGCGGACGGGCATCCCCTTCCGCGGCGACCGCTCCGGCGAGCTGTTCTGGGGCCTGATCGCCGAGTTTGGCCTCCACGACCACTTCGTGACCAACGCCGTCAAGTGCAACCCCCTTGACCCACGCGGGCGCAACCGCACGCCCACCGGCAGCGAGAGGGCGCAGTGCCGCGCGCACTGGCAGGCGGAGGTGGCGGCTGTGCGGCCGCGCTGGCTGGTGCCGCTCGGCGGATCAGCCTGCCGCGAGGTCACCGGCCAGGCGCTGCGGGCGTGCGTCAACCGCCGGGTTGAGACGACCCACGGGCCGGCATGGGCGCTGTACCACCCTGCGTACGTGGCGCGCCATAGCTACCCGCTGCCGCAGTACCGGGCCGACTGGCGGGCCCTGCTGGCCGCGGCTGGGTTGGGGTAGGGGTAGGGTCAGGAAAGACAAAGCTCACGCGGCCGGTCTCCCGCTCCATGCGCAGGCGCGCCTCAAACTTCCTGCCGGCCTTGGACGTGAAGCCCTTGAGCACGCGCTTGGTCTCGCCCTTGCTCAAGAGCTCGCCGGCCTGGGTCGGGGTCAGGGTCTTGCCGGCGACGCTCTTCCACAGCACCCAGCGGCAGCCCCCGGCCTCGGGCCGCCAGTTGGCGCAGCCGAAGGCCTTGGGGCTCTCCAGCACCGGGCCGCCGCAGCGGGGGCAGACGCCGACTGGCGTGCGGCCGGCGGCGGGCGGCTTGGTCGTGGCCGTGGCCGCCGCGCGACCACCTGGGGAGGCAGCGCCCGCCCCGGCGCCGGGTGGGCTACGGCGCCGCGGGCCGGTGCCCGCGCCAACTTCGGGGGAGGCAGCGCCCGTCCCGGCGCCGGACGGGCTGCGGCGCCGCGGGCCGGTGCCCGCGCCAACTTCGGGGGAGGCAGCGCCCGCGCCGGCGCCGGGTGGGCTGCGGCGCCGCGGGCCGGTGCCCGAGCCAGTTGGGGCGCGTGCCCCAGGCCGGCCCGTCTTGTCGGTGGACTCTGGGGTCGG
>DATLTP010000002.1:0-4513 GCA_035533535.1 Bacillota bacterium | reverse complement strand
GGCTGCGGGCGTGCCCAACGACGTGCGGACCCCTGGTCCGCGGCGCAGCGAGCAGGATGCGGCGCCCCCACGTCCGGCCGCGGCCCCGGCGGCGTCTGCACGTCCGCCGGCCGCGGCGGCGCTGACCCATCCGGAAGCAGTGGATCCATCACCGCCTCCGGCCGCGGGCCTGCCCGCTGAAATGCCGGCCGCTCAGGATCCCTCCGGGCATGGCGATGACCCGCTCGCGCGCGTCATCGCCAGCTGGCCGGACATCCTGGCCCGGCTGAAACCCGCCACGCAGCATAACCTGCGCTTCGCGCGGCCGGTCGCGGCCGGCAAGCGGCGTTTGACCCTGCGCGTGGCCGGTTCGTATGATTTCCTCAAGATGCGGGTGCCGGAGATCGCCCAGGCCCTGGCCGGGGTGCTGGGCGGCAGCTGGGGTGTCGACCTGGTGGCGGATGCGCCGGAGGGCGCGGCCGCCACCGCCGAGATGGCCGCCCAGCTCTTTGACGGCGAGCTGATCGCACCGGGCCGGCGCCGGGGAGCCGACGGATCCATCCCGTTCTGAAGGAGCTGCGGCAATGAGCTTCGGCGACATGCAGCGTATGATGCGGCAGGTGCAGAAGATGCAGGCCGACATGCAGCGCGTGCAGGAGGAGGCCGGCCAGCGCACCGTGGAGGCCAGCGCCGGCGGCGGCGCCGTCAAGGCAGTCTGCAACGGCAACGGCGACCTTGTTTCGCTGGCGATCGACCCGGCGGCGGCCGACCCGGCCGACGTCGAGATGCTCCAGGACCTGGTGGTGGCCGCCGTGAACGAGGCGGTCCGCAAGTCGCGGGACATGATGAGCCAGGAGATGGCCAAGGTCACCGGCGGAATGCGGATGCCGCCAGGCCTGCCGGGCTTTCCCGGTTGAGCACCCGCTACGCCGGCCCCATTGCCCGCCTGATCGAGGAGCTGAACCGGCTGCCGGGCGTCGGCCCGAAGACGGCGCAGCGCCTGGCCTTTTACCTGCTTGACCGGCCCCAGCAGGAGGTCGCCCGCTTGGCGGATGCCATCCTGACCGCCCGCACCCAGGTGCGGCCCTGCAGCATCTGCTGCAACCTCACCGACCAGGATCCCTGCGCGCTCTGCCAGTCGCCCACGCGCGACGGCTCTGCGATCTGCGTCGTCGAGGAGCCCAAGGACGTCGTCGCAATGGAGAAGACGGGCGAGTTCCGCGGGCTGTACCATGTGCTGCATGGGGCCATGTCCCCCGTGGACGGGATTGGCCCCGACCAGCTGCGCGTGCGCGAGCTGCTGCAGCGCCTCCATGGCGGAGCCGTGCGCGAGGTCGTCCTGGCCACGGACCCGGACGTGGAGGGCGAGGCCACGGCCCTGTACCTGGCACGCCTCATCAAGCCCCTGGACGTCCGCGTGAGCCGCATCGCCCGCGGGGTGCCGGAGGGCGGCGACCTCGACTACATCGACGAGGTGACGCTCGGCCGCGCCATCCAGGGCCGCCGGGACATGTGAGGGGCGGCCCAATCGATCTGCCGCGCCGAGGTGACGCTGGGCGGCAGTGAGTTCGGCCAACGCGCCTCCGAGCAGGGACACGATATCTGATGGGCGGCCCAGCAGATCTGCCGCGCCGAGGCGACACTGGGCCGAAGTTCGGTCAATGCCTCTCCGCGCAGGGCCGCCGGGACATGTGATGGGCAAGCCGTGCATAGCCTGTTGCCCGGAGGGCGATGGCGATGGCGGTCCAGGTCCCCCAGAGCCCGCAGGCTGAGATCTCGGACGCCCAGACCGAGCTGGCGGCGGCCGAGGCGCTCTTTAACATGGCGCGCGAACCGGCGCTCGTGGATCATGCCATCCACCGCATGCTGGCGGCTGAGCGGCGCCTGGGCTACCTGCTGCAACTGGCTCGCGGCGAGGCGCGAGGTGAGGGCGATGGCTAACCTCTCCCCCACCCTGCCCGGCCCGGACGTGCTGGCAGCCTACCTCGCTGGCGCCGTCGCCGTCTACATCGTGGTCCGCTGGCTGCAACGGCCGCTGCTCTGGCTGGCTACCGGACTCTACCGGCTTGTCCTGGGCGGCGCCGTGCTTTGGGCCCTGGACGCCCTGGCCCGGCCCATTGGGCTGCACGTCGCCCTGAATCCGGCCAGCGCCGTGGTCGTCGGGCTCCTCGGCGTCCCGGGCCTCGCCGTCCTGCTGGTGCTGGGCGCCGTCGCCTAGGTTCCCTTGCTCCCGCGCGCCCGCCTTTGCTAAACTGGCAACACGTTTCCTGCACAAAGGGAGAGAGCCCGCTTGAGCACGCGCGTGCGGTGGGCGCCGAGCCCGACAGGCACGCTGCATGTCGGGGGCGCCCACACGGCCCTGTTCAATCTGCTGTTCGCCCGAAGCACCGGCGGCAAGTTCGTCCTCCGCTTTGAGGACACGGACCGCGCGCGGTCAACGGAGGCCTCGGCCCGCGCCATCTGCGACGGCCTGCGCTGGCTGGGGCTGCAGTGGGACGAGGGTGTCGAGGTCGGTGGGCCATACGGGCCCTACCGCCAGACGGAGCGCCTCCCCCACTACCAGGCGGCCGCCGGGCGGCTGCAGGCGTCGGGCGCGGCGTATGAGTGCTTCTGCACCCCCGAGGAGCTGGAGACCCGCCGCGAGCAGGCCCGGCAGGAGGGCCGCCCACCCAAGTATGACGGGCGCTGCCGCGACCTGTCTGACGCGCAGCGGAGCACGCTGCGCGCCCAAGGCCGCACGCCCGCGCTCCGCCTGCGGCTGCCGCCGCCGGAGCCGCTTGTGGTGCATGACCTCATTTACGGCGACGTCGAGTTCGACACGGCGGAGTTGGACGACTTCGTGATCGTGAAGTCGGATGGCCTGCCGGCCTACAACTTTGGCGTCGTGGTCGACGACGTCCACATGGCCATGACGCACATCATTCGTGGGGACGAGCACCTGTCCAACACCCCCAAGCAGATCCTCCTCTACCGGGCGCTGGGCTACGATCTGCCGATTTTCGCGCATGTGCCAATGATCTTGGGCCCCGACCGCCATAAGCTCAGCAAGCGCCACGGCGCGACATCGGTGGATGAGTTCAGGGACCGGGGCTTTTTGCCCGAGGCGCTGGTCAACTACCTCGCCCTTCTGGGCTGGTCGGCGCCAGATGGGCGGGAGATCCTGTCTTTTAACGAGATCGTGCAGGCCTTCCGCCTGGAACGCGTCAGCAAGTCAGCGGCCGTGTATGACGAAGACAAGATGACATGGATGAACGCGCAGCACCTGCGCCTGCTGGCCCCCGCTGATCTGTGTGCGCGCGCGGCCACGTGGCTGGACGCGGCGGACCTGCCGTGGCGCCAGGCTGACCCTGCTTGGCTGGGCGCCGTTGTCGAAGCCGTGCGCGAGCGTGTGCGGACGCTGGCCGACCTGCCCGATGCCATCCACTACTTTTTTCAGCCGCCGGCGGCGCTCGATCCAGACGGGGTGCGCCGCCATATGCGCGACGGAACCCCTGCGCTGCTCGCGATGGCCGCGGACAGGCTGGAGTCGCTGACGGCGTTCTCCGCTGAGGCCGCTGAGGTCGCGTACCGCGCCCTGGCCGAGGAGCGCGGCGTCAAGCCGGCGGACATCATCCACCCGACTCGCCTGGTGCTGACTGGCCGCACCGTCGGGCCGAGCCTCTTTCTGGTTGTTCAGCTGCTGGGCCGCGACGAAACGTGCCGCCGCCTGCGGGCGGCCAGCTTGCCGGCGGCCTGAGCGGGCGCTATAATTACGCTGCTTCGTTGGGGGATCGTCTAGCGGTAGGACTCGAGACTCTGGATCTCGGTGCGGAGGTTCGAATCCTCCTCCCCCAGCCAATCGCCGGTATCGTCTAGAGGCCTAGGACGCCGCCCTCTCACGGCGGTAACCCGGGTTCGAATCCCGGTACCGGTACCAAAGAAGCATGGGCCATGGCGGAAGTCGGCGGTCGGGTGCAGGGCACCTGACCACGGCTTCGCCGTCGCCGCGGCAAATTGGGGCGTTCTGCCCCACGAGCCAGAACCTTGACGCTTGACCCGGTTCACCGGGTGGCGTTAAGGTAGCAAAGCTCGATCGCGAGCGGCGCGGGCCGCAGTGATCGGCCGGCAGGTCGGATGGGGCGTTTCGCCCCGCGAGCCAGAACCTTGGCGGTTGACCCGGTTCGCCGGGCGGCGTTAAGGTAGCCGGGCACGATGCCGGCAGTTCGTTTCGGCCCGCAGGCTTGACCCCTTGGCCGTTGACCCGGTTCGCCGGGCAGCAGTAAGGCATCAGGGCTCGGGTCGTGCGAGGTGGGGCGCTTCGCCCCGCGAGTTGAATGTGGTCGCTGCGGCAAATGTTGCGGTTGACCCGCGGTCATCGTTTTGATATGATTTCGAGTTGCGTCGGTCATGCCGACGCGGGTACCTTGGCAACTGAACAGTGTGTGGGGAAAAGGGCGAAGATGGGCCCGTCAAATTGTGCTTCGCGTCTTAGGGCGCGGGGTAGAGGAATCGAAATGGATCAGGGGTCAGGCGGCTTCGGCTGTCTGGCGCCGTG
>DATLTP010000001.1:0-3825 GCA_035533535.1 Bacillota bacterium | reverse complement strand
GGCTGGATGAGGCCGTCAGGCTGCGCGAGGAGGAGCCCCGGCGCAGCACGGCCACCATCATCGCCCTGATGGAGCGACTTGATCCAGACTGCCAGGGCCGAATCAGCCGGGTGACCTTGGACCGTCACCTGCGGCGCCTGGGCAAGACCCGTAAGAGACTGGCCCAGGCCCGCCGCGTGCTGCGCCGTTTCCAGAAGGCCTGCCGTAACGATCTCTGGGTCGCCGACTTCTGCCTGCCAGCCCTCAGCTTCCGCGACGGCGATCAGATCCAGCGCGCCATCCTGCTGGCCATCATCGATCACAAGAGCCGCCTGATCGTCGCCGGCGGGTTCATCCCCTCCCGCCAGGCCGTCCACGTCGAACAGACTCTCAAGCGCGCCATCGCCCAATACGGACTGCCCAAGGCCCTATTCGTGGATAACGGCCGCGAGCTGACCGGCTCGCTGGTCGCCGGCGGCTGTCAGCATCTCGGCATCCGCCACCTGCGGGCGCATGTCGGCGAACCCGAAGCGCGCGGTGTCGTCGAGCGCTTCTTTCGCACCTTCCAGGACAGCTTCGTCCCCGAGATGGCCGCCAAGGCCATGATCCCGACCCTGGGTGAGCTCAACCGCTTCTGGGATGCCTGGCTGGAGGGCTTTTACCACAGCCGGCCCCACGCCGGTCTGGGTGCTCATCCGCCACTGTCGCCGCGTCAGGCATGGGAGGCGGATCAGACGCCCCTGCGCCACCTGGATCCCGTCACCGTCGACGGCGCCTTCCTGCTGCGCGAAAGCCGGCGCGTCAACAAGACGGCGCTGATCGCCTGGGATGGCCGCAGCTACCTTTGCGACGACGCGCTGGTCGGCGAGGCGGTCCAGATCCGTTTCCATCCCGACCGGCTCGAGTCCGTCCAGATCTGGAAAGACGACCGCTTCCTGCAGGTCGCCTGCCGTTACCTGCCGCCGACCGACGTCCCCCGCCAGGAGCCGGTGCCGCCGCGGCCCCGCCCCCAGCAGAGCCTGCTCGACCTCCTGGATGCCCAGCAACAGGCATCCCTCAAGGACCACCTCGCCAAGCTGCCACCCGCCGCGGCCCCCCTGTTCGGCCACTTCACCGAGGCCGCCGCCGCGGCGCTGCTGGAGCTGCACCTGGGCAGAAATCTCGAAGCCCGCGAACTGGATTGGCTCGCCCAAAGCTGGCGGCAGGCCGGGGGCTTCCAGGCTGACCTCACATCCCGCGCCATCGCGCTTTACGCCGCCCGCTTCGGCACCGGCCGGCACCTGGCCTACTACCTGGAGTTCATCACCACCGCCCATCTCAGAGCCCGCCACGCCAATCAAGGAGGTCAGGCGCATGTTTGAGGCGCACTTCGGCTTCACCGCCACGCCCTTCCGCAAGGACCTGCCGGCCATGGCCCTTTACTCCGCCCGCCTGCATGCGCAGGTGCTGCAGCAGATGGACTACGCGCTGGCCCAGTGCCAGATCGTGGTCCTTTGTGGCGAGACCGGCTCCGGCAAAAGCACGCTCTTACGCGCGCTGGTCGCCCAGCAGAGCCCCGCCCGCTACCGCTTCCTGGTCCTTGCCCACCCGCCGGCCGCCCCCCGCGATCTCTACCTCGATTTGCTCAACGTCCTGGGCGAGAGCGCCCCCTGGTCCACCGCTGAGGCCCGCACTCGCACTCGGCAACGCTTGGCCGCCCTGGCCGAGGCCGGCCGCACCCCCGTCCTCGTGGTCGATGAAGCCCAGGACGTTCCCGTCCCCGTGCTCGAACAGCTGCGCCTGCTGACCGCCTTCGAGCTCGACGGCCGCCCCGTGCTCGCCCTGGTCCTTTCCGGTCACCCAGAACTGGCCCGCCACGTCCGCCAGAAGAGCCTGCTCGCGCTGTCCGAGAGAGTCGGCCTGTGGCTGCAGTTGCTCGGCCTGGACCGGGACGAAACCCCCCGTTACCTGCAGCATCACCTCGAACTCGCCGGGTGCGTGCGCCCGCTGTTCACCCCTGAGGCCACCAACGCCGTCTTCCAGACCACCAAGGGCATCCCCCGCGCCGTCAATCGCCTTGCCACCCGCTGCCTGCAGCAGGCGGCCACCCGCGGTCGCGATCAGGTCGATGCCGAACTGGCCGAGACCGTGGCCGCCGAACTCAACTGAGCCGATCCAGCCCCGATCTCAACCCAAATCAAGGAGGTCCGTGCCATGAAGGAGATCCTTTTGCCCGCCGAACTGCCGCTGAGCCTGGTCACCACCGTCGTACGCGCCGACCCCCTGCACGACGACCGCCTCCTGCTCGATCTCCATACCCCAACCCAGGACATCCGCCTGCGCTTCGCCGACGAGTTCGTCCTGCTGGCCTGCCGCCGCGCACTCTCGACCATGGTCAACGACCTGCGCCGCCTTGACCCAGATGCCATCGCCACCCACGTCCGCTCGCTGCACGCCGACGCCTACCAGCTGTCTTTCTTCCCGAGGCGCCTGTGAACTCCGCCCCCAAGGGGATGGCCCCGCGCCAGCGCGCGGGCATCCCCTCAACCCACGCCGGTACATCCAGCGACCGCGATCATGCACATTCCCGTGGTCAAACATCTCAATCAAACCGTCGCCATCAACCGTGACCCGCTACACCGCAGCCGCTGGTTCGTCGGCAGGCACCTGCAAACCCTCATCGAGGCCAACTCCAGCTTCGGCCTGCCTTTGCGCCTCAACCTCGAACCGGCCAGTTGCAACGACGCCGACTCCGGCGCCATCGTCCTGCACCACGCCTGCCGCCAATACGCCCAAAGCAGTATCCGTCTCCGCTACGGGCTCTTCGACAAGGCCTACGAGGGCGAGCCGTTCCTGCGCCTTTGCTACCATCACGGCCTCGACCCGCTCGTCGCCCGCACCCGTCCCGCCAAGCTCAAAGCCGCCATCAAGCGCCGCCTCGCCAAAGCAGGCGTGCGCATCTCCTCCGACGGCGTACCCGTCTGCCAGGCAGCTCTGCCCTTGCTCTCCCGCGGCCACAGCAAGCCCCACGTCCTGGCATGGAGTTGTCCGCGCGGCGGAGACTGCGAGAATCCCTGCCCCTTCGCCCACAAAAGCCTCTGCCTCAACGCCCTCGACGACCCGCGCGCTCTGACCCCAGTTCCATCCGCCACCAAGCCCAGAAAGGCCCTGTTCCGCCGCCGCACCGCCGTCGAACGCTGGCATGCCTGGCTGGACTACACCGAGGTTCAAAACGCCCGCCACCGTCGCGACTACCTTTGGTTCGGCCGCAGCGCACTTGCCACCATAGCCTGGCATCTCAAGCACTGGGCCCCAAAACTCACTGATCAATGGCTCCGCGACACCTTCCCGCTGACCATCTGATCTCCGCCAGGGCGAAAGAGGGTGCGGCCACGTCCCTGACCCCAACTTGGACACGCCTTCCGGATGGCTCTTCACGCCGTCTCGGCTCTGCCACGCCCACCGCACCTCAGCTCGCCCGCCCCGCCTCGAAACGGCTCCACAGCCTCAATTCCCAACTGGTAGTCGAATCCTCTCTTAGGGGGGCGGGTCAATGTCCGAGCGGCCATTCGCCTTCCTGACATGTCTCGGCTGCCAACACTTTGTGCCCAAGAATCCGGCGATGCCCGAGCAGGTGGGCGGCGCCGTCATGGTGGGCTGTTGGCGTCAGGATTGGCTGACGCGGATTGCTGGCACTGATTGTCGCTGAACGGGTGGAAGTTGGGGGCGGGTGAAGCGGCACGGACGACGGCCCGTGCGCTGTTTGAAGCGCCAAGGCAGTCGCCCGTGCTGTACGTGGGTCGGCGACGGCAGCAATGGTCGTCAGGATGGGTGGGTCAGGGGGCCGCCTCCTGGTCATCGTCGGCC